>LADO01000042.1 GCA_000961595.1 Peptococcaceae bacterium BRH_c4b
TGGTAAACAGGTCACCCATGTCCATATCCAAGCGGATTAAAGAATACCAGGAAGAGCACCAGGTAGTTATACCAATCAAAGGCAACAAACTGGACATGGGTCCCGGAATCACCCATAAACGAATTATTCTTGATCTGTACGAAAAGAAAGTTGCCCCGCCGGATATTGCCCGCCAGGTCAACCACAGTCAGGAAGCCGTAGACAGGTACATTAAAGATTACGAGCGGATAAGATTTCTTGTGCGCCGGGGGATGGAGATAACCGAAATCAGCCATCTCACTGGCCGGGGTAAACAAGTAGTGAAGCAGCACCTGGAGATAATCAAGCACCATCACCCGGAGCTTTTTGAAACCGGGCAGGCACCGGACATATGTCCGGACACCGGCACCGGGTGCTCCCCAGAACCCAGTAATAACAAGGATTTTTAACCGGACAAATGTCCGCACGGGTGTATTCCTAAAAAATGAACCTGGGCAAGTGGGGGCGTGGACGGTCCCCCAGGCCGCGCCGCCGGTATAGGCGGGATTCCAGTCGCCCTACGGGCTCCTTCCATCCCGCCTATACCGGAAAGTCCCCAATACACCATTTTTGTCCTTGTGAAAGGTGGGGATGCCCAAAAAAGCAAGGAATACTGCGATACTAAGAGATTTTTAGCCGGACAAATGTCCTAATCGTAATTAGTTTAAAAGAAAGGAGGGTTTTTAGCCTCATTATATTTTAATTCGAGTATCAGTAAAGATTCTGACTGATTACTGATAAATTATAATTATACAGAATTTTTATAATTTATCGAATAACAACCTGGAATGCCGGGAATTAATAAAAATAATGAGGCGCGTGGATTTAGTTATTGCGGTTTGGGTATTTGCTGATTCAGGGTATATAAGAGCTCTTATTGATAAGTAGGGCTATGTATGCAAACGCAGTGAAAAAATTTTTCTACTCCATATTAATAAAGGAGGTATTTTCAGGGTGACAAAACTAGGTGTCGAGTTTGATAAGGAAGCTCAAAAGAGTCTTGGCTATGAGCTAGGAACCAGGGAATTATACCCATACGCTGGTATGTGGGTTGCAGAGACACTGAAAGAGCACGACGTAACAGTAGCTTTTGGGGTACCAGGAGGACATATCTGGCACTTTATTGATGCTATCAGTCGTATTGGAATAAAAACTATAACTTTCTTGCACGAGCAAAATGCTGTCTATGCCGGTGAAGCTTATGCGCAAATTACCGGTAAAACAGCAATTTGTTACGCCACAGTAGGACCCGGTGTTGGTAATGCAGTTAGTGCTGTACAGCAGGCAAACCTCAGTAATTCACCGATGATATTTATATGCGGTGGTCACGAAATTGAACATGATAAGCTATACAATACCATTCAGGAAAGCTATGCCTGTGAATTAATGGGCAGCATATCCAAGTGGGCCCAGCGTATAACATATCCTAACACCATCAAACAGTTTTTCACCCGTTCATTTAAAGATGCCCAGTCTGCACCCAAGGGCCCGGTAGTTATGGAATTGGGTGTAAGCTGCCTCTTTACCCAGGATGATATGAAAAATAAAGTGTGGTGGGGTCTGTGGGGCGATCATGCTACCTGGATTCCCGATTGGCGCGGTAAAGATACTACCAAGCCCTTAGCCAGTGGAGGTGCTCCCGAAGATGTAGCGCAAGCGGTAAAAAGGCTTTACGAAGTAGATAAACCGTTCATGATTCTTGGTGACGGGGCCACTTGGGCTGATGCATCCAAGGAATTGACTGAGTTGGTTAACCTGGCCAAAATACCTTTTACCACCAGGCGTATCGGCAGGGCCATTGTTACTGAAAAACATGACTATTATTACCGTGGTCTCCCCCCGTTCCGTAATGAAATTGAAGTAATGATTCCTGTTGGAGTTAAGGTCGGGTTCTTTGACGGTTTCGGCGGAGGATGGCCGGAGACGATACAGATTAACGAAACCGTGAACCAAATCTGGACCTACATCCCCACAAGCACAGCCATAGTGGGCAGTCCAAAGATAGTTGCCCAGCAAATGATTGACTATATTAAGGCCAACAACCTGCAGCCGCCGGCAGGCAGGGACGAGTGGATCAGCAAGATCCAGCAGGCAAATAAGGATGCGGAGAAGCGGCGTAGGGATAAGGCTATGTATTTCGGCTTTGAACACCCGAAATATAAAAAGGAAAATGTTATGCATCACGGATATCTCTCCCAGGCCATAGCCGATTATCTCGAAGAAAAATATGAAAGCAAAGTTCGCATTATGATTGACGGTTATACCATGTCGGATTATGTAATGCCTTATCTTAAAGCTACCCGTCACTCCCAGTTACTGAGTTCTTCCGAGCAGGCCGGGGTTGGTCACGGCGTTGCCATGGCTATCGGCACTGCCATAGCGCAGCTGGAAATGGGTGATAAAACTCCCGTTCTTGCTTTGATGGGTGACTCTGGTATGGGTAACGCTGGAATAGAAATAGAAACAGCATCCCGCTATAATCTTCCCATCGTATATCTCGTGACAGAGAATAACGGCTGGATGCCCGGTATGAAATATGCATGGTACGGACCTAATTGGGATGCTCTTGGTGAACAGGATCGCAAGGGTACTGAATGGCAAGGATCGATGCAGTTGGGGCAGGAGCGCAAGCCGGCAGTTAGATGGCACAAAATTGCTGAGGAACTGGGCTGCTATGGTGAAATGGTAGATAAGCATGAGAATTTCACTGCGGCATTGGACCGCTGCTTTAAAGCGGCAGAAAGCGGCAAGCCGGCCGTGTTGAATTGCATGATGGATGAACACCTTGTTAACAAAGCTGTTACCTCACCGGTATACTGCCTGATGTATGCTCACATACCCTGGGTAGATGTGCCGCAGCGTGGTAAAGCAGCACGCCGGGCCATCTGGGGCAAACCAGGTGTATTCCCCGGTCTGGCAGATTTGCCGAAGATGGCAACTACGGATCCCTGGGAACCTTATACCGAAGATGAAATGAAGTCATAAGATTATTATAAAGTTTTACCCCCTCCATTTAATGGAGGGGGTAAAACTGACAGAAAGAAGTGACTATTAGTGACAATAATGCAAGTAGCCAGGGCTAACAGCAATTGTATAGATTGCGGCTTTTGTAAATATTTTGCATGCAAGTGGGGAAGTAAATGCACTGGTTGCGGTGCGTGTGTTATTAGCTGTCCTAATACCGCTCGGGAATTAGTGGAAGTATCTAATCAAAGAAATACAGTAAAAGTAACTATAGATGGCATAGAGTATTCGGTCTCCGAGAATATTACCATTCTCAAAGCGCTTGAGATTATTGGTTACAAAATAAATCTGGACCACTTCCATGGAGAGGAAGGCATTCATGCACCTTGTGGGACCGGTGGCTGCGGTGAATGTAACGTAGTGGTGAACGGTGTTATAAAGCCAAGCTGCGTGACTCCGGTTGAAGATGGCATGGATATTATTACAGATCAATCCGTTATAAAAAGCTATCCTCCGCAACGGATTGTAACAGTATTAAACAAAAACGTTCATGAAATGGCAAAAATATATGGTATTAAGGAAATGTCATTCTTTATGCACGGCTGTAATATGCATTGTTCGGCATGCCATAACTGGAACTTGACATACAGTAATGTCGATAGGCCTTCAACGCCGGACCAGCTTGTTCACCAGTTGTTTATTAATACCAGTGGACCCGGCGTAAACCGTATTGGTATTTCGGGAGGGGAGGCTACCTTAAACCGCAGGTGGCTGCTGGAATTTATCAATAAAATATCTACACGTGCCCCAGATCATTTAAGAATACAACTGGATACCAATGGAAGCCTATTAACCAGTGATTATATAGAGGCTTTAATAGATGCAGGCTTAACGGACATTAGTCCGGATATCAAAGGCGCTACGCTGCAAGGCTTCCAGCAGCTTACCGGCATTAATGATCCGGCTGTTGCAGAAAGGTATATGGACAATACATGGCAGGGCATCGGCTATATATTGGAAAAATGTGAGGGAAGACTGTTTACGGTAGTAGGTATTCCATATCATAAAGATTTAGTAACAGCTGAGGAGCTTTATCTAATTGGTAAAAAACTGGCCGGTATTAACCCGGAGGTGCCAGTTAATTTAATTGAATATCAGCCTGCTTTCAGAAAGAGGGACCTGGCGCCTTTTACGGAGGATGATACAAATAATGCTGTGCAAATACTTCATGATGCAGGTTTGAGAAATGTGCTATGCCAGTCGGCAGATGATATGCCTATGCCGGTTGATCCTCTTGATATATTATTTAATGAGGATTGTAGCCTGTAGCTTTATAAAGGAGAGTGCATTAAATGACTGCAAAATCCCTGGTGCACCTGGACAAAGAATATATATTTCAGAGGATTGCTAATCTCTTTATGCAGGGTTTGGGCACCGAGGGCGCACTGGTTGCACTGACCACGAACTGGCACTATATGGTAGGAGATGTTGTTCAATCAGATCATTGGGAAGAAATGGGATTCATGGAGGTAGCCAGTGTGAATGAGCTAATACTTAACCTGCCTTCTATCGATGAAGTTCAAAAGGGAACATTTAGTTTGACTAATTTTCAGGGTGATAGTTACCGCTGGGAATTAGTCGATGAATATAAGGGCTTTAAAATAAAATGGCAATAAAATTTTAGGAGGTTAATTGATGCGAGAAGTAGTTATTGTCAGCGCAGTACGTACGCCGGTAGGAAAGTACGGGGGCAGCCTGCAGGATATACCTGCTGCAAACCTGGGCGCACTGGTTATCAAGGAAAGTCTCAGACGTGCCGGCATTGAGGCAGGCCAGGTGAATGAAGTCATTATGGGCAACGTTCTGCAGGGCGGCCTGGGGCAGAATCCAGCCAGACAAGCTTCCTTAATGGCCGGGGTGCCGCAGGAAATACCAGCCTGGACATTGAATATTGTTTGCGGATCGGGACTAAAAAGCGTTTCAACCGCTGCCAGCCTGATTGCCATGGGTGATGCCGATATTGTAGTAGCCGGTGGGATGGAAAACATGAGTGCGGCGCCTTATCTGGTGGAAAAGGCTCGCTGGGGTTACCGCATGGGTGACGGTAATTTAGTTGATTTGATGATCAAAGACGGGCTCTGGTGCGCTACTAACAATTACCACATGGGTATTACTGCGGAAAACCTTGCCGAAAAATATGGGATTTCCAGGGAAGAGCAGGATGCTTTCTCGGTAGCCAGTCAGCAAAAGGCAATAGCAGCCATAGATGCAGGCAAGTTTAAGGACGAGATTATTCCTGTACCCATACCGCAGAAAAAAGGTGATCCGGTAATGTTTGATACCGATGAGTTTCCTCGCCGGGGGACAACAATTGAAGCACTGGCTAAAATACCTCCAGCCTTTAAAAAAGGCGGTACTGTTACAGCAGGAAACGCTTCAGGGTTAAATGACGGCGCGGGTGCTGTGGTTGTAATGTCGGCGGAAAAGGCCAGGGAATTAAATATCAAACCATTATTTGTAATTAAATCATCAGCTGTAGCAGGGGTTGATCCTGCTTATATGGGTACGGGTCCAATTCCGGCCAGCCGCAAAGCACTGGCTGCGGCAGGCTTAACTGTTGCGGACCTGGATTTGATTGAAGCTAATGAAGCATTTGCCAGCCAGGCGATAACAGTTATGAGAGGGTTGGAACTGCCGTCTGACAAAACCAATGTTAGCGGGGGAGCTATAGCTATAGGGCATCCCATTGGAGCAAGCGGCACCCGGGTACTGGTGACACTTTTATATGGAATGAAACGGACAAACAGCAAGTATGGTCTTGCCACTTTGTGCATTGGTGGGGGCCAGGGTGCTGCAATGGTTGTGGAAAACGTTTAAAACGGTGTATGGTAATGGGTCTTGTACAGGATTATATGGGTTTTCACTATGAAAGGGGAATCCTGTATGCATATAAGTCGGGCCATAGTTATATTTGATGGTAACATAGGCTCGAATTTGGCTGAAGAAGCTAAATCAACAGGTATCGTTATGGACAGCTTTGATGTTATGAGCGATACTATGCAGACTATAATCAATAATGCTGTTGGCCCTTCTATAAAAGACTTCCGTTATAATAACCGAAAAAAACAACTGTTAAAGAAAGATCAGAGCCTGAAGGTTTTTTATGAAGCTGATATAATTATAGAGTCTACGGAGGAAAGCCTGATTTATAAAATTGGCTTATTTAAATTTTTAGATCAGGTTTGTTCTCCTAAAACAATATTCGCAACCAATAGTTTTCATTTTAATTTAATGAAAATAGCCATAGAAACAAAGAGGCCCGCGAATGTTGTTGGATTGCACATTGATCCCAGGGGAGACGTTGTTGAGATTATTAGAAATATGGCTACTAACCATGATGCTGTACAGATAATTAAGGATTTTGCCCTGAGTCTGGATAAGAAAGTAATGGAATTTGAAGATTATCCTACCAACATAGTACACAAAATAATTATGCCATTGATAAATGAGGCTGTTTACTGTCTAATGCAAGGTGTAAGCAATGCCGAAGAAATCGATAATTTTATGCGATTGGGAGCAAGCCTTCCTATTGGACCGTTATCGCTGGCTGATTTAATAGGTCTTGATGAATGCCTGGCATTACTCAATAGATTGTATGAAAACAGCGGTGATTATAAGTACAAGCCTTGTCCGTTATTTGAAAGGTATGTCAGGTCCAAATGGCTGGGGTGTAAAACTGGCCGAGGGTTTCATAAGTATGACGATAATTCTTAATATAAGTGAGCCTTGGGTTCGGAAGGGGTTATTCCCAACCGAACCCTTAGAGCGAACTTAAAAGTGAAGCTCGAAATCTCTGATTTCGTTAGCTGAACTCTCCCTTTAGGGTTTCGACTTTTACAGTCTGTATATCCCCGACTTTCGAGGACGGGGTCTTACAGGCTGTTAGCGAGATAAATATCGATCTAAACTATTAAAAATGTAATAATATGGTAAACCCGGCCAAAAACAAGCATCTGAGCAACTCAACCTTGTCTGACGCAGTCTGGGGCGGTATAATTGAGTTGATAAAGCTTGCAGAAACGCCGGATTTATCGAATTTTTATTAAGAAAATGGGGGAGATTAAATGAATTTAGCAGATGGTTTGAGAATTAACTCCTGGCGTAACCCGAACAAAGTGGCAGTGGTTCTGAAGGAAACAAGGCTTACTTATGCCGAGTTGAATACCAGAGCCAACAAGTTGGCGCACGGGATGGCCAAGAGGGGCTTTAAACGGGGAGATAAAGTAGCAGTTGTTTTATATAACTGCATAGAATTTCTGGAGATTTATCATGCTCTGGCTCGTATAAATATAGTTACAGTTCCCATTAATTTCCGCCTGGTTCCAAATGAAAGGGAGTATATAATTAATAATTCAGATGCTGTTGGTTTAATTCTTGGTGCTGAATTTGTGAAGGATTTTAATCCTCAGAATACTCCCAATGTTGCCGGTAACGTAATCGTTGTTGGTGAAGCAAGTGAGGGCATGGTCAATTATGAAAGCCTGTTGGAAGGTATGCCTGATTTTGAGCCATACGTAGACCAGAATGAGGAAGATTTATTTTATCTGGGTTATACATCGGGTACCACAGGTTTTCCAAAAGGAGCCATGATTCAAACCAGAGGCAACCTAGAAATTATAAAAAATGCCTTAGTCCGTAATTCAGGCAAGGTTGACATGAGCGCAAGGGTCTTTTTAGCGATTATGCCAATCTGTCATTCCAACAGCATATGGGCCACACTAATTACTTGCTGGATGGGTGGAACAAATGTTATTTTACCATCGGGTAAATTTGATCCGGAAAATGTATTGAGAATAATTGATCAGGAAAAGGTTACCACAACATCTATGGTGCCGACCATGATTACGAGAATAGTGGAGATGCCGGAGGAGACCAAAAATAAATACAACATGGATTCTTTAACATCCCTGGGTTCGTCTTCAGCTCCCTTGCTGACCAAGACTAAAGAAGCAGCACTGAAGTTTTTCAATAATGCACGCTTTAGTGAAGGTTACGGTTCGACAGAGACAGGAGCGCTTACAACTCTGCGTCACAAGGACCAGTTAAGAAAAGTGCGCAGTATCGGAAAACCAAACCCTGGCATTATCATTAAACTTATAGATGAAGAGGGGAATCTTGTTACCAAGCCCAATGAGAGAGGGACTTTGTGGGCAAAAGCTCCTTCAGCCTTTATAGGATATTTTAAGGACCCTGAAAAGACCAGGGAGTCCATTGACGGAGAATGGTCAACAGCAGGAGATATGGCTTTTGTAGATGAAGAGGGGTTCTATTTCCTGGTAGACAGAAAACATGATATGATCATAAGTGGTGGAGAAAATGTTTATCCAGCTGAGATTGAAGAAGTTTTAATTAAACATCCGGCAGTTTCAGAGGTTGCAGTCATAGGTGTCCCCCACGAATCATGGGGTGAAGAGGTTAAGGCTATGGTTATTTTGAAAGAAGATGCCCAGGCTACGGAAGCGGAGTTGCTGGAATTCTGCAAAGATTCTCTGGCCGGTTATAAGAGGCCGAGGACAATTGAAATGAGAGATGATTTTCCACGCACCGCAACTGGTAAAGTTTTAAAGCGTATTCTGAAGAAGCCCTACTGGGAAGGACAGGAGCGCATGATATAAGCCAAATTATTATGTGAAGGAGATATTTAATTGATAACCGAGGCAATGCAGAAGCTGGATGAAATGAGGGAAAGCGCTACAGCTGAGAAAACAACCGGGCCCTCAAGAAAAATCAGTGCCAGGGAATTGTGCCGGAAGTTTATGGATCCAGACACATTTGTTGAAGTTAACATGTTTGTAAAACATCGCTGCGTAGACTTCGGCATGGAGAAGAAAGGGTCTCTTGGTGATGGCGTAGTAACCGGATACGGTGATGTTCAAGGCCGGACTGTATATGTTTATGCCCAGGATTTTTCTAATTTGGGCGGCTCTCTAGGGCTGGCCCAGGCAAAAAAAATATGGAATATCATGGATATGGCAGCTAAGTCTGGAGCTCCCATTGTAGGATTATGCGATTCGGCCGGAGCCAGAATTCAGGAAGGTACTGATGCGCTGGCGGGATACGGCGGAATATTTATCAGGAACACCCGTTATTCGGGGGTAATCCCGCAGATTACTGCCATAATGGGCATTTGTGCAGGAGGAGCGGTTTACTCGCCCGCTATAACTGATTTTATATATATTGTCAAAGATGCCTGTATGTTTATCACGGGACCTGCGGTTGTTAAAGAGGTAATGGGTCAGGATGTAACCATGGAACAACTGGGGGGAGCCGATGTACAGACCAAGGTTGCGGGCAATGCTGATTTTGTAGTGGACAACCCGGAAGAATGTCTACAGCAGATAAGAAGACTGTTGGCTTATATTCCGCAAAACAACAGGGAAAAGCCGGCCCAGATAGATGTTCGTGATACGAAAACACCGGATCAGGATATAGAGTTGCTTATTCCTGATAACCCGAGGGAAGGATTGGATGTCAGTAAGATCATCCAGGCTATTGTAGATGACGGTGACTTTTATGAGGTTAAGAAAGAATACGCAAAGAATATGGTGGTAGGATTTGCGCATATTGCTGGTCGAAGCGTAGGAATACTGGCAAGCCAACCCCAATTCATGGCAGGTGTACTTGATTGCAACAGTTCAGATAAAGCTGCCCGGTTTATCAGGTTTTGCGATGCTTTTAATATTCCCTTATTAACGCTGGTTGATGTTCCGGGTTATATGCCAGGAACTCAGGAGGAATATAAAGGGATTATAAGACATGGCGCAAAGCTGCTATACGCATACTCTGAAGCAACAGTTCCCAAAATCACTGTTATAATGAGGAAGGCATACGGGGGAGCTTATATTGGAATGTGCAGTAAACATTTGGGGGCTGATCTGGTATTAAGCTGGCCAACAGCAGAAATAGCAGTAATGGGTCCTGAGGGCGCAGTTAACGTAATCTTTAAAAAGAACATTTCTTCCTCAGAAAATCCTGAGGAAACAAGAAATCAACTTATTCAGGAATATAAAGATAAATTTGCCAATCCATACGATGCATGCTTTAAACATCATATTGACGATGTTATTAAACCAAATGAAACAAGAGCAAGGATAATTGGTGCACTGAAAATATTTGAAAATAAGACGGAAGATTTAGCCTGGAAAAAACACGGTAATATTCCTCTTTAATCATTTAAACTGTATACTGCATATTCGTAGCATCAGGAGAAAAAAGCATGTGTTTAAACCTGATTGAAGGTGAAAAAAAAGCCTTTATGAACGGTAATGAGGTGATAGCCTGGGCAGCGATAGCTGCCCAGGCTGACATAATGTACGGCTATCCGATGACACCTCAAAATGAAATAATGCATTACTGGACCAGACTGGCTTCAAAGGCTGGAAAAAGATTTTTGCAAACCGAGGACGAATTATCAGCCGGATTTACCACAATCGGTGGTGTGCTGGCGGGGAAAAGAGCTTTTACAAGTACAGCCGGGCCGGGGAATACCCTGATGCAGGAGCCTGTTTCAATGGCTGAAATGATGCGCCTGCCTATGGTGATCGTGATGCAACAGCGAGGAGGGCCGTCAACAGCCACTGCTAATTACTCCCAGCAGGAGTTGAATCTAACATGTTATGGCGGCAAAGGCGAGGGCTTGAGAATAGTCTATTCCACGGCTACGCACCAGGATTTGTTTGATTATACTATTAAAGCCTTTAACACAGCCTGGAAATACCGCTTTCCTACCTTTGTTCTGGGAGACGGTTATCAGGTTAATATGAGAGAATCCTTTGTAATGTATGATCCGCAGGCCAGGGGAATTGATACGGTTCCCACTGAGCAAATTTTAGGTAAGCAAGGAGTGCCGGGGGCTGACCGTGCTCCAGTACATCTAAGAAATGCTTATAATACAGAGGAAGAACTCTATAATGTTATTATGGCAAACGCAGAAGAATTTGATAAAATTGCACATGAAATAACCGAATATGATGAGCAGTATATTGAAGATGCGGAAATCATTATAGTTGCTCATGGTGTCGTTAGCAGGACTGCTCTGGAAGCAGTCCTTGAATTGCGTAGTAAAGGACATAAGGTAGGGTATTTCCGTCCCATCACACTACGCCCTTTTCCTTCAAAACAGCTATATAACAGGGCTATAAAGGCTAAAACGCTTCTGGTGGTGGAATCTGCACTGGGACAGCTGGCAAGAACTGTTAAGGATGCCATATACGGGTGTAATACTTCGATAGAAACAATAGCTAAGCCTGGCATGGGCATAATCTCCGAGGAAATTATTGAGAAGGTCGACATAATCATTAAAGGGGGATTAGCTTGATGATGGTGAAACCCTTAATGCCAAAATGCTGGCGTAAGGAAAGCAAGCCGCATAAATTTTGCCCGGGTTGCGGTCATGGGCTGGCCCTCAAGGCATTGGGGATGGCTATTGATGAATTGGGTATTCAGGACAAGGTAGTATTTGGCTGTGATATGGGCTGTTCATTAAAGGCCTGGGATTTTTTTAACGTTGATATTGTACAGACTCATCACGGTCGTACAACTCCTGTAATAACCGGGCTGAAACGAGCAAATCCTGAATTGATTGGCATAGCTTATATGGGTGATGGCGGGGGATATGCCATTGGTTTTCAACATCTGATGAATTCAGCAATAAGAAATGAAAAGATAGTAGCCATTATTATCAATAACACTAACTATGGTATGACGGGAGGTCAACTGGCGCCAGGCACACTGCCAGGCCAGGAAACCGAAACAAGTCCTTATAAGAGGAAAGGGGACACACCTCTATTTGGTGCCAACTTTGGGGCCGAGGAATGTCCCCAATTATGGGACATAAATGAAACAGGTTATCCCATCCAGGGTCCGGAAATGGTGACTGCTATTGCTAAGCAAGGAGCGTATGCGGCCAGGGGGACTGTTGCCAATGTTCGTCAGTTGAAGGACTTTATTAAGAAGGCTTTACGAAACCAGATGGACGGCAATGGATTTTCTTTTGTGGAGGTACTGTCCACTTGTCCTACAAACTGGCGTACCGATGCAAAAGCTACCTTAAAGTACCTTGAGGAAGATATGACCAAATATTTCAAGGTACGGGAATTTAAAATACTTGCATCAGAGGGTGGACAACAATAAGCAATTTGATAAAAATTGCTTTGGCTGGCGAGGGTATATAGCACTGCAGCGGGGCATGGAACTGGTTGAGAAGTGCATTTTATTTTTTATGGGAGGGTTCATTAGGAAGTGGACTATAGCAGTATCAGGTTTGAGAGCGGGAAAGCAGCAATATACATTTTCCCCGGACTTTGTAAAGGCTGCGGGTTATGTATTGAGAAATGTCCTGTCAATAATCTTGGATGGTCCAAAGTGTTAGGAGTTTTCGGTACACCGTCCGTTGAGCCCGGCCATAATGAAAAGGGATGTAGAGCATGTACCTTATGTGAAAATATCTGCCCAGACTGTGCTATTTATATTGAAAAGGTTAAATTGAAAAACTGATTATTCATATGAAAAATGAAGATAGCTAATATACTATTTCCTATCTTACTATGTATATCCCTGGGTACAATTATGGGCAGGTTTCTGCGGGTAGAAGTGAGACCCCTTTCACAGTTGGTACTCTATATATTATCCCCGTGCCTTACATTCAGCTGGTTAATGAAAATAAAACTTACTGCCGGTGAAACAGTTGAGATTATTATATTTACAATCATACATTTTGTTTTGAGTTTTTTATTGATGGCCGTTGTTCTTTATTTATTTCCCATGTCCCATAGCATTAAGAGTTCTGCAATATTAAGTTCTATTTTTATGAACAGCGCAAATTATGGCTTGCCGGTTATTCTTTTTGCCTTTGGAGAAGCCGGCATGGAAAGAGCTATAATTTTTGTGGTAACCCAGCTGGTTTTGTTTAATACTATGGGGGTGTACTGGGGAGGTCAGAGTTCTGCTAACCGTTTGCTGGCGATGAAGAGAGTACTCTACCTGCCCACCATATATGGGGTATTGTTAGCAGCGATATTAAGAATAACAGAGATTAACATTCCGGAGATGGTGATAACTGCCACCGGAATGCTGGGCGAAGCTGCGATACCTGTTATGCTGGTTCTTTTAGGTCTACAACTGGAGTCAATAAAACAACTAAAACATATACGTTTGGTGGTGGGGGTGACCATCTTTCGTCTAATTATCTCGCCCGCCCTGGCATTATTTATTCTTTCTTTTATCATGAAAACGGAAAACCAGATTTTAGTTAATGTATTGCTGCTCGAAGCGGCAATGCCGACAGCAGTTAATAATATGCTTCTTGCCATTGAATTTGAAGGTGAGTCAGATGTTACTTCAAGTTCAATCATACTCACAACTTTACTGAGTTTTTTTACTTTATCCTGGTTGTTAAGTGTGTTAATTGAGTAATATACTGGAGGAGTCTGTTGTCATGAATTGCTATTCCTTGGGTCCATATTCTCCTGACATATCACCCGACGCTTATATCGCCCCAGGTTCTTTAGTAATAGGTAGGGTACAGGTATCAGAAGGGGCCAGTATATGGTTTAATTGTGTTCTACGGGGCGACGTGTCAAACATTAAAGTTGGTCGCTATACCAATGTTCAGGATGGAAGCATAATCCATGGCGCCAAACTACCGGTGCAAATGGATGTTGAAGTAGGAGAGCATGTCACCATAGGGCATAATGCAATAATACATGGGTGCAAGATTGATAATTATGCATTTATCGGCATGGGTGCAATTATTTTAAACGGCGCTCATATTGGTAAGGGTTCAGTAATAGGAGCAGGAGCACTGGTTCCTGAAGGAAGGGTAATTCCTGAATACGCTGTGGTAATGGGTGTACCGGCTAAAATTATCCGGTATGTTACAGATGAAGAAAAAGACTTGTTTGTAAAAATAAATGATGCTTACCATGAGAGATCCAAATTGTATATGCATTCACTAAAGCCTCAGAGTATTTAAGCAGTGAAAAACAATGACAGAAATTTTTTTATAATAAAGCAGGGTTTCACTTGGCTGATCATAAAAAGCCAGTAATTATAACCCTCTGTATTATAGGAGTAGCATAAATACATATAAAAAGGGGGAGTTTGTGTAGATCAAATTTGTGAATGCGGTGTTTGTGGCGATTGGTGTTGTATTTGTTTTTTGATACTGATATATTAAGTTTAGTCGTTTCTATAACAGGCAGAGTCATTTAATAAGCTAGGGGTTTTAGCAGAGGAACATAGGTCAGGGTAGAGGAGTCCGTCAAAGTAGATTTTGTATACAGCATATAGTATATTTAACACATTATAGACGCAATATATTGCTCTCAAATATAACTTTGACGAATCTTTGGGTCAGGGTAAATGAATATTAGGAGGTAATAATAATGAGCGTGAACGTATCAGCACCCATGGTAGGAAAACTTATTTCAGTAGATGTGAAAACCGGTGATAAAGTTAAAAAAGATGATGCTATTGCATCATTAGAGGCCATGAAAATGGTTGTGAAAGTATTTGCTCCTGCTGATGGTGTGGTAAAAGAAATTATTGCGTCTCCTGGGGATGTAGTCAATCCCGAAACACCTATTATGACTCTGGAATAGATCTGTACTGAATGATAATCACTTAAAAAACTGAATGATAATCACTTAAAAAATGGAGGAAAATATTTTGAAAACAGTTATAGTAAGCGCGGCAAGAACTCCGTTTGGCAAATTTGATGGCGGGCTTTCCGGAATTAAGGCTACTAAATTGGGAGGTATCGTTATCAAGGAAGCTCTGAACAGGGCTGGACTGGGGGACGGGGCTTCTGTCGAGAATGTTATTATGGGCCAGGTTTTGCAGGGGGGCTGCGGTCAGATTCCTTCCCGTCAGGCCACCCGTGAGGCAGGCATGCCCTGGGAAGTACCTTCTGAAACGATAAATAAAGTTTGTGCATCAGGTTTGCGTTCGGTTACCATCGGCGATCAGATGATCAGGTGTGGTGATGCCAGCACTATTGTGGCAGGCGGTATGGAAAGTATGAGTAACGCGCCATATTTCGTAAACTGCCGCTGGGGAGTGCGGATGGGGGATGCCCGGTTTATCGATTTAATGGTGCATGATGGACTGTGGTGCGCTTTTTATGACAGGCATATGGCCATTCACGGAGGGGTAGTAGCCAAGGAGTACGGGGTTAGCCGTGAAGAGCAGGATGAATGGGCATTAAGAAGTCATCAATATGCAATTAGTGCGATGGAATCCGGAAGACTTAAAGATGAAATAATTCCGGTAGCTATACCCCAGAAAAAGGGGGACCCAAAAATTGTGGACACTGATGAGGGCCCCAGGAAAGATACAAGTTTAGAAGCATTGCGGCGGTTAAAGCCTGTATTTGACCCTGAAAACACTGTTACAGCGGGTAATGCACCGGGCATTAATGACGGTGCCGGAGCAATGGTGATAATGTCTGACCAGAAAGCAGCGGAATTGAATTTGAAGCCACTGGCAACAATTATAGGACATGCGTCAGTATCCCAGGAGGCATCGTATATTGCCACAGTTCCAGGTTTGTCAACTAATAAACTGTTAAACAAACTTGGTATGAAAGTAGATCAAATTGATTTGTTTGAAATAAATGAGGCTTTCGCTGCTGTAACGCTGGTCAGTGCCAAAATATGCAACTGGGATAGCACTAAAGTTAACGTAAATGGAGGAGCTGTAGCCTTCGGACATCCTATCGGCGCCAGCGGTGCTAGAATTCTGATGACACTTGCTTATGAACTGCGCCGCCGGGGAGGCGGTTACGGTATTGCGGCGATTTGTAGCGGCGCTGCTCAGGGAGATGCAGTTCTTATTAAAGTTGAATAGCGGAGTAAGACCGGGCATATAATAAGCTGGGGGTAAATGATGACTGGACGCATACGCGTACTGGTGGCAAAACCGGGGTTGGACGGTCACGATCACGGGTCCCAAGTAATGGCGCAGGCTCTGCGGGATTCCGGTATGGAGGTAATATATACTGGTTTGCTGCAGACGCCTGAGCAGATAGTATCAACAGCACTGCAGGAAGATGTTAATGTGATCGCTTTAAGCAGTCTTTCTGGAGAACATTTGCATCTATTTCCACCTGTGGTTGAAGGCCTAAAAGATCAGGGATGCTCAGATATACTTGTACTGGGCAGTGGCATTGTAGCCGATGAAGACATACCTGAACTTAAGAAATCTGGTATTGAAGAATTTTTTGGCCCTGGTACAACAATGCAAACTGTTATTAATTATATCAGGGAAAAATTCAGTAACTGATAGTATTTAGTGTATATTTATAAACTTATGATCAAACTTATCTATAACTCAGGAATAAGGAGGGGGTTTTTAAAATGGCATGGGATAATATTCTTTTAACAAAAGAAGGTAATATTGCAACTATAACAATTAACCGGCCTAAAGTCTTAAATGCTCTTAACTATGATACAATGACTGAGTTAGGTGCGGCTATATCGGAAGTAGAGCAAGATAATGACATAAGGGTGCTAATTATAACTGGGGCAGGAGAAAAAGCTTTCATTGCCGGGGCTGATATTTCGTATATGCAAAGCCTGTCGGTATTGGAGGCAAGAAAATTTGCAAAGTTTGGACAATCAGTCCTCTCTAAAATAGAAAATCTTTCAAAACCAGTTATTGCTGCAATTAACGGGTTTGCCCTGGGTGGTGGATGTGAGCTGTCAATGGCCTGTGATATGAGAATAGCCAGTAGCAATGCAAAGTTTGGCCAACCTGAAGTTGCTCTTGGACTAATTGCCGGTTTTGGTGGAACACAAAGACTAACCAGATTAGTTAACCCGGGAATAGCCAAAGAAATGCTGCTTACAGGCGATATATATGATGCCGCTTTTGCACTCAAAATAGGGCTGGTAAACCACGTGGTAGCTCCTGAAGAATTAATGCCTTTTTGTTTGAAAAAGGCTGAATTAATGGCTTCCAGAGGTCCTGTAGCTATGAGCCTGACTAAAGAGGCAATAAATGAAGGACTGGAAATGGATATGGAAAAAGCGTTGTTACATGAAGCAGATTTATTTGGTGTAATATTTGCTACTGACGATAAAAACGAGGGTATATCAGCCTTTTTAGCTAAAGCCAAACCCAATTTTAAAGGACAATAGGCTTTACTATTCAGGTAGTCAGAATTCAGTATGTAAAAAAGTCACCCCTGCCATTAAGCAATGGCAGGGGTGACTTTTTATTGCCTCATATTTATATTCCTTTTATTAGAGACACTCTGCATGAAAGGCATTGCCTGGGCTAATGCGAAGAGAGAATCGTTCCCATGTCGCATTAGCCCAGTCCCAGGGCTTTTCTTTTTGCGGTGATGTGGTTGATAGCCAGCAATGCGGCGGCAGCCGGATCTTCTTCCACGGCAAATACCGCGCCCACAACCTTTTCTGCGCCGCTGGTCAGAAGCCCGGCCACATTTTTACTGCCCAGAACGGGTGGAATGGTGCCAAGAATTGTGAATATACCTGAGCTTACCACATAGGTGCCGATGGAAACGGCTTTTTCCGACATCCACTCGGGGGCAGCCCCGGCCAGGGGCAGGTCGGATATATCAACTCCCAGGACATTGGCTACAGCGGCAGCAACCTGCATGATCCGGCTTATATCCACGCAGGAGCCCATATGTAGAACCGGCGGGATACCCAGGCTCCGGCATACTGAACGCAGTCCTTCACCCGCTTCACTGGCCGCAGCGGGAAGCAGCAGCCCGCTCTTGGCGCAGGCTATGGCAGCGCATCCCGTTCCCACCACCAGAATGTCATTTTTAATCAGCTCACGGACAAAGGTCAGGTGGCTGTAATCCTGTTTGTACTTGGGATTGTTGCAGCCGACAACGCCGACAATTCCCCTGATTGACCCTGACTTGATGGCGTCAACCAGAGGATTAAGAGAGCCTCCCAGGGCCTCAAGAATAGCCTCAACACTGAACCCGGCCATGTACTCCATCTGGTCGGACGGAATACTGACTTTTTCAGGACTGCGGTTGGAATAGTTTTCCACGGCCAGCCTGACGATTTTTCTGGCGGTGTTCATGGCGTTGTGCTCGTCGAAGGAGATATGCTCGGCCCCCGGGAACTTAGCCTTGGGCGAGGTGGAAATTATTTTGGTGTGATAGCAACTTGCCACTTGAGGCAGGGAGGGCATTATGCACTGGATGTCCACGATTATGGCATCCACAGCTCCCGTCACGATGGCCAGTTCCTGCTGCAGGAAGTTTCCTGCCACCGGCACTCCGTGCCTCATCAGTATCTCATTGCCAGTGCAGCACATGCCGCAGATATTTATGCCTGCGGCCCCCTTTTCCCGGGCCTCCTTCAAAAGCTCCGGATCCCTGGCGGCATGTACGATAATATCAGAAAGGGTAGGCTCGTGCCCGTGCAGTATTATATTGACCTGGTCTTCCCTTAATACACCCAGATTGCTGGTGCCCTTTACTGGACTGGGGGTTCCGAAAAGAACATCGGACAGCTCCGTGGCGATGGCGGACCCCCCCCAACCGTCGCTTAGCGCTGTGCGCATTCCTTGCAGAATAAGGCTCACGTAGTCATTATCCACTCCCACGTGGGTGCGGTGCATGCTTTCAACAACTTCACGGTCTATGCCCCGGGGGGTAATGTCTAAACTGTTCCATAAAGCCCTTCTCTTTTCGGGAACCCGATTGACAAACTGAAGAAAGCCCTTCCTTGTTCCGAATTCATCCAGTACCTGGCCGGCCAGATCAAGGGCGATATCTTTCACTGAACGTCCCTCAACGGCAATGGAGTATTCCGCCGCCAGGGCTTTTAGCTTGGCCTCATCTTTAATCGGGTAGTCCGGGGCATGGCCCTGGGCTGATGCCAAAAGTGTGGAGACGATTCCCCTACCGTGGTCTGAATGGGACGCAGCACCGGCTGCTATGGCCCGGACCAGATTGCGGGCTACTATGGTGTCGGCGTTCGCCCCGCAAACCCCGTGGGATGCCCCGTCCCCAAACGGGTCAATACGGCACGGCCCCATGTTGCAGTTGCGGCAGCAGATACCCAGCTGTCCGAATCCGCACTGGGGCTCCTGAGCGGCCAGCCGGTCCCATACTGTTTCTATACCATCGCTTTTTGCTTTTTTTATCATTTTAATAGTTGACTGATCTACGCTCTTGTCAGACATACCAAAACCCTCCCTTTATACAGACTCATTGCCAATGGCGTCCAAAAAGCGCTGTCTCCTGTCCCTGCTGAACTCATCAACCACTACAAATTTCAGCGCCCTTGTCGGGCAGGCCCGCACACAGGCCGGCTCTGCCGATTCATCCATGCATTTACGGTCGCACTTCAACGCCAGACGGCGGTCAATTTCACTACGAATTACCCCGTACGGGCAGACCATAACGCACATCCAGCAGCCTGAACATTCCCCCGTGCCGCCGGTGTTGTCCACCAGGCCGTCAGCGGTACGGTGCATGGCACCGGCTATACATGCATCTATACAGGGAGCTTCCTCGCAGTGCCGACAGCTAAGTGCGATGTTCCTTTTGCCGGCCTGGTGGACGAAAATTCTTTTTATAGGAATATCAGTTTCTCCGACCGCCCCCAAAAGGTTTTTGCTATCCGAATGGGCTACTGCACAAGCAATTTCACAGGAGCGGCAGCCCAGGCAGCGTTCCGCATTTATTAAAACCTCTTTCACTGTATCCCTCCTTGCCTTGTTAAAATGGGCAATATGTCAGCTCCTGTTACCTTTCCGTTAATAAGCCTGTCTTTTAACGGTGCCGAAAGCTTTTTAGCCTGCTTAACCAGCGAGGTATACACTCCGGCCCTGTCCACCAGGCCTGCCATTATAAAGCCTGTAAGTCTGTTGTCCCTGAAGCATAGCTTACGGTACACCCCGGCGCCTTGATAGACTGCCAGTTCATCCCCTCCCTGCACATCACCTACTGAAACGAAGGGTACTGAACCGAACTGGGCTGAGTTAAGCCTGGTAAGGGGGGGCGGGTATTTTCTGGCCTGTCCGGCCAGGTTGCAGCCGGCGATTCGCCCCTGTTCCACAGCCAGCGTCCAGAGTCCCGAAACAACTTGTGCGCCCGTTACGGAATCAGTTACTTCAATACAGTCTCCGGCGGCATAAATTCCGGGGAGCGAGGTTTCCAGGTATTCATTTACCAAAATCCCCCTGTTAATCTTTCCACCGGCATTGCGTATCAATTCCGAATTGGGCTGCACTCCCTTCCCTATAACCACAAGCCCTGCGGGCAACTGGCGGCCATCCTCCAGTTCAACTGACTGTAACTCGCCCCGGGGGCCTTGTATAGCAGCTGCCAGGCCGGTGCCATAGTAAAATTTGATACCTACACTGGTTAAATCATTTTCCACCAGGCCGGCGCTGTCCCTGTCCAGCTGTTTCATTAATATGTGCGGGCTTCTAACAATCACCGCAACATCTTTGACGCCTCTTTTTTTTAACGCATAGGCAGCTTTCAAGCTGACAAGACCCCCGCCTTCCACAACTGCTGAGGCACAGTCAATGGCCATTTTTCTAATCATGACAGCCTGACTGGCTGTGCGCAGGGTAAAAACACTCGGCAGATCCGACCCGGGCCATCCGGGCTGCACCGGGGAAGCCCCGGTGGCAACTAGCAGACGGTCATATTTTATGACCTGTCCTCCTTCCAGTTTGAGTTTATGATTAACTGCATTTATGGAAGAAACCTTTATGCCGGATCTGAGATTTATATCATAATCCTGATAGAATTGCTGCGTGGCATAGCCAATACCCGGGATATCCCTGACCCCGGCCAGAATCTCTGGAATAAGGCAGCGGGCGTAAGCCGGGCCGGACTCATCGGAAATAACGGTAATACCGGCTGAAGGCTTTATTTTCCTTATGGTGCGGGCTGCGGTCAGACCAGCTGCGCTGTTGCCGATTATAGCTATATGCAAATGCTCACCTCTTTTGGGAATGGTTTTTGGGGTTTCTTAACTAATTCCCCAAAATTGAGTGGTGTTCCTCTTTTTTTGTTAGATTTTTTGCAAGGTTTTATAGCGCCTCAGCCCTTGTGTTTTCTGACTTTTAGGTTTCAGCTTGTAGGATCTAAGAACATATGAAAATTTCTGAGTCTGGAGAAAACAAAACCCCACCGGAAAAGGTGGGGTTTGAAGGATAAAGGTATTACCGATTTTAGTTTTGATTATTTGTGCTGTCCGAGGTTGCGTTATTAAGACGCTGCTCCATTTTTTGCAGAATTTTGTTGGCCTGATCCTGCGTTAACTTTCCATCCGTAACTGCTTTGGAAATTTCATCTTTTCTAAGCTCCTGCATCTTTTGGTGAAATTGGTCCATGGTCATGCCGTGTTCAGTAACAATATCCTGAATCTTTTTCCCTGATTCAAAATCGGTTTTAAGTTGGTCGGCTGTTATACCCAGCACACTTGCCAAACTGTCAAGATTCCGGTCTTTTCCCATAAAATTATGGTCCCTGCCGTGTCCAAAACCTAATCCGCCGAATCCAAAACCTTCATTGTCCGCGATTTTGTCGGCCTGTTCCTGGGTAAGTTTGCCCTGCTGCACAGCTTCATCAAGCATTTGCTTTTTGGTGGCATCCAGGGCAGCTGTTACTTTATCCTCACTCACGCCAAGATTGGCCGCAAATTTTGATACAAAGCTCTGGTATACAGCACTTAAATCCGGCTTATCAGTTTGGTCGGAATTGGCAAAGGCCACACCGGTCACAGTTCCGGCCAAGATAACCATCGTCAGTAGAACGGCTCCAATGCGCCATTTCTTAGATTTCAAATAGGAAACCCCCTTGAGAATTATTTTTATTTTAACGGTGCACCGATTGATTGTATTTTAGCCACCGTTCCTTAAATAACACTGAAAAAGAAATGAAAATTTCGTGTATAATCATGGGAAATTGTAAAAAACAAAGCAAAACCCCGGGGATTTCTTCGGGGTCATAATAAAACCACATATACATAGACTTTCCCTTCAGTCCGGCGGAAGATTTTCCGACGCACTATCCGGGATACAGAACGGAGCGGAACAAGGATGCCATAAGGAAGGCCGGGAAGCATAGACACCACGGCATCCTCGGCAGAACCTCACTGGGCGCTCAGGTTGCTTACCTTTCACTAATTTCCGGCTGATTGCATAAACTGAAAAAACAAGCAATCTGGCAAAACTCGCACTTATAAATATCACACAAAGCTATTAAATTAAAACAAAGGAATAGAAAGTAATGGACTTGGCGTCCCGTCTTAAGACTCTAAGGGAATTAAAAGGCTTCAGCCAATATCGGTTATCTCAACAGTCAGGGATTAGCCAGTCTTTTCTTAGTGCGTTGGAAGCTGGAAAGAAGTGGCCAACTGTATATACGTTGGAAAAAATTTGTAGATGCCTGGGGATCAGTTTGGCCGAGTTTTTTGTTGAAGAACCAGAATCGATTCCCGAACACCTTCGGTTATTATTTAACGAGGCCAGGTATCTCAAACCCGAACAATGTAAAAAGCTGGCCAAATTTTTAGCCAGCCTCTGAGAATAAGAAAAGACCGGATTTTTACTCCGGTCTTTAAGGTATATCTTAATTTCGGAATTCATATCACTTCAACTTAGGTGGTGGGAGGAAGAAGTTGTAAAAAACCCACCAAAGCTGTTTGCCGATTAACGCAAATCTTCTAAGGCCACTTATACAATATTGAAAAATGATCTTCGTACTACGACCTGGATTGGCCAGATTGAATAACTTTACGACTACAGCTACCCTAACGTGATCTCCCCTCTGTTGACAACCGCCCCATCACTACAATATAATACAAATGTGTATAATATCCAGGTAATGACGGGGACAGTAGGTTCGTACCAAAAGGCCATACCAGAGAGAAAGCGCCATGGGCTGGGAGCGTTTTCAGACTGAAACGAATCGAAGACCACCCCAGCAGCCGCGGGCCGGAAAGTCCATTTAGTGCGTGGGCGTTAAGGTTTGCCGGGTGACGGCCGGTATACCGTCAGTGAGAGGGGCTTTAATTATTTTGCCCAATCAAGGTGGAACCGCGGGAGAATCCCGTCCTTTTAAGGACCGGGGTTTTTTGTTTTTGCCCCCGGGGGCCGTGGGAATAAATATTATCACAGGATGAAAGTTGGAGGTAATGTATATGGTCAAGGTTTCTTTAAAAGACGGTTCGGTAAGGGAGTACACTAAAGGCACCACCCTGCTGGACATTGCCAAGGATATCAGCGGCAGGCTGGGTAAGGAGGCGCTGGTGGCTTCGGTAGACGGCAAGCTTGTGGATCTGACTGCGCCGCTGGACCACGATGCGGCGGTGGAGTTCTTCACCTTTGACAGCGAGGAGGGTCGCCAGGTGTTCCGGCACAGCACCTCCCACGTGCTGGCCCAGGCCGTACAAAAGCTTTATCCCGGCACCAGGCTGGCCATAGGCCCGGCCATTGCCGGCGGGTTTTATTACGATTTCGATTCTCCGGAGACCTTTACTCCGGAAAAGCTGGCTAAAATAGAGGCGGAAATGGAAAACATCATCAAGGCCGACCTGCCCTTCAAAAGAGCTGCCATGTCCAGGCAGGAATCCCTGGATATGTTTCAAAAGGCTGGTGAGGAGTATAAGGTAGAGCTGATCAACGACTTGCCGGAGGAGGCAGCTATTTCCTGCTACAGCCAGGGGGACTTTACCGATCTGTGCGCCGGACCCCACGTGCCCTCCACGGGCAGGCTGAAGGCGCTGAAGCTGACCCATCTGGCCGGGGCCTACTGGCGGGGCAATGAAAAGAACAAAATGCTGCAGCGGATTTACGGAACCTCTTTCCCCAAGAAATCTATGCTGGAGGAGCACTTGTTCAGGATCGAGGAGGCCAAGCGCAGGGACCACCGCAAGCTGGGGGCGGAGCTGGACCTTTTCAGCCTGCAGGAGGAGGGGCCGGGCTTCCCGTTCTTTCATCCCAAAGGCATGGTGCTGCGCAACGAGCTGGAAAGTTTTTGGCGGGAAGAGCATAAGAAGGCCGGCTATCATGAAATAAGGACGCCCATCATATTAAACCGCGCCCTATGGGAGCAGTCCGGCCACTGGGACCATTACCGGGAGAACATGTATTTTACAAAAATTGATGATTTTGACTACGCGGTCAAGCCTATGAACTGCCCCGGCGGCATACTAATATACAAAAGCAGTCTGCACAGTTATCGGGAGCTGCCCATCCGCATGGCGGAACTTGGGCTGGTGCACCGGCACGAGATGTCCGGAGTGCTGCACGGTCTGATGCGGGTGCGCAACTTCACTCAGGATGACGCCCACATATACATGCTGCCCTCACAGGTCAAGGAGGAAATAATAGGGGTAATCAACCTCACGGACAGGATTTACCGCATTTTCGGCTTTAAGTACAAGGTAGAGCTTTCTACCAAGCCGGAAAAGGCCATTGGTTCCGATGAAATCTGGGAAATGGCTACTGCCTCCCTGGAGGATGCCCTTAGGACCGTAGGCATGGAATTCAGGGTGAACGAGGGCGACGGCGCTTTTTACGGCCCCAAAATAGACTTTCACCTGGAGGACTGCCTGGGCAGGACCTGGCAGTGCGGCACTATCCAGCTGGACTTCCAGATGCCGGAACTTTTCGATCTTAATTACGTGGGGGAAGACGGCCAGAAGCATCGCCCGGTGATGATTCACCGCACCATCTTTGGCAGTATCGAAAGGTTTATCGGTATACTGATCGAGCACTTCGCCGGTGCTTTCCCCGCCTGGCTGGCCCCGGTGCAGGCTATAGTGCTGCCCATTACCGGCCGGCATCTGGACTACGCCCGGGAGGTAGCGGCCAGGCTGGACGCCTCCGGTGTCAGGGTGCAGTTGGACGACCGCAATGAAAAGGTCAACTACAAAATCCGGGAGGCACAGAATCAGAAGATACCTTATATGCTGGTGCTGGGTGACCGGGAGGCGGAAAACGGCACGGCCTCGGTGCGCCACCGCTCCAAAGGGGACCTGGGGGCAAGGCCGGTGGTGGATTTTATCCGGGATATCAGCGCAGAGATAAATACCAGGCAGTGTTAATAATTTAATGCAAAATAATGGTAACTATTCAGCAGTCCTTTCAAGTATGAGTCAAATGTCGAAAGTTCTTTTAGGTGACTTTTGACCTTGGACTTTGGACCTTAGACTGAACGGTTACAAATACTGTATGCCTTGACTTGTTTTACGTGTTGTGTTATAATCCATCTTGGTTTATATGCCTACAAGTAGAAGCCATCCGCTTCTCACCATGCGACGCCCGGGGCTGTCAGCATGGTCAGGTTGAAAGAAATCTATTTCTTTTGCCTTTTTTGCGGGTGGATTCCACCCGCTTTTTATTTTACCAGGGAGGTGATATGTATCAGCAAAGATGTCCGCATTAATGAAGAAATACGCGCCAGAGATGTCCGGGTGGTGGACCCCGAGGGCAACCAGTTAGGCATCATGCCCCTGCGGGATGCTTTACGGCTGGCCGAAGAAAAACAGTTGGATCTGGTGGAAATTGCGCCCCAGGCGAAGCCTCCCGTATGCCGGGTGATGGACTTTGGTAAGCATAAATACGAGCAGAGCAAAAGGGATAAAGAGGCTAAAAAGAAGCAGCGCATTATTAGCGTAAAAGAGATTAAAATGCGCCCCAACATTGAAGATCATGATTTTAACGTCAAGTCCAAAAATGCCGCCCGCTTTTTAAAAGACGGCGACAAAATTAAGGCGACCATCATATTCCGGGGACGGGAAATAGTACACCCGGCCCTTGGCCAGAAGCTTCTGGAAAGGCTTGCCATCGAGCTAAAAGAACTGGCTAACGTGGAAAGGTATCCCAAACTAGAGGGCAAGAACATGATTATGATTATGGCGCCAAAACTAGATGTTAAACAGGACTAGAGGGGGAAATAATCATGCCAAAAATTAAAACACACCGTGGTGCCGCCAAGAGATTCAAAAAAACCGGCACTGGTAAATTTAAAGGTTCCCATGCCTTTGCCAGCCACATTCTGGGTAAAAAGACCGCCAAGCGCAAACGCCATCTGCGGCAGGCAGTAGGGGTCAGCGAGGCCGATGTCCGTAAGTTGCAGCGTATTCTGCCGTATTAAGCCTTTCTTATATGAAGCGCTAATATTTTTGAAGCTAGATTGAGGAGGAGATACTATGCCACGGGCAAAGAGCAGTGTTGTCTCACGTCATAGACATAAAAAGGTTTTGAAGCTGGCCAAGGGCTACCGGGGTTCAAAGAGCAAGCTGTACCGGATTGCCAACCAGCAGTTATTGAAGTCGCTTACTTACGCCTACCGTGACCGCAAGGCTAAGAAGAGGGAATTTCGCAAGTTGTGGATAGCCCGCATCAATGCGGCCGCCCGCATGAACGGCATATCTTACAGCAGGCTTATGAACGGCCTGAAAATAGCAGGCGTGGAAGTCAACCGCAAAATGCTTGCCGATATGGCTGTCAACGACGCCAATGCCTTCGGCCAACTGGTGCAGGTTGCCAAGGCCAAAATTAGCTAAACAATACTTTACCGGCAGATATTAAAAGCATGGTCATTGCACCGTGCTTTTTTGCTGTGAGGGGGGTTAATGCTTATGGAGCCTATTGTGAGCAGCTCAAACCCGCTGATAAAAAGTATCAAAAAGCTTTCCAGGCGTCGTCAGCGGGAAAAGGAAAAAAAGTTTGTGGTGGAAGGTGTCAGGTTTGTGGAGGAGGCCTTTAATTCCCGCTGGCCGCTAGAGGTGGTGCTGACCGGGCCAGGGTTTGCCGGCCCCGGTCGGGAGGAGCTGACAGGTGCGCTCAAATCCGGGGGGATCAGGCTGGTGGAGGTAAGCGAGGCCATTATTGATGAACTGGCGGAGACGGAGTCTCCCCAGGGCATCATTGCTGTGGCCGCTATGCCCGGCTGGGGTCCGGAGAGCTTACTGCGGGAAGTGCCCAGCCGGAGTGCCGCCCTGGTCGTGGTGGATGGGGTTCAGGATCCCGGCAACCTGGGCACCATCATACGTAGCGCCGATGCCTTCGGGGTAGACGGGGTCATGCTCACCAGGGGCACGGTGGATTTGTACAACCCCAAGGTCCTCCGCTCCACCATGGGCTCTATTTTTCACCTGCCGGTGCTGGCTAATCTGGAGGTAGAATATATAGCCGGTTTTTTAGGGGAACATGAAATTACCCTGGTGCTGGGCGATCCGGAGGCGGAATTGCCTATGACGGCGGTGGATCTTTCCATGTCCGTGGCTCTGCTGGTGGGCAGTGAGGCCCGGGGACCTTCCAGTGAGTTTATACGCTGCCAGCACATCACTGCCGGCATTCCCATGCCAGGCCGGGCGGAGTCGCTAAATGCCGGAGTGGCCGCCTCCATCATGTTGTATGAGATGGCCCGCCAGAGAAGTTCCACTTAGTTCAGTGCACCACCGCCATTATTTTGAAGGGCATATTGTTGATTATCCAGTTGATTTCGTTCCTGTTCAGATATATGCAGGCGTATGCCCGGGGCAGTCCTATCTGCCCGTGGTCGTCACCACCCGCCCCGGGCAGGGGGTGCAGCATAATATCGGCGTTTAATCTTATGTAGGGTATGGGGTTTTTCTGCTCCGGGTTAAATTCCAGTGAGCTGCCTCTTTTTTCCTCGTACATGGTTACCCGGGGGATTTTATCCTCCGTTAGGGATAGCCAGCCATCAAATTTTTTCAGTGTTTTATTGCCTTCCATAACCTTGATTACGCATGGGTTCCCCGGCTTTACGTCCAGCCAGCGCTGGTTTCCCAGATTGGTGGTGTTAAAATGATAATCTATCTTCAGTTCCTCTCCGTGCACAGAAAGCAGCCGGGCACTTACCCGGTAAAGCTTTGCCGGCAGCAGTATTTCATCCGGCTCAAAGGTGGCGTTATTGCTCTCCACAACCACCTTTCCTGCCATTTTCTTTTCTGTTTTTCCTTCCACGTCCGACACCTTTAAATCTGCCTCCTTTAGAGGCAGGTTGGTCACCAGTCTTATTTTCCTGGAAAGCCAGACACTGGGTGAATTAGGCTCAGGGTATATGTCCAGCGCCTCCAGGGCCGGCGCCGTGATAAAAAATCTTTTTATGGACTCCTTTAGCTTGCCGTTTCCCAGTGACATGAGGCCGGGGGATATGTTTATGCTATACCTGTGATTGTATTCCAGTCTGGCCGACGGTTTGAATATCCAGCGGCTGTAATCGATGTATTGTTTTGCCCCGCCTGGGCATGTTAACTTTACGGGGGAGAATTCTCCGGCTGCGCTGACGGATACGTTGCGGTAAAAACTGCCGGGTTCCACGGGAGTATTAAAAACAAGAACGATGGGCCCTGTGGTGGGGACGTCTGAGGCCGGTTCCACGGTTACCAGCTCCGGTGTCACCCGGGCACTGAAAGTTCCCCGGCTACTTACGGTAAACGGGGGGATTAGGGCCGGAGTTTTGCGCAAGCGGTAGTAATACCTCAAACCCCGGGGATATTCGCTTTCATCTACAGTTATGCGCACGGTGTTGCGTGATATCCACCGGCTGCTGTACTTTACAGGCCTGTCTCCCGGCAGGCTATAGATGGAAAAGTGCTCCATGGCCCTGGTGTGGTTCATGGGTGCCCAGAAGGAAATTTCCACGTATAGACTTCCGCCGGCGCCGGTGTTGACGGGCCCCTGCCGCACGTTATGGCCCATGAACAGCCAGCCGGCCAGGAACGTCAAGGCAACCGAGCCCAGTATTTTTAACTGCCAGTATGTTATCTTTACTACCATTCCAGTACCCCCGGAAAAATCCTTTCATTACTATATATTAGCGACCAACCCGTAATATGATATGACAATCCCTTGCCAGTGCAGGGAAATGGTAATCTTTTCTGGCAGTAAAATTGCTAGTGATCAAGTGATTTTTCTGCAATCTTTCTTGTTTTCAGTTTTGCCTTGTGATATAATCATACGCGAAGGGTCCCCAAAAATGATGAAAGGTTGTGGTTAAGTGCTTTTAACCGCCGAATTTTTTTGGAGGCTATTCGAGGCAACAGGCTCTGTTAGTGCTTATATGATTTACAGGAGACTGGTTCTTCACTGATTTGTCTTTATAGAGCTTGCTGTTACGAAAAATAAGCGCTGGAATATCGGTGTATAGTAGCAGTATTCATTCTGGTAGCTTTTTATGTAGTTAAACATATAAAAAATAACTAAATATGAGTATTGTGTCAGATTGCAATTATAGATTAAGGTATTGAATTAGTGATTACTCTATTAACATACCATACAGGTAACGGTAGTGAAGGGGAAGAGTAGAAGGAGGGCTCCTGAAAGGGATGGAAAGTCGCGACTGAAAGCTTTCCTCGGGGATGCGGCCTGTTGAATTCAC
Organism: Peptococcaceae bacterium BRH_c4b; assembly: GCA_000961595.1. Lineage (GTDB taxonomy): Bacteria > Bacillota > Desulfotomaculia > Desulfotomaculales > Desulfocucumaceae > Desulfocucumis. The sequence goes on from LADO01000042.1 coordinate 29,411, forward strand.
CCCTGAACCGCAGCTGAAAGTGCGCAGGCGCCAGTAGGTGTAGCCGGCATTCCCTCCGTTAAAGGGGAGCGGGTATTCGGTTTGATTTTCACCACGTACCCGGCTGAGTTATGATGTGCCTGTACGCAGACCAGGTTGCAAGGGTGGTACCGCGGAATAATCCGTCCCTTAGGGGGGCGGTTTTTGTATTTTAACAGGGAAATACGGAACATGGGAGGAATGAATGCTTTGCAAAAACAACTGCGGGAAATAGAGGAAAGGGTGCTGGAGAAGTTAAAATCAGCATCCGCGCTGGAAGAGTTAAACGATATAAGGGTGCGCTTTCTGGGGAAAAAGGGGGAGCTCACCGGCGTGCTCAGGGGTATGGGTGCCCTGTCCTCCGAGGAAAGGCCGGTTATTGGGCAGCTGGCCAATGATATAAGGGCCAGGGTAGAGTCCGAGCTGGATAAAAGGATGGGCGAGGTTAAAGCCATGGCCAGGAACGCCAGTCTATCCCGGGAGGTAATAGACGTTACCCTGCCCGGAACGGTGTTTGACGCCGGCGGTCTCCATCCGCTGACCACCGTGGCCCGCCAGATTGAGGATATTTTTACCGGCCTGGGCTTCTCCGTGGCCGAGGGGCCGGAAATAGAGCTTGATTATTATAATTTCGAGGCGCTGAATCTGCCCAAGGACCACCCGGCCAGGGATATGCAGGACACTTTCTTTTTCGGTCCGGAGATGCTGCTGCGCACTCACACCTCCCCGGTGCAGGTGAGGACCATGGAGCGCACCGCGCCGGCCGTGCCGGTGAAGATCATAGCTCCCGGTAAAGTGTACAGGAGGGATGACGATGCCACCCACTCGCCCATGTTCCACCAGGTGGAAGGGCTGCTGGTGGACAGGCGGGTTACCCTGGGAGATTTAAAGGGTGTACTGGAGGCTTTCGTCGGGCAGATGTTTGGACCGAAGACCAGAACCAGGTTCAGGCCCAGCTTTTTCCCGTTCACCGAGCCCAGCGCCGAGGTGGATATTTCCTGCGGCATGTGCGGCGGAAAGGGGTGCAGGGTATGCTCCCATACCGGCTGGCTGGAGATACTGGGCTGCGGCATAGTGCACCCCCGGGTACTGGAGATGTCGGGCTACGACCCCGAGGAGGTTACAGGCTTTGCCTTCGGCATGGGTGTGGAGAGGGTCGCCCTGCTAAAATACGATATAGATGACATGCGGCTGCTGTTTGACAACGATATGCGGTTCCTGGAGCAGTTTTAGGGCAATAGTATTCAGTAGTCAGTATTCAGACATCCATGCCGCGACCGGCACCATCAGAGTATAAAAATCCAGGACACTTTATATCATTCTGAACGAAGTGAAGAATCCAAGATTCTTCGCTTACGCTCAGGATGACATTTCCCTAAACTTATTTTCAGGGCAGTAGTCCAGATGCGAGGAGGAATATTAGTGCGAGTTTCATATAAATGGCTGAAGGAGTATGTTGATATACCTGTTTCACCCGGCGATTTGGCCGACCGTCTTACTTTGGCCGGGATTGCCGTGGAGGGTGTACACCAGCAGGGGGCCGGCATAGAAAAAGTTTACACCGGTAAAATACTGGCCATAGAGCCCCATCCCAACGCCGACAGGCTGACTGTCTGCAAGGTGACCGCAGGAGGGCCGGAGGATCTGCAAATAGTTACCGGTGCCACTAACATTAGTACAGGGGATGTAATTCCGGTGGCGGTGGAGGGGGCGCACCTGGCCGGGGGGCTGGTAATCAAGAAATCGAAATTGCGGGGAGTGGAGTCCAGGGGCATGCTGTGCTCCGGCCAGGAACTGGGGTTGGACCCCAAGACCATGCCTGCGGAGCAGGCCCACGGCATCATGATTTTGTCCCCCGATACCCAACTGGGGCTGGATATAAAGCCTGTCATTGGCCTGGACGACGCCGTTCTGGAGCTTGATTTGACCCCCAACCGGGGGGACGCCATGTCCATGGTGGGTGTGGCCAGGGAAGTGGCCGCCCTGCTGGGACAGAGTCTCCGGCTGCCGGTGCTGGACGTCGAAGAAAGCGGGGAAAGCACCGGGGGGAAAGTAAAGATTGACATTGAGGACGGGGAATTATGCCGCCGCTACGTGGCCAAAGTATTCACCGGCATCAAAATAGGCCCCTCTCCGGGCTGGATGCAGGAGCGTTTGAGGGCGGCCGGCGTCAGGCCAATCAGCAACCTGGTAGACATTACCAACTACGTGATGATGGAGCTGGGACAGCCGCTGCATGCCTTTGATTATGACACCCTCCAAGACGGACACATTATTGTCCGCAGGGCTATGGATGGGGATGTGCTTGTTTCCCTGGACGGAGCGAAGCGCAAACTGAACCGGGATATGCTGGTGATAGCTGACCCGGGCGGCCCGGTGGCGGTGGCCGGGGTAATGGGCGGCTTGGCCACGGAGGTAACCGCAAACACCAGAAACGTGCTGCTGGAATCAGCCTGGTTCAACCCCATCAGCATCAGAAAAACTTCCAAGGCGCTGGGGCTGCGATCAGAATCCTCCTCCCGCTTTGAAAAGGGTATTGATCTCACCGGCTGCCTGCGGGCCGCCCGGAGGGCTTCCCGGCTGCTGGCGGATATGGGTGCCGGCGTGGTGGCCCCGGGCGAGGTGGATAACTATCCCTCACCCTATGTTCCTAAAACCATAGTGTTGAGACCGGAGCGGGTGGAGCACATACTGGGTACCCCGGTGAGCGCGGAGGATTCTGCGGACATCCTCGGTTCACTGGAGTTCGGTGTGCAGAAGGACGGCGCCGGGCTGATGGTAACGGTTCCCGGGCACAGGCCGGATGTATCCCTGGAAGTTGATTTAATAGAGGAAGTAGCAAGGATTTATGGTTACAACCGGATACCCGTCACGCTTCCCTCCGGCGCTTCCACCAAGGGCGGCAGGACCAGGGAGCAGTCCCTGGAGGTGGCGGTGAAGGACAGAATGGCGGCCATTGGGCTGCGTGAGGTCATTACTTATACCTTCATTTCGCCGGAGGCTTTCACTAATATTAACCTGCCCCCGGAAAGCCCGCTACGGCAGGTAATGAGCCTGCAAAACCCGCTCAGCGAGGAGCAGTCGGTGATGCGCACCACCATACTGCCGGGACTGCTGGAGGTGCTGCACAGGAACGCCAATAGGAAAATTACCAACCTTTCCATATTTGAGCTGGGTAAAGTATATCTTCCCGGCGGCAGTGATGCGCTGCCCGAGGAGCGACCGGTTTTGGCGGCGGCGGCCATGGGCCGTACCAGCAGGGGATGGAACAGGCCCGCCCTGGAAAAGGATTTTTATTATATGAAAGGGGTTCTGGAAACTCTGCTCAGGCAGTCGGGGGTGGACGAAATATACTACGAGCCCCTCAAGGATAACCCCTCCTATCACCCCGGGCGGGCGGCCAGGGTCACCGCAGCCGGGAGCCTGCTGGGTATAATTGGCGAGGTGCACCCCGGGGTGTTGGATAATTACGAGCTGCCCAACCGGGTTGTAGCCATGGAAATTGACTTCAACGTGCTGGCCGCCGTATCCGGCAGGGCCGGGAAATATAGTCAGCTGCCACGGTTCCCGGGGATAGAAAGGGATTTGGCGGTGGTGGTAAGTCTCCAGGTGCCGGTTCGGGATATTATGGCCGTGATTAAAAAGGCTGGCGGCCGGCTGCTGCGGGAAATCGAATTGTTCGATGTGTACCGCGGCGAGCAGGTGAAGCAGGACTGTCAGAGCCTGGCCTTCTCCCTAACCTTCAGAGCTGACGACAGAACCCTGACCGAAGATGAAGTTAGCGGGCCGTTGAAGGCCATTCAGGAAAACATGGCCGGTAAATTCGAAGCGCAGTTAAGAAATTAGTAAAAAAAAGCGATACAGGCAGGAATATGCTGGCTATCCGCCGAAATATTCTCTGTTAAAACCGTGGAGGTGGATCCATGTCCGGTACGGTTAACAGGGTTGTGGTGGATATATTCGGCAGCCAGTATAATTTAAAAGGGGAAGAACCCACAGAGCATCTGGAAAAACTGGCCTCTCTGGTTGACAACAAAATGAGGGACATCAGGTCCCGCAATCCCCGGCTGAACATATCCCAGACGGCCATTCTGGCAGCGCTAAATATTGCCGATGAATTTTTAAAATTGCGCAAGGAATACAATAGCCTGGAGGAATTGCTGCAGGATTCAAATGATGAATAAAATTTTTTTGTATATAACGGCTCTTCCTTCCAATGGGAAGAGCTATTTTGTTGCTGCCCACGGACTACACGATTTAATGTCCGCAGCCAATCTAATGCTTTTACCCGGGCTGTCTATTCCCCGGACCCGGGGGAAATGATAATAAAATAAAGTTGCCATGGAGTGTTGACCGTGCATAATATGGAAATTACCTGGTCCCTTTACGAGTTGGCGGATTTGCTGGAAATCCGGGGGGGAGATTTTTTTAAACTGCGGGCCTATCGCAATGCCGCCAGGACCGTGGCCGGACTGCCGGAGCCCGTGGAGATGCTGTACAGGGAAAAAAGGCTTACTGCGGTACCCGGTATAGGGAAAAACATTCAGGCTAAGATAGTAGAACTGTTGACCACGGGTAAACTGGAAAAACTGGAAAAGTTGCGCCGGGAAATCCCCCGGGGGCTGCTGGAAATCATGGCCCTGCCGGGAGTGGGGGCCAAGCGTGCCAGATTTTTATACGAACAGCTTGGTGCCTCCAGCCTGGACGAATTGCAGCAGGCTGCCAGGGACCACCGGGTCAGGACGCTGCCGGGGCTGGGCGCCAAAACTGAACTTGAATTAATAAGGAATATTGATATTCTGCGCAAGCGCGGCGGTATTTTTTTGCTGGGTCTGGCCCGGCAACTGGCGGCGGAATTGCTTGAGTTTATAAAAATATTGCCCGGGGTTGGCCGGGCGGAAGTTACGGGCAGTGTGCGCCGCTGGCGGGAGACGGTGAGAGACCTTAACATACTGGTTTCCTCCGGGGACCCCGGCCAGGTGCTGGAGGCCATGGCCGCACACCCCAGGGCCAGGGAAATTATACAACGGCAGCAGGATATAGTTAAAGTGATGACATGGTGGGGTATCCCGGTGGAAATAGCGGCGGTTAGTCCGGAGAGATTCACCTTTACCTGGTTCTGGCACACCGGCAGCAAAAAACACCTGGAGGAACTGCAGGAATTGGCGCAGGCCAGGGGAATGGAACTGGGATCGGAAGGACTCTTCAAGGATTCAGGACGGATGGAAATTAATATCAAATCCGAGGAGGATATTTATACCCTGCTCGGCCTGCAGTACGTTCCTCCCGAAATGCGGGAGGGCAGGGGCGAGGTGGCGCTGGCCTCCCGCCATGAGCTGCCCGAACTGCTGGATACCGGTATGATCAAGGGAGATTTGCACGTACACAGCAACTGGAGTGACGGGGGCGGCAGCATAGAGGAATTAGCGGCCCGGGCCAGGGAAAAGGGCTACAGTTACCTGGCCATAACAGACCACTCCCAGTCACTGAAAATTGCCCGGGGGCTTACCCCGGAACGTCTTAGGGAGCAGTACGACTTAATCGACCGGATCAACGAAAAAAACAAGGATTTTACCATATTAAAGGGAATTGAAGTGGATATCCTGGCCCAGGGAGGGCTCGACCTGCAGGACGAAGTACTGGAAACCGCCGATGTAGTGGTGGCCTCTGTGCACAGTGGTTTCAAGCAGGACGCTGAAACCATTACCTCCAGGATACTGCAGGCGGTGGAAAACCGGCATGTGGATATTATAGGCCACCTGACCGGAAGGATGATCGGCCAGCGGGAGGGCTACGCCGTTGATGTGCAAAGGGTGCTGGAGGCCGCAGCCAGGCACGGCAAAATAATGGAAATAAACTCTTCACCGGACCGGCTGGACTTAAACGATGAAAATGTAAGTCTGGCCAGGGAATACGGAGTCAGCATAGCCATCAACACCGATGCCCATGATTTGAAGCGTATGGATGAACTGGAGTATGGGGTGGCCACGGCCCGCCGGGGCTGGCTTGGGCCCGGGGATGTGGTTAATACCCTGGATCTACCGGATTTATTAGAGATATTGCGCAATAAATATAAGTGAGCCTTGGGTTCGGAAGGGGTTATTCCCCTACCGAACCCTTAGAGCGAACATAAAGGTATGGGGACACACCTCTCTTTGGAGCCTGGATCTAGGGTCAGAGGAATGTCCCCAACTAAGAGCTTTACAGCCTGTTGATCCCCGACCTTCGAGGACGGGGTCTTACAGGCTGTTAGCGAGATAAACAGGTGAGGAATTTTGGAATTTATACTGCCAAGCGAATTTTACGCCAGGGATACAGTGCTGGTGGCCAGGGAACTGCTGGGGCATGTGTTGGTGCATGATACCCCGGAGGGACTTACCGCCGGCAGGATAGTGGAAACGGAAGCCTATCTCCAGGGTGACCCGGCCTGCCACGCCAGCCGGGGAATGACCCCCCGGAACAGGGTTATGTTTGGTCCGCCCGGGCACGCTTATGTATATATCATCTACGGCATGCACCATTGTTTCAACGTGGTAACCGCCCGGGAGGGCGTGGGGGAGGCGGTGTTGATCCGGGCACTGGAGCCGCTGGAGGGCATTCCCCTGATGCAGGTCAGGCGGGGAAAAGAAAAATTGAAGGATTTGTGCCGGGGTCCCGCCATGCTGGTGCAGGCCATGGGCATATCCCGCAACAATAACGGTGAGGATATGGTGGTGGGCGTAGGCGGCAGGCTGTTTGTGTGCAGGGGTGAGGCTGTCGGAGAGGACGATTTGGTAACCACCACCAGAGTGGGTATTAACCAGGGGGTGGAACTGCCCCTGAGGTTTTACATAAAAGGCGATAACTATATATCCCGCAAATAGGGAAGCAAGGGGACGGTTCTCGTGCTTCCTTGCCCTTGCTTCCCTGCCTGAATAGCAATAAATTATGATAGATTGGGGTGGATAAAATGAAAATAAGGGAAATCTATGAATTGGTCATAGCCAGAGGGATGGAAAACGATCCCCGGGGGCTGGAGGCTGTTACAAAACTGTTGGCAAAAGAAAAGAAAAAGTATGAGGAAATGAAAGAGGACGAGAAGAAGGAGTACGACACCGACCGCCTGGCCAATCCTTACACCGATACCCGCCTGCTGGTGGGAGATCCGGAAAAGGAAGTGAAATGCGCCCTGGTGGGCATAGATATAGAAGTTGGTGAAGTGCTGCTGGCTGACCGCCTGGTGCAGAAGGGCAGGCCGGTTGATTTTATTCTTTCCCATCACCCTGAAGGCAAGGCCATGGCCGCCCTTTATGAGGTGATGCATCTGCAGGAGGACACCCTGACCCAGTTTGGGGTCCCCATTAACGTTGCCGAGGGCATCATGGCGCCCAGGATAGGGGAGGTCAAGCGGGGGATTTTGCCAATGAATCACAACCGGGCAGTGGACGCCGCCAGAATTCTGAATTTCCCCCTGATGTGCACCCACACCGTGGCCGACAACATGGTTAACACCTACCTACAGAAAAAATTCGACGATCAAAAGCCCGAGACCCTGGGCGATGTAATAAAAATGCTGAAAGAGGAGCAGGAATACGCCGAGGCGGCAAAATTAAGCGCCGGCCCCACGCTGGTACTGGGCTCAAAGGAGCGCCGGGCGGGCAAAATAATGGTGGACATGACCGGCGGTACCGGTGGCTCCGAAGATGCCTACGCCAAGTTGTCCCATGCCGGGGTGGGCACCCTGGTGAGCATGCACATAGGCGAGAAGCACCGCAAGGAGGCGGAGAAAAACCACGTCAACGTGGTGATCGCCGGTCACATGGCCAGTGATTCCCTGGGCATGAACCTGCTGCTGGACGAACTGGAGGCCAGGGGTATGGAAATTATCCCCTGCTCGGGCCTGATCCGGCACAAGAGAAAATAGTGCGACAGAGGGGACGGTTCTCTTTGTCGTAAAAATTTTTTACATAAAGGAGCAGTCCGGAAGGTTGATATGACAATAAATAATAAACCTGAACTACTAGCGCCGGCCGGGGGGCCGGAAGCGCTGGCGGCGGCGGTGGAAAACGGGGCGGACGCCGTATATCTGGGCGGCACCATGTTTAGCGCCCGCCAGTCAGCGGCCAACTTTAACCAGCAGCAGCTGGTGGAGGCGGTAGAGTACGCTCATATTCACGGCGTAAAAGTCTATGTGACGGTGAACACGCTGGTGGCGGATACCGAAATGGAATCCGCCATAAAATTCCTGTACTTTTTGCAAAACATTGGCGCTGATGCGGCTATAGTGCAGGATTTGGGCCTGGCCAGTCTGGCCCGGGAGGTTGTTCCCGAGCTTCCCCTGCATGCCAGCACCCAGATGACGGCCCATAACTCTCCCGGGGTGGAGCAGTTGTTGGAGTCAGGCTTCTCCAGGATTGTGCTGGCCAGGGAAATGAGCCTTGAGGAAATAGAAAGAATAAAGCTGTCCACCGGGGCGGATCTGGAGGTATTTGTCCATGGGGCGCTGTGCATCTGCTATTCGGGGCAGTGCCTGCTGTCCAGTATGATTGGCGGCAGGAGCGGCAACCGGGGGCGCTGCGCCCAGCCCTGCCGGATGCAGTACGGCCTTGTGGAAGCAGCAGGCGGGGCGGTGGCCGGTTACACTTCCCCGGGGGACTATCTACTGAGCCCCCGGGATTTGAATATTAGCCGGCGGCTGCCGGAATTAATCGCTGCCGGCATTAATTCCTTAAAAATTGAGGGGCGGATGAAGCGCCCGGAATACGTGGCCACGGTGGTCAGGATATACCGCAGCCTGATTGACCGCGCCCTGGCCGGGGGGCCATATGAGGTAACACCGGAGGAAAGCAGGGAACTGACTCAGATATTCAACAGGGATTTTACCAGCGGTTATTTTTTTGGCAGACAGGGCAGCGACATGATGAGCTACAATCGTCCCAACAACCGTGGGGTAAGGCTGGGCCGGGTTAAAGCTTGCCACAGGGAAGACCGGATGGTGGAGATAGCCCTGGAAGAGCCCCTGCGCAAGGGTGACGGCCTGGAGATCTGGGTTAGCGAGGGCGGTAGAACAGGCGCCGAGGTAGGCGAAATTTTGCTGGAGGGCAGGCGGGTGGAAGAAGCTCCCGCCGGTGCTGTGGTCAGGCTGCCCGTACCAGGCAGGATAAGGCCCGGGGACAGGGTTTTTAAAACCCACGATGCAGACCTCATGGAAAGGGCCAAAGTAACTTTTACCACTCCCGGAGGCATCAAAAAAATCCCCCTGCGCTTGAGGGTAGAGGCCGGGGTTGGCCTGCCGCTTACTCTTACGATGGACCACGGGCGGGGCATGATCTCCCGGGCGGCCACTCCTTCCAGCGGCCAGCCGGCCCAAAAGCGCCCCCTGGACAGGGATTTCCTGTTGTCCAAGCTGGGGCGTCTGGGAAATACACCCTTTACTATTGAAGAGCTTGACTGTGCTATTCAGGGTGAGGTAATATATCCTGTCAGTGAAATTAATGAGGTGCGCCGGGAGGCGCTGAGTCAACTGGAAAGACTGTTGCTGGCTTCCCGCCGGAACCCCGCTTTGCCGGAAGGAACTTTCGCCGGCAGGTATGCTGCTGCGGTGAGAAAATACAGCACGCCCCGGGATAAGAAAAGGGGCAGGCCGCTTCTTGCCGTGGCCGTGGGGGATATCGCCTCCCTCCGGGCTGCCGTGAAGGCCGGTGCGGACACGGTATATCTGGGGGCCGAGCATTTTCGCTCCAAACCCACGTTTAAAGCAGAGGACTTGGCCGGGGCTTTGAGCTACTGCAGGGAAAAAGGTAGCGGCTTTGTTGTTTACACACCAAGAATAACCTGGAATAGTGAACTGGAGCAGATACTGGAGCAAGTCAATCTCCTGGCCGAACATTCCCCGGACGGTATCATGACGGGCAATTTAGGCATGCTGCGGCTGGTAAGAAAGCATTTTCCGGATATACCGGCAAGCGCCGATTTCGGGTTTAACGTATTAAATCGCAGTGCGCTGAATTATCTGCTGGGGCTGGGCTGCTCCAGAGTTACCCTGTCTCCGGAGCTAACTATGGAGCAGGTGTGCAGTCTGGCCCACTACCCGGTGGAAGTGCTGGTGCAGGGGGCCATGGAACTGATGATTACCGAATACTGCGCCCCGGGCAGCCTGCTGGGGGGAGCATGCCGGGACAGCCAGTGCCAGGTGCCCTGCCGGGGGCAATCCTTGGCCCTGAAAGACCGGACCGGCGCTGTTTTTCCTGTGGAGACCGACAGTTTTTGCCGGATGCACATTTTTAACTCCCGTGATTTGTGTTTGATCGACGATGTAGACACGCTGGCCTCTTACGGCGTTGAATCGCTGCGGATTGAGGCCCGCCGGGAATCTCCGTCCTATGTGTCGGAGGCGGTGGGGGCATACCGCAGGGTGCTTGATGCGGGAGCGGGAGCTGCTCAACAGCGGCAGGCCGCTGCCGCCAAAGAGGCTTTAGCCTGCCTCAGTCCCGCAGGCATAACCAAGGGTCACTATTATCGGGGAGTTCTGTAGGGTTCATGAGCTTATTTGTGGCTATAAAGTTAATAAGTTGGGTGCCTGACCCCTAACTTAAAGGTTAGCGGAGCCATGGGGACGGTTCGAGCGTCCCCGAAGCGTAGCGGGCATAGCGAAATAAGCAATATTACGCTGTAGTGTTAGACTGAACAGTTACTAATACACAAAAGTTTTTTCATTACTTTACTTTATAAGGGGCAAGACCAATGGATGAACGTACTCTGAAAAGATTGGAATACGATAAAATACTGGAACAACTGGCAGGTTATTCCGTCTCCCCCCTGGGCCGGGAAAGGGCTTTGGAGCTGCAGCCTTACCAGGATATTGATGTAATCAGGCGTCTGCAGGCGGAAACCACCCAGGGCAGGGATTTGCTGCGCCTGGAGCCCACGGCGGAGGTAGGCGGCTGGTACGATGTACGGGTACAGGTGGAACAGGCCAGGCGGGGAATAATTCTCGAGCCGGAAGACTTGCTGTCCCTGGGCAGGACCCTTACCGCCGCCCGCCGGGTGAAAAGGTTTCTGCTGGAAAGGCAGGAAAAATACCCCCTGCTATTTGAAATAGGACTTGAGCTATTTCAGTTTGTCGAATTGGAGCAGCGTATCAACGATTCCATTGTACCAGGCGGGGAGATAGCAGACCGGGCTTCGGCCTCTCTGGCGCAAATCCGTCGGGGATTGGTTAATCAGCAGACGCAGATTAAAGCCAGGCTGGAAAATATTATCCGTTCATCGTCCTATCAGAAATATTTGCAGGACCCCATAGTTACCATGCGGGACAACCGCTATGTGGTACCGGTAAAACTGGAGTACAGGGCGCAGGTGCCGGGTATTGTCCACGACCAGTCGGCCAGCGGGGCCACCCTGTTTATCGAACCTATGGCCGTGGTGGAGGCCAATAATGAGGTGCGGCGGCTGCAGGCGGCGGAAAAGCAGGAAATAGCCAGGATACTGGCAGAACTGTCCGCGGCTGTGGCAGCCCGGGCGGATGAACTTTCGTCCACCATGGATGCCCTGGGCAGACTGGACTTTATCATGGCTAGGGCCAGGTATAGCCTGAAGCTTGACGCCTGGGAGCCGAAAATGCTGGCCGGGCCGGTGCTGGATATCAGGCAGGGTAGGCACCCCCTGCTGGGGGGCGAGGTGGTTCCCGTAAGCATCCACCTGGGCAAGGAATTCAGCACGGTGGTGATTACCGGGCCTAATACCGGGGGCAAGACGGTAACGCTGAAGACGGTGGGGCTCCTTGCATTGATGGCCCAGTCGGGGCTGCACGTACCCGCCGGGGAAGGTACCGAGATGGGTATTTTTAGGAGGATATTTGCCGATATAGGCGACGAACAGAGCATAGAGCAGTCGTTAAGCACATTTTCTTCCCATATGAGAAATATAGTGGACATAATTGCCGGGGCGGGGCAGGAAAGCCTGGTCTTGCTTGATGAACTGGGCGCCGGCACGGACCCGGCGGAGGGCGCCGCACTGGCCCAGTCTATACTGGAAAGGCTGCATGCCACCGGGGCCAGGTCCATCGCCACCACCCATTACAGCGAGCTGAAAAATTTCGCTTACTCCACCCCGGGGGTAGAGAACGCCAGTGTAGAATTTGATCCTGTCACCTTAAGGCCGACCTACAAATTGCTGATTGGCAAGCCGGGCCGCAGCAACGCCTTTGAAATTGCCGTAAGGCTTGGACTGGAGCCTGCCATTGTGGAAAAGGCCAGGGATTTCATGGGAGCCGAGCTGGTTAAGGCGGCGGATCTGATGAACAACCTGGAAAAAGAGCGGCAGCAGGCTGAGCGTGACCGGGAGGAAGCGGACAGGCTCCGCCTGGAGGCGGAAAAAACACTGGCTCGCTACAGGGAGATGGAGCAAAAGTTTTCCGAGCGGCGGGATAATATTCTGGAGAAAGCCCGGGAAGAAGCCCGGATGCTGGTAAAGGATGCCAGGTTGGAGGCGGAGGAAGCTATCAGGGCATTAAGGGAAAGGCTTTCCAGTGCAAGCGCCCGGGAGCGGGAAACCGGGATTCAGGCGGCCCGGGAGCAATTAAAGGTTCTCCAGGGTAAAACCCTGCCCAAAATATCCCGCAGAACCCAGCCTGGAGGAGTCCGGACGCAGGACATGATTCCCGGGCTGGAGGTTTTTTTGCCCCGTTTCAACCAGAAGGGTATTGTACTGTCTGCCCCGGAAGGGGGAGAGGTGCAGGTGCAGGTAGGTATAATTAAAATAAATGTTCCGGTTGCCGAACTGCGCCCGGCGGAAAACGACAGATCTGGCGGCGGGGGATCTCAGGTGGGCGCGCTGGTATCGGACAAGGCCAGAGAGATTTCCACCAAGCTGGATTTAAGGGGCATGACCTTTGCCGAGGCCTGGCAGGAAATAGAAAAATATCTGGATGACGCCTATCTGGCGGGACTGACCAGGGTTTACCTGGTGCACGGAAAGGGCACCGGAGCCCTGAGGTCAGCCGTGCAGAAGGAATTAAAGGGGCACCAGCGGGTGAAGACCTTCCGCCTGGGCGACATGAATGAGGGCGGCATGGGGGTAACAGTTGTGGAGCTAAAATTATAGGCATATTTAATTGTGGGTTCTCAAAAAGTTTGCGATACTTGTTCGCGGGCAACGCTGAGTCGTTAAGCCACGAGCCTCGCTCTGGGAGCACCTGCAAGGATTTGGCCGCTTCAATGATATCCATTCGCAGTTCATCAGCTGCTTTTATGCTTACCTGCGCCAAAAAGCGCGCGTGTTGTACGAGCATCTCCCCGGCTCAATCCGATGACAGTATACTGTTTATCTGTGCTGCTTAAAGGCGGCCTCCTGAATGGCTCTTTTCATCAGTTCATCTACCTCGTCAATGGAAAAGCCTTTTTTGCCCGCCAATCTGTCCTCCTCCACTGCAACTAGTTGCTCCCTTAAGCGTAGCATGCTTTCACGTCGGGAAAACGTAGCAATGTCCATTACCACTAAATCCCCTTCGCCATTTTTAGTAAGAAAAACTGGCTCGCTGGTCGCCTTGCATAACTCGGATATTTCGTTATAGTTTTTTCGAATCGCTGCAGATGGTTTTATATTCATAACAAACACCTCTGTTGTAGTAATATTATATGCTTATAATATGCATATTTTACTACGGCTAAGCCCGGGAATCAAGGATATATTAAGGACGCTGAGGTATTATGACAAGATGGGCTTTACGCTGTCCGGATGCAGCCGTTACAGTGTCCGGATGCCGCCGAAATATGCATCTGGTCGAGGTGATTTTTTATGTTCAAGACAGGAGCCGAAGTAAATAGTAAAAGACCACAATTAATATTTGATTGACACATTAAAAAAAGTATTACAACTCAACTTTCGGTGCGGCCAAGCCTAGGTTGTGAAATTTAGCAGGTGGGAATCCGATAAATATTTTACCGGGGGTTGTAATAAGTGGAAAATCAGTATATAAAGCTGGGCAAAATGCGAGGCCCCTTGACATTAAAATACTGGGTAGCATAGAAAATTAAAATTTTTAACATTCCAAGTAGGATAATTTCTTCCTTTTGTTTAATATTGCATTATATTCTTTTTAATTTAATTATCTGAATTTTATTTAATTATTTAATTATCTAAATTCTTAGTATAGATAATTAAATAAAAAAACTTACCAGGAGGTAGAAGAAATGTCTAAACCGGTTGTATCTGTTGTAAAATTCAACGATCCTTACCTTTCCCTAAAAGAAGCCATAGATCTATGCGACGGTCTGAAGGGACTAAACAAAAGCGATAAGATTTTAATTAAGCCAAACCTTGTAGAGTGGTATATGGAAGAGTCATTCCCGCCTTTTGGAGTGGTGACAACCAGCGCGGTCATGTTCGCCCTTGTACGTATACTGGCGGAGGAAGGCTTCCGGAACCTTGCCATTGGCGAGGCTACCGTTTTGCCGTTAGGAACGAAGGGAAGGGATGTCTTCAAGGCTCTCGGCTACGAAAAGTTGAGGGAAGATTATGGTGTTGAGCTGATTGATTTCAAAGAAGAAAAACATGAAGGCGTAGATTTTGACGAATTAAAATTTTTCATTCCCAAGAAGGTCCTGGAAGCGGATAAAATAATCAACGTTCCCGTGCTTAAAACACATGCCATGTGTACAGTATCGCTGGGCATAAAGAACCTCAAAGGATGCGTAGACGCCAAGTCAAAGAAATTATGCCATGGGAAGGAAGTGGATCTGAATCATACATTTTCGCGAATTGCAGAGAAGCTTCCGGTCGCGCTTACTATCATTGACGGCGTTTATACCATAGAGAGGGGTCCTACATATGTAGGACAAGCCTTCCGGAAAGATCTCCTCATTGCTTCTACGGACATCTACGCCGCCGACGTGGTGGGCGCCGAAATTCTCGGCTATGGCGTAAAGGATGTTCCCCATCTGGAATTTTATGCGGGCCGCAACGGGCGCAGTACCGATATAGCGGACATAGAAATAAAAGGTGATATCGACAGCCATAAAACCCATCTGGAATGGGAACATGTCTGGGCCGAGGATGGCATCGGTCCGGCTTTTTTTAAGCGTTTAGGTATCACCGGGTTAACGGTGAGAAAGTACGATAACACTCTGTGCACAGGGTGTGTTGACCGCTTTAACACGGCGATAAACTTGCTGGCCACTTCTTTTAAGGGAAAACCTTTTGATAACACCGAAGTTCTTAACGGCAAAAAAATGCTTTCTAAGGGAGGTTTTAACAAAACGGTCCTCTTTGGTAAATGCATTTGCGAAGCGAACAAAGACAACCCCAATATAAAAAAAGCCATACCAATAAGGAGCTGCCCCCCGAACATTGAAAAGTTTATTGAACTTATGTCAGAAGAGGGAATTGAATTCGACATCGAAGCATCTCTTAAATTCCGTCAGTTTTTATTTGACCGTTACAAAGGCAAGGAAGAATTTGATTTCAGCCTTTTTGCCGCCCAGGACGGGGCAAGTAGGGACGGTTCTTGCCTTGCCAGGTAAATATTGCAAAATAAACAGCCCGGGCGTATTCGTGCAGATCGAAGACTAAGATTTAATGGCCGAGTTGAGTACTCGGCTATATTTGTTCTTATTAAGAAAATTATGTTTTTTTAATGTCGCAAAAGAGAATACGCCACACCAGTAAGGGCTGGTATGGCGTATTCTCTTTGTACAATTATTTTAAATAAACAGCAGGAATATTGGCTTTGCTTGGTAATAATAGTTATGTTGTAAGTTTTTTCGATGTAATATAATCAAGTCAGCCGTACCGCACTGTTTATGGCTTACATACAAGGCTGCCATACCGTGCACGATACCCCCAAAAATTTTACTGAATAGCGAAAAGCCTGACTTCGTTACATTGTGAGGGAGTTCATGAATTACATTGAAATAGTCAATGATGCTATACAATATATCGAGTCTAATTTGCACCGGAAGCTGTGCCTGGAGGAACTGGCGTCCCGGTATTACATTTTTCCCATGCATTTCTATCGCATCTTCCGGGCAGTGACCAATCAGACTATAAAATCATATATACTGGGGCGGAGGCTTTCCCAAGCTGCCCTTACTCTAAAAAATACAGACCGCAAGGTAGTTGACGTTGCCTTCCAATATGGTTTCAATTCCCATGAACAGTTCACGCGGAACTTTCTAAAAATGTTTCACGTTACCCCGAATCGTTACAGGAAAGAGAAAATTTCTGTTTCATTAATAGATGAGCTGGATATCGTTGAGCGGGACTTCAGAAATGAAAATAAGGATATTATTGTTGACTACTCCTGCCGGGAGGTCAAAGAAATAAAGCTATTGGGAAAGGAACTCCTTTTTAATCCGGAAGTTACATGCGAATTGGAAGAAGCAATCCGCAAGGGCTACGACTTTGCGGAAGAGTACTTTGTCCAAGTAACTTCCAGGCGCTTGTTTTACGTCATGCGTAGGTGCAGTATCGATGCGTCCCGCATTGCTTGTTTTTGCGGTATAGCTGCAGTTGAGCATTCAGGAGACCGGTCCAATTTAGAGGAGAGAATTATTCCCGGCTCCAAGTACGCTATATTCAGATACCCGGAGATAATGGGATTAATTTTTCGTACAGTACTGGAAGATTTGTATAGATGGCTCAGTGTATCGGGATTTGAATTAAACAATAATACAGGTATTGATATGTTTGCCTTACAAACTGAGGATTACGAACAAACCGGGAAATTTTATTTATACGTACCTGTGCTTTGAATTGATTACTGTAAAAATCCTCAAGATTTTGCTTTCCATCCAGGTTATCTTTTAGATATAAACCGAGAGGAGAATTTTCGATGAAAGAGAACCAAGTCAGCCGTACCGCACTGTTAATGGCCTACGTTCGTGGCTATCATTACATGCACGGCACCCTTAAGATTTTTGAGGACAATCTGGCCCATCATTTACTTAAGGAGGAGGAACGCGTACTCTTTGACCAGCAATTTACGCCGCCTGTCCAGCTTATTGAATCCATTGACCCTGCAAGCGCTGCGTTGTGCCACGACCAGGCGGCCTGCCTGGCGTGGATGATGCGGCTCATACCGAGCGCATCCCACAGCCTTAGCCGTTCGCGATATACGGAAGACGCCCTTGAGGAGTCTGTCAGGCAGGGGGTGCAGCAGTATGTGATACTGGGGGCAGGGATGGATACCTTTGCGTTTCGGCGCCCGGAGATGTTAGAGCAGATTCAGGTGTTTGAGGTGGATCATCCCGCCACGCAAGCATTTAAGCGCTCCCGCATCGCTGAGTTGGGCTGGGAGCATCCGGCACAGCTGCACTTCGTTCCGGTGGATTTCACGCAAGAGAGCATGGCAGCAGCACTCAAGCGCTCATCGTATGACTCACAGACGCTAAGCTTCTTTAGCTGGCTGGGCGTCACCTATTACCTGCCCCGCGAAGTGGTATTCACTACGTTGCGTGCCTTTGCCGATGTTGCCCCTGCGGGCAGCACGGTCATTTTCGATTATATGGACACAAATACATTTATTCCCGGGAGAGCGGCCAAACGCATGCAAATGGCGATAGAGAAATGCCGGGAGTGGGGCGAGCCGTTGATTACAGGATTTGAACAGTCCACACTGGCCACAGACCTTGCACGTTTAGGCTTACGTCTCCATGAAGACTTGAGCCCAACCGACATCGAAGAACACTACTTCCAGGGACGCACTGATGGCTATTATGCATGCGAGCATGTGCACTTTGCATGGGCAGTGGTCGAATAAGACAACACACAGAGACTTCCGCATTACCAACAGTTACAGTCATAACAGCTCAACCCCCTGTTCTAAAAAATAGATAAAGCTCTATCTCTACCACCAGCTTTTTGTATACTTCATCTCGCCTATGGGTATTCTGAACTTATAAAATTCATGGGGGTTTTTAATATGGATTTGAGGGATAGGTTAACGAGAGGATTCGTAGCGGGAGTGATTGCAGCTATTGCTACGAATATTTATGGTTTTACAACATATGCCCTTGACCTTAACACATTACGTTACCCGGACTGGATTGGAATAGTGATATTTAACCATGCACCGCCCTTTACTTCTTTTCAGGTGATTTTGGCAACATTAGTACATTTAGTTTTTGGCGGTATTACTGGTACAATTTTTGTCTATTTAATCCCTCAGGTTACTAGTAAAAACCTTCTTTTTAAGGGATGGTTATTTGGTTTTTCAGTTTACTTAATCATTTATTCCCTTGATCTCTTGTTACATCTAGAGGGATTAGCAGTTATGCCTTTGAAAACTACGTTATCGGATTTTATTGGAGCTTCTATCTATGGCTTAGTTTTGGCTGAAGTGGCAAAATGGCTAACAAATAAGCTGCCTGTTTCGTAGGAGATTAGCTTGGAAGCATAAGTTTCTTTGTTCAGTTTACTTATGCTTCCAACTGAAATGATTTTTTTAAGGCTTTCATAACGCCTCCCAAACGGATAGTAGTCTTCCCCACGCCCCCGGGGGTAACGGAACCTCCGGGGGCTCCTTCTTTTGCCCTCTGCCCCCTCAAAACAGAGGTTTTTAAGCTCACTGGAAGTTAGATAATAAATAATCTTGACTAAGACTGTTAATATGTTTACAATAATGTTAATATGTTTACAGTCAAGATTGGGGGTTAGAAAAATTCAAAAAAACGGAGACGCACTGGACCGCAATCTTTCAACACGCGCGATGGTTGAAATGACATCGACCTGGGATGCTCTGGAAGATGTTTTTTCCATGCATTTTGCCCGGTACGGCCTTTCCTCGGCGAAGTTCAACGCCTTAATCCGTCTGTACATGACCGGCGACCGGGGGTTGACCCAGTCGGAATTGGGTAAAAAGATGCTGGTTTCCAGGGCCAACATCACCGGCCTGATAGAGCGATTGGAAAAAGAAGATCTGGTGGTTCGCGGGGCTGACCCCTCCGATAAAAGGGTGTTCCGGGTTTGCCTCACGGACAGGGCCGTTATGCTCATGAACGCCTTCCTTCCCGCACATAACAATTTCATGCATAAAGTCATGTCCGCTTTTGACAGGCATGAAAAGGAAGTATTTATTGCACTGCTGGAAAAACTCAAAAAAGGATTGGAATCAGTTTAATATTTTTTAGGAAAGAGGTAATTGCATATGTCCCAACTTAATAATCCGCTGGCTATTTACAAGTTACTCAACAAATCAAATTGCAGGCAATGTGAACTGGCGACATGCATGGCCTTTGCCGCTGCAGTAATCAAGGGTCAAAAACATCTGGGCGACTGCCCACATCTGGAGAGAAATGTAATTGAGCAATTCGATGGAAAAATTGTCAAGCAAATGAACCTTGAACAGCAACTGGAGCATACACTTGAGCAGTTAAAAAGAAAAATTGCGACAATAGATTTCTCTTTATCTGCGGAAAGATTGGGAGCTACGTTTTCTGGCGATAAATTGACGATTAAGTGTCTCGGTAAGGACTTTACTGTTGATTCAGAGGGGAATATCATTTCTGAATGCCATGTAAATATATGGGTAGTGATACCATTACTCAACTATATTATTTCCAGTGCGGGAAATAATGTTTCCGGAAAATGGGTTCCGTTCCGGGAACTGAAAAATGGAATGAGATTAAATCCGCTTTTTGAACAGAGATGTGAAAAGCCTTTAAAACAAGTTGCTGATACTTATCCGAATCTTTTTGAGGACATGATTTATATTTTTAGCGGGAAGCCGGTGGTGAATAGTTTCTCTTCTGATATTTCGCTTGTTTTGCACCCTCTGCCGAAGGTTCCAATGCTCATTCGTTACGACAAACCGGAAAATGAACTGGAATCTAAACTAAAAATTTTTTTCGATACGACGGCGGAAGACAATCTCAACATTGAATCAATCTATTTCCTTAGCGTTGGGATAGTGACGATGTTTGAAAAGATCACTATCAGGCACGGTAAGCTCGGTTGATAAAAAAAATTTATTTGAATAATAAGGCTGGTTTATGTTAATATATCTAAGGTGATAAACGGGCCATTGGCTCAATTGGTAGAGCAGGCGACTCTTAATCGTCAGGTTGTAGGTTCGAGTCCTACATGGCCCACCAAAAAACACTAAAGCGGCAAGGCTTCCGGGAATGGAGGTTCTTGCCGTTTCCAGTTTTAAGGCGCAAATGGTCACAAAACGGTCATGGAAGGTCAGGGGAGGTTTTTGTTTTGCCCGGCCATGTCAGGCCGCTGCCTGATCATGGCCGGTTTTAATATGTGTTGCAGCCCAGAAATTGATCAGCGCCAGGGCAGCGGCCAGGAGGAATACGTACTGATAGCCCGCTACCTCCCAGAGCAGCCCTGCGAAAAAAGGTACGGTCATGGAAATGGCATGATCCATGCTGACCCCCATGGACAGCGTGGGGGTCAGGTCGGCCTTGTGTTCCACTATTTTATTCAAATATGTAGCCCTGGCCATGAGGCAGGAAAAGAGTAAATTGTCTCCGATGAAACAGGCATAGATAACGAAAATTGCCACACTGGCTGGAAAAATATTGCCGGCGAAGCCGTAGCCCAGGCATACCAGCACCAGGGCCAAAGATTCCAGCATGATGATTATTCGTTCCCCCCAGCGGTCAATGGCCACCCCCAGGGCTGGTTTAAAAAACATGCCCAGGGTGGTGCCAACCAGGCCTAATATGGCGAAGGTTGTTACCGGCTGGTGAAAAATTTTGATTAAAACCCACGGCCCGAAGGTTAGAAAAATTTGTTTGCGGCCTCCAAAAAGTACACTTAGCAGATAATACAGTGTGTATTTCTTTTTAAACAGGAAAGCCCTTTCCGGTTGTTTTATTTTATCCACCCTGATACCCAGCAGACATATGGCTGCCAGCGCCACCGCCAGGGCGGCCAGTCCAAAGATTAGGTGGTAATTTATGCCCAGATAGCGGAATCCCAGCCAGACCAGCAAAAAGCCCAGCAAGGAGGAGGCAGTGTTAATACCGCTCCATTTCCCCATTTTTCTGCCCACTTCGTGGGGCTCCGCAAGGCTTACCAGTATGCTATTGTTAATAGGCACGTAAAGGTGGGCGCCGATGCTCCACATTACCATCCACAACACTGCCCATTTCAGGGAAGGCGATAGGAAGCCCTGGCCTAAAAGTCCCAGGGACATAACAGCCAGGGAAATTATGGCAATTCTTACGTTGGCCAGCCCAATCAGTATGCCGGCGAATATCACCACCAAAAAGCCCGGAAGTTCCCGGAAAAATTCCAATCCTCCCCGGGTGGCTTCGCTGACATTGAAGACATCGGCAATGTAATTATTAAAGGTGGGATCGTAAAGGCCGGTATATACGCCTAAAAAAAGTCCGGAAAGGCAGAAAAGAAAGAAATCCTTTTCCTTTTGTTTGTTGATTAACATAATAACTCCCGCCTTATGGAAATAGATCCTATGCTAAAAGGTCGCCCAAAGGTCAGTGACGGAAGTATCATGTTTTTCGCGCCAGGCTGCTGCAGTGGAGTATTTCCGGTAATTTGCCGGTTTCTGTCTCTCGCTGCCTGGAATCCTCCTCCACTAGCCTATAGATCCTGTCATCTTTTAATAGCTCCTGCCAGGTCAGGGCTACCGTTTCAATAAAGTCTACCCGGAGAGGTATTTTTCTGGTAATCAGGGGACAGCGGTAGGGGAGTATAATGGTTTCGTGAATAATCAGCAGTGTACCATCTTGTAAAAGGTGCGGGGCAAGGGGAAAAAGCCGGCAGCTTAAAGGGCGGGCCTGCCGGGGGCAGGGTGGGGTGCATTTAACAAAAAACACCGGATATTCCCAGTTGTCGGGGAAGTCGTATAGCAGAGGATCGTGCCGCTCATAATCCAGCCAGTTCTCAGCGCCGCTGAACATAGTCTCTTCGCCAGGGAACAGGTACATGCCGAGTACTTTTTTGCGGTGCGGACGGCAGCAAATACTGCCACATAATTCACCACAGTCGCTGTCCAGGGGGGTTGTCTTTGCGGTTATGGCATAGATATATTCATAGTCAGGTTTTTTAGTCAAAGTATTTCACCTTTTACGCCCCGGCCATATTGCAGGCGAAGGTAGTTAAATTATAAAGCCTTAAGCTCTCCCAGTACTTCTTTAACCCTGCCGGTGGTTTTATTAAAAAAATCATCCAGGTCGCTGTCAACCCACTGGGCCGCTTCTTCTATTAGTTTGGCCACCCTGGGGGTGTTAATCCTGATGCGGTGCTTGAAATACATCTGGTATTCGTATTTTCGGGCCAGCGATTCCGGGGTGGCCATTTCCAGGTCGATATAATCAGGGAAACTCGCTATCCGCCCGGCAAAAGGCAGTGGGTCCCGGCCGAAAAATGCCCCGGACTGACAGCTTATATCCTCAATCAACGCCGTGTTGGCAAAAGCTCCCCGTAATATCTCGCCGTAGGGGGCACGCTGGCTGATATGCAACTCAATTCCCATTTCCACTATATTATGGGCTTTCCACCAGCCCATCTCTTCAGGTATGTTGCAGGCTTCAATTGTGGTTTGGATGAATCGACGGCCTTTTTCAAAACAATAGCCCCGCTCAAAGGGCGGATTTTTTTCATCGCCGTAATAGTCCAGTCCGTCCGGGTTCATCCCATGGGTTATGTTGCCCCTGGCAAAATCACAGAGAGCCCCGTTTTCCATTAGAAAGGCAAAGAGTTCCCTGCCGCTGTTATGTGATATATCTCTTGGCACACCTGCTCCGATGACCATGTCGGGAAATATGCTGCCCAGGGCGATGGCATCGTTTATATTTCCCAGCACCCTCCCTGCAAAATATACGTGGGTTTGTGGAAACACTATTATGCACCCCCGTTACATGATTATTAAGTATTCGACGGTTGGCTATACCTTCCTGCAGTAAACTCGCTTATGTCCTAAGACCAAAGCCGTCTTTACAACTTTCCCTATGGCTTTCTCGGCGCACCTGTTCAACCCCTGGCGTTACTACCGTGATTGCCAGCCTGGCGGGAATAGTGCAGCAGTTGTTGCCGGGAGAAATAGGGTACAGTCAGCCCTTGTTTTTTATAAAACAAGTTGACAGGGAACACAGGTTCTGTTATTGTACATATAGAACGTATGTACTTTGAATTGGATGGTGAATATTATGGCCACAGCAGGGAATACAAAAATATTCAACAGTGATTTCAGTATAAGTTGGTCTTTTGATGTTCTGCCAACTCCCCGGGCTGGGAGAAAAGGCGTGGTGACCAGCCGGGAGCCGTTATTTTCATACGCTGACGAAGCAGTTGATAATCTTGTGGACTGGCTGGAGAGAGAAGATTCGCCGGTCACCAGAGCGGTTTGTTACGGTTTTTTTACCCTGGGTTTTTTGTACCTCACCGGTCACGTGCTACTGGCACTGCTTAATTAAATATTATATGCCATACATGCCAGGAATTTGCAATAGTGCGCAATCCTGACTATAATATAAAAAGGCCCCGTTTAATCGCGGGGCTTTTTCATGTATTTCACCAGAGTTTAATACTCCCATTCAAAATTGCCCACTTCGGGCTGGGCTGTCATGGCATCCTTCATAATGCCGGTTATTTCCTCCAGACGGGCGGGGGTTTTGGCCTCGCAGCGGGCTACCAGCACGGGCTGGGTGTTAGATGACCGCACCAGGCCCCAGCCGTCTCCGAACAGCACCCTTACTCCATCCACGTCGATTACTTGATATTTTTCCCGGAAAAAATTCTGTAAACGTTTTACCACCTCAAATTTTACCTCGTCCGGGCAGGGTACCCTGGTCTCGGCGGTGGAGTAATATTTGGGCAGGTCTTTAACCATGGCGGAAAGGGGAGGCCCGGCGTTGGACAGCATCCTTAACAGTCTGCCGGTGGCGTAAAAGGCGTCATCATAGCCGAAATATTCATCAGCAAAGAACATGTGGCCGGACATTTCGCCGGTGAAGGGGGCGTCAAGTTCCTTCATTTTAGCCTTGATCAGAGAATGACCGGTCTTGTAAAATACGGGTTTTCCGCCCAGCCGTTGTACTTCATCCACCAGTGTCTGGGAGCACTTCACTTCAATTATGGAAGGAGCCCCCGGATATTTGGCCAGTATTTCCGGCCACATCAGGGCCATAAACTGGTCGCCCCAGATTACCTCGCCCGTGTCATCCACCACACCAATGCGGTCCGCGTCCCCGTCAAAGGCGATGCCAGCATCTGCTTTCTCTATCAGCACCGTTTTAATCAAGTCCTGCAGATTTTTCCTTTTCACCGGGTCCGGGTGATGATTGGGGAAGTCGGGGTTTGGCTCGCAGTAAAGGGGGATCACCCGGCAGCCCATGGCCTCGACTATTTCCACGGCAAAAAATGATGCAGTACCGTTGCCGCAGTCCACCACGACTTTCAGTTTTTTTGGTCCCAGCGTAATTTTCTCCCTGAGCATTTGCATATAGTCCGGTACAGGGTTGTTGGTGGAAACGCTGCCATTGCCGGATATAAAATCTTCATCTTCGATTAGTTTACGCAGGGCTTGTATTTCCTGGCCGTATATAGTGCCGGCGCCCAGGGCAATTTTAAAGCCATTGTCCTCAGATGGGTTGTGGCTGCCGGTAATCATTACTCCTGCTTCCATGCCGTATTTAACCCGGGCATAATAGAAAATAGGGGTGACCACTGTGCCGATATCTACCACCCGGCATCCCGTGGACAGCAGTCCGGCGGTTAATGCCCTGGCAAGTCTGGGCGAACTGTAGCGGTTGTCCATACCCACCAGTACGTCCGTAAGGCCCTTTCTCCTTACGGTGGTTCCGAAAGCCTGTCCCAGAAGCTTAACGGTCTGGTCCGTGAGGTCGCGGTCAGCCACTCCACGGATGTCATATTCCCTGAAAATGCTGGGATTTATTTGCATGTTCTATCCCCCCTGTGCTAATTTAGTGTTCTCTGATACCATTACATTCCTTTTTTACCAATATGCCTTTATGCCTTCGCCAAAACAGGCCCGTATCCTGCCGGACCCGCTTTAAATTTAGGAAAATATCAAGATCGTGTAGTTTCAGATTTTTGCGCGGGAGCGTATGCTGATTCAAGCTGAACTACTGAAAGGAATATATGGTTGCTCAGGGTATTTTTTGCATCAAGGATGATTTTATGCGCTTTGTTAGTGTATTTTTAGTCTGTTTGTTGTTGCGCGGTTTCATTTGAGGTCTTATATAATATCGATATATAATAATATCAATTGTAATTAGTAATCGGCCAAAATAAAAGGAACGGGGCTTTGTTCGTCGAAAAAATGTTTGACGTAATAATTTTGGTCCTGGTGAGGATACCGGGGCAAGGAGTGCTTTTTATGCTTGCAGACTTACATGTGCACACCACTGCCTCGGACGGCACAGACAGCCCGGCAACGGTGGTAGCCAGGGCGGCGGAAATCGGCCTGACAGCCCTGGCTGTGGCTGATCACGATACCCTGGAAGGTATCAGGGAGGCCGAAAGTGCAGGGGCGAGGTACGGTGTGGAGGTTTTACCGGCTATAGAACTGGGGACGGAACTGGGGGGCAAGGAGATACACATCCTCGGTTATCTGCTTGACCCGAATGATCTGGTCCTGCAAGAGCATCTGGCGTCTTTCCGCCGGTCCCGTCGCCAGCGGGCGGAGAGCATGGTGGAAAAACTGCGGCATATGGGTTTTGGCATAACCAATAACAGGGTTTTGGAGATTGCCGGCAGCGGATCGGTGGGAAGACCTCACATCGCCAGAGCACTGGCTGAGACCGGGGCGGTGAGCTCTGTCGGCGAGGCATTTGAGAAATACATTGGCTACGGCAAGCCTGCCTATGAGTCCAGGGTCAAATACCTTCCTTCGGAAGCGGTGCGGCTAATTCGCAGATCCGGGGGAGTGGCTGTTTTTGCTCATCCGGGTATGGCGGGTTGCGACGCACTGATTCCTGCGCTGGTGGATGCAGGTTTGCAGGGGCTGGAAGTGTATCATCCCGGCCATTACCCGGCTACCAGCGATCATTACCGGCGGCTGTGCCGGCAATACAACCTGCTTGCCACCGGGGGCTCGGACTATCATGGCAGCAGCCACCAGGAGCACAAAAAGCTGGGAGCCGCAACTGTTGACTACCGGGTGGTCCGGGAAATGAAAAGATTAAGGTAATTATAAAAGTCAAAAGTCAAATGTCAAATGTCAGGAGTCAGTATGAGAGAACGGTTTATCGTCTAGAAATATTCTGAATTCTGACTACTGCCCTGAAAATAAGTTTAGGGAAATGTCATCCTAAGTTTAGCGAAGTTGTCATCCTGAGCGTAAGCGAAGGATCTTGGATTCTTCACTTCGTTCAGAATGACATAAAGTGTCCTGGATTTTCATACTCTGATGGTGCCGCTGCAGGCGGCATGGGGGTCTGAATTCTGAATACCTGAATAGTAACAGGCAAAGGTATTTTAAGTGACCTTAGACCTTGGACCTTAGACTATCTTTTTAGGGGGAGCTTCCGTGCAAACTGCGGATCGTATTGCCGGAATTGGTTCGGCAATATTTAATGAGATGGAGATTTTAAAAAGGAAGGTAGAGGAGCGGGGCGTGACAGTGATTAACCTGGGTGTGGGTACGCCGGACCGCCCCCCTGCACCGCACATAATCCAGGCCATGCACCGGGCTCTTGACAATCCCAACAATTACCGTTATCCCCTGGAGGGCATGCCGGAGTTGTACAGGGCGTTAACTGACTGGTATAAAAGAAGGTTTGGGGTGGTTCTGGACTCCGCCAGCGAGGTACTGGTGCTGATGGGCTCCCAGGATGGGCTGGCCCACCTGGCCATGGCCTATATCAACCCTGGGGATATTGCCCTTGTTCCGGATCCTGGCTACCCTATTTATGCCTGCGGCATCAAACTTGCTGGCGGAGAGGTGTATCCCCTGCCGCTGCTGGCCAAGAACGACTTTCTGCCCGATTTTGATGCCATACCGGAGGGTATAGCCCGTAGGGCCAAACTGATCTGGCTCAACTACCCCAACAATCCCGTGGCGGCAAATGCCAATCGGGAATTTTTTGAAAAAGCTGCGGCTTTTGGTAAAAAATACGGTATTCTTGTGTGCCACGATGTGGCCTATTCCGAACTGGCTTATGACGGCTTCAAGCCGGTGAGTTTCCTGGAGGCGCCCGGGGCCAGGGAGGTTGGTATAGAGTTTTATTCACTGTCCAAGACCTACAATATGGCGGGTTGCAGAATTGGTTTTGCAGTGGGCAACAGCGCTGTGCTGGAGGCGTTGGGGAGGGTTAAATCCAACATAGATTACGGTGTTTTCAGGGTTGTGCAGGAGGCCGGCATAGCCGCTCTGGAAGGTCCCCAGGATTGTGTAGAGGAAAACGCCAGGGTATACCAGCGCAGGAGGGACGTGCTGGTGGACGGTCTGGCCGGACTGGGCTGGCAAATGCCCAAACCCCGGGCATCAATGTTTGTATGGGCCCCGCTGCCTCCGGGCTATGTCTCCTCCTGGGAATTCTGCCTGGAACTCCTGGCTAAGGCCGGGGTTATAGTCATTCCCGGGGTGGCTTTCGGAGAGAGTGGTGAGGGCTATGTCAGGATCGCTATGGTGCAGGAGGAAGAGGTGCTGGTTGAGGCGGTGCGGCGCATAGGGGAATCCTTCAGTTTTGGAAGCAGTTAAGTCCGCAGTTTTTCAACGGTCTCCTGGTTCATAGAGTCTAATATAAGCCCCTAAAGCATATATTATGAGCATATAGGTATGCAGGGGTGGTCCGTTATGAACGAGTACAGCGATGTTGCATATTGGCAGCGCAGGACGCGGGATCTGGAAGAAAAAGTGGAACAGCTGCGTCTGAGCAGGAGAGTGTTAATGAATCTCATAGAAAAGCTGGAAAAGGAGAAAGCCAGTCTTACCGGCAAGTTGGAAAAGGAAAATAAAAAACTGCATTGCGCCAACTATCGTTATGCACGATGGTTGCTAAGGAAAAACAGTCAGATTGTGGAGCTGGAAATGAAATTACAAGATAACTTTAAACATGATTCCGCAAATTAATTTTTTATCCACAATGATATGCACATGTTGGGGATAACATCAGTCAGAATAAAATTATGATATATAATTTTAATTTAGGAAATGAAATTGTAGATTAATACAATTTACTGAATTGTTCTACAATTTTTTTTATTACCTTTTGTTGAGCTTTGTTTCATATTGTATGCTTTTACTGCTTTATTAACGATGATATAATATATAATTGAGGCGATGTTTATGAAAATTGCGGTGGTAGACGGGCAGGGCGGCGGCATAGGCAAACATATCGTAGAAAAACTACGCCGGGAATTGCCCGAAGATGTAGAATTTTTAGCACTAGGCACCAATGCCCTGGCCACTTCCATGATGTTAAAGGCCGGGGCTAACGAGGGAGCCACCGGGGAAGGCGCGGTTGCATACAACGCCTCCAGGGTGGACGTGATTGCCGGTCCGGTTAGTATTATGTTTCCTCACGGCATGCTGGGGGAACTCACGCCAAAAATGGCGGAAGCCCTGGCGTCCAGCCCGGCCCGTAAATTCCTGGTGCCCCTCAACAGGAGCGGGGTGGAAATGGTGGGCTTGCGGTCCGAGCCTCTGCCCCACATGATCGAGGAGTTGGTGCGCCGGGTAAAGGAATATATCGAGTCGTTGCAAGGCTGAAGCTGACTTCTTTGGTTAGCGTGGATGTATACAATTTTTATTGGCAGGATTATAAAATATAATGTTGAATTAATTAAATATAGTCGATACAGTCCGAACAATTTATTCACAGGTGCCCTTTTAGGGCTAATAGGGGAATCAGGTTAAACTCCTGAGCGGTCTCCGCCACTGTAAACGGACGTGCGTAAAAATCAAAAGTCGAATGTCAAAAGTCAATGAGAACTGGGAACTTTAGACCTTGGACATTAGACTTTCGACCTTAGACTTAACGACGTCCGCCAAGCCAGGATACCTGCCTGTGGAAGCCGGTAACCTCCACGCGAGTATGGAGGAGGGCTCTTTTTAGGCAATGGAGACAACTCCGGTCCGAAAAGGCCGGGGTTTATTTTTTAAAGGGGTTAACGAGTGTGAACAGGGGTAAATTTATCCTGGTGCTGGGCGGAGCCCGCAGCGGCAAAAGCGAATTTGCAGAAAATCTGGCTAATGACCTGGCTCCTTCCGTAACTTATGTGGCAACGGCCGCAGCCGGGGACGGGGAAATGACCAGGCGTATAGAAAATCACCGGTCTAGAAGGCCACCCGGCTGGAAAACGGTGGAGGAGACCCACCTTCTCCCGGAGGTATTACGGGAACATGGTTCCACGCCCGGGGTGGTGCTGGTCGACTGTCTGACCGTATGGCTCACAAACCTTCTGCTGGACGAAAGTATACCTTATCCGGGGGCCCCGGATGAGGCGAAGGAAGACTTTATAACCAGTAAGGTATCGGAACTGGCCAACCGGGCTCTGGAGTGCAGGGCGCATGTGCTCCTGGTGGCTAATGAGGTAGGTATGGGTATCGTCCCGGCCTACCCCCTGGGCCGGCTGTTCCGCGACGTAGCGGGAAGAGCCAACCGGCATTTGGCCGGGATGGCGGACGAAGTATATTTTGTGGCAGCCGGACTGGCACTGGAGATGAAATCAATCGCGGTTAACAGCCGGACGATTTGAGGAGGACGGGATATGACAGCGAGGACCATAATGGTTCAGGGGACGGCCTCCCATGTGGGCAAAAGCGTTTTGGTGGCGGCATTGTGCAGGATTTTTTACCGGGACGGTTATAAGGTGGTTCCATATAAATCTCAAAATATGGCCCTGAATTCCTTTGTAACCAGGGACGGTGGGGAAATGGGGCGGGCACAGGTGGTGCAGGCCGAGGCGGCCGGCCGGGAGCCTTCCGTGGATATGAACCCCATTTTGCTGAAACCCACCGGACATGCTTCTTCCCAGGTGGTTGTCCTGGGCAGGCCGGTGGGCAACATGTGCGCCCAGGAATACCACCTGGAGTACGCCCCTAAGGCATGGGGGCTGGCCTGCCAGGCGCTGGACCGCCTCAGGTCGGAAAACGACATCGTGGTTATTGAAGGGGCAGGTAGTCCGGCGGAAGTTAACCTGCAGGAAAAGGAAATAGTAAATATGCGGGTGGCCAGGCAGGCGGACGCTCCGGTGCTGCTTACTGCCGATATCGATAAGGGCGGGGCTCTGGCCTCGGTGGTGGGAACTCTCGAACTCATTTCCCCGGAGGACCGTGACAGGGTGGCCGGGGTGATCATAAATAAATTCCGGGGTGATTTGTCCCTTTTTCAGCCTGCGGTGGATTTCCTGGAAGCCAGGACGGGCAAGCCGGTAATAGGAGTGGTGCCCTACTTTCAGGGTTTCAGAGTTCAGGAGGAGGACACCGTATCCGAAGATACCATCAAAAATTCCGCCGGCTCCCGGCGGGGAGACGTGGAAATTGCCGTTATACACCTGCCCCATATTTCTAACTTCACTGACTTTGACCCCCTGGAGGACGAGCCTGATGTGCATCTCCGCTATGTAGGCCGGGGCACTCCTCTGGGCAGCCCGGATTTGATTATTATTCCGGGGAGTAAAAATACCATTGAAGATCTGGCCTATTTGAACAGAACGGGCCTGGCGGAAAAGATTTGTGAACTATCCCGGGAAGGCGTGCCGGTGATCGGTATTTGTGGCGGCTTTCAGATCCTGGGCAGAGAACTTAACGACCCGCTGCACACGGAATCAAGCATACCCAGGCTGGAAGGTCTGGGCCTGCTTGATATTTCCACAACCTTTGCCCCGGAAAAAATAACCACCCAGGTGGAGGCCAGGGTTTGCGGGCCGGGATTTTTCCTGGAAAACTCAAAGGATATACAGGTGACTGGTTACGAAATACATATGGGGGTATCCCGGCCGGGAGATGAAGTTGTCCCCGCCTTTGAGATTGTCAGCAGGCTGGGAGAGCAGGTAAGTTTCCCCGATGGGGCTGTCCGTTTGGACGGGATGGTGTGGGGCACATACATACATGGTGTTTTTGACGGGGCTTCCTTCCGGCGCAGCGTTATTAATTCCCTGCGTCGCAGAAAGGGACTTGATCCCCTTGAGGAAAGTGCTTCGCTATCCGCCTGGGAGCAACGGCAAAGAGATTATGACCGGCTGGGCGAAGTGGTGCGGGGGAGCCTGGATATGGGAAAAATATATGATCTGCTGGGCTTGCCCGGAAGAAAACAATAGAAAAGTCGAATGTCAAAAGTCAATTAGACCTTCGACCTTAGACTTTCGACCTTAATTAAGGAATTGAGTTATTTATGAATTTAGCAGTTATAGTATCCGCAGCTTACATTATCGATTTGCTGGTGGGCGACCCCCCGCGCCTGCCCCATCCCGTTATATTTATAGGAAGACTTATATCGGTCCTGGAAGGGTTTTTACGTCCCCGCTGCGCCGGCAGTCCGGCTGCTTCCATATGGGTGGGCGCTTTTCTGGCGGCGGTGGTGGTGGGGTCCAGCTATCTACTGACTTTGCTGCTACTCTGGCTGGCATTCCTAATTCACCCCTGGCTGGGGGCGGTTGCTGAAATATGGCTGATATCCACCACCCTTGCCGCCAGGGGGCTGTCCGGGGCGGCCTTTGACGTGCTGAAGCCTCTGCGGGAGGGCGATTTGCAGGGAGCCCGTCTGATGGTCGGCAGGATTGTGGGCAGGGATACCTCTTCCATGGACGTGGCCGGGGTAACCAGGGCAACGGTGGAAACAGTGGCCGAGAATATTGTGGACGGGGTGGTGGCGCCCATTTTTTATGCCCTAATCGGCGGCGCGCCCCTGGCTATGGCTTACAAGGCGGTAAATACCCTGGACTCCATGGTGGGCTACCGGGATGATAAATATTTATATTTTGGAAGATTTTCCGCCCGGCTGGACGACCTGGCCAACTACCTCCCGGCCAGATTGACGGGGATGATGCTGGTTATTGCCGCCTGGCTCACCGGGAGGAACGCGGGGGCAACCCTGCGGACGGTGCTGAAGGATGCCCGCAGGCACCCCAGCCCTAACAGCGGCATACCGGAATCCGCCGTGGCCGGGGCGCTGGGAGTTCGTCTGGGAGGACTGAACATATACGGGAGGCGCGAGTCTTTTCGCCAGTATCTTGGAGAGCCGCTGCACCCGCTGCAGGCGTTTCACATCCGTAGCGCTGTGGATATGATGTATCTTTCCAGCTTTTTGGCGCTGTTGTTCGGGATTCTGGTGCTGCATATACTCAGTAGTCAGTAGTCAGTAGTTGCGGAAGGTTTCCGTAAACGAAGCAAAGCAGATAAAATCCGCTTTTTAAACATTGCGCAAGGTTCTGTTGAAGAATGCCGATACTACCTGATTCTTACGAAGGATCTTGGATATGGTGATATTTCCGAAACAAAACTTCTTTTGCAAGAGGTTAGTAAACTGCTGGAAGCATGTTCTCGGGGTATTCTGACTACTGACTACTGACTACTGATTACTGATTACTGATATTGGAAGGGGTCGTTGCTATGACAAATTACCCCCGGCTGGTTATTGCGGGTGTGCACAGCGGTGTGGGCAAGACCACGGTTTCCACCGCACTGATGGCCGCCCTGGCACGGTCTGGAATAAAGGTGCAGCCTTTCAAGGTGGGGCCCGATTACATCGATCCCGGCTACCATACCGCCGCTACCGGAAAATGCAGCCGCAATCTGGATGCCTGGTTTGTAGGCGAGGACGGCATCAGGGAAATATTCATGCGCGCAGCCCGGGACGCCGATATTTCAATCATAGAGGGCGTTATGGGCCTATATGACGGCAGGGGTTCCGGGGCAGAGGGATCAACCGCCCATGTGGCCAAAACACTTAAAGCGCCAGTGCTCCTTGTATTGGACGCCAGATCCATGGCCCGTAGCGCCGCCGCGCTGGTGCTGGGATATAAAAATTTTGACCCGGAAGTAAACCTGGCCGGGGTTTTTTTAAACCGGGTGGGCAGTGAGAGGCATTATAACCTGCTGCGGCAGGCCATAGAAGAATGCTGCGGGGTGCCAGTAATCGGATACGCCAATCGCTGGGACGGACTGGATCTTCCCGAAAGGCACCTGGGTTTATTGCCCACGGCGGAGAAGGATAATCTGGACGAATTGCTCCTGACCATGGCGGATAGTGTTAAGCAAGGGGTTGACCCTGACCGGCTGGTGGAACTGTCCCGGATTGCCCCGCCCATAGCGCCGCCGGAAAAGAAAATTTTTCCCATTACTCCGCTTCCTGCCGTTATCCGGCTGGGTGTAGTGATGGACAGCGCCTTTAATTTTTATTACCAGGATGGGCTGGAGTTACTATCTGCCCGGGGAGCGGAACTGGTGTATTGCTCCGCCCTGAGCGGGTCTTTTCCCGGGGATATTGACGGACTGTACATCGGGGGAGGATTTCCGGAAATGTTTGCCCGGGAATTGTCCGCCAACCATAAGTTTATCGATGGCCTGCGGGCGGCCTGCGCCGCAGGCATGCCGGTATACGCCGAGTGCGGTGGATTTATGTATATGACCCGGGCGGTTACTGATTTTGAAGGCAACCGTCATGAGCTGGCCGGGGTAGTGCCGGGGGAGTGCCGTATGCAAAAAAAACGGGCCGCCCTGGGCTATGTTACTGCCACCGCCCTGGATGACAACATTCTGGTTGACCGGGGGGAAGTTTTAAGGGGTCACGAATTTCACTATTCCGTATTGGAATTGGATCAGGGTATCCCCGGGGCTTATCGTCTGGCTAAGGAAGGGACAGACGGTCATAGAACCGACGGCTATGCCAGCGGCAATATACTGGCATCGTATCTGCACATAAACTTTGCCGGGCATCCGGAGGCGGCTGGAAGGTTCATCGGAAAGTGTATCGAATACAAAGAAATGGCCTACACTTTTTCTGGGTCTACTGACTAAAATAAAGGAAAGGGGACCCACTTTCACGAAGGAATGTCCCCAATTTATAGGAGAAAAACTATGCTGCTTAGTGAACACCAGCACGGGGGCAACCTGACCCGGGCGGCCCGGGAGTACGGTCTTCCGGTACAACAGTTTATAGATTTTAGTGCCAGTATCAATCCTCTGGGCCCTTCGCCGGAGGTGTACCGGACCATTACCTATAATCTTTGGAGGATTCGCCATTACCCGGACCCGGACTGCGGGGAGATAACCGGCCTGCTGGCAAGTTATCTGGAAGTGCCTCCGGAAAGCGTTGTGGTGGGCAACGGGGGGGCGGAACTGATTTATATGCTGCCTGCCGCCCTTAAAATCAGGCGGGCGCTTATTGTTGCCCCCACTTTCAGTGAATATGCCGCGGCTATACATGCCACCGGCGGAGAGGCCGATCATTTTTGCCTGCCCCCGGAAGGGGATGCAACCCGTCACCTGGAAAACTTAAAACTGAAAATCCCTGACTATCATGCTGTTTTTATCTGCAATCCCAATAATCCCACCGGCAAGTTGTTCACTTCCGGGGAATTGGAACCACTGGTTCATACCGCTTCAGCCGCCGGGACGATGCTAGTAGTGGATGAAGCTTTCATTGATTTTGTTGACCGGCGGCGACAGTGTTCACTGATGCACCGGGCGGCATCTATACCGAACTTAATAATTCTATATTCCCTAACCAAATTTTTTGGCATTCCCGGCCTGCGTCTGGGCGCGGTGATAACTGAGTCAGGGATGGCTAACGTCATTAAGCGTGCCGTGGACCCCTGGCGGGTTAACGTGCTGGCTCAGGTGGCGGGGGAGGCGGCTTTAAAGGACAGGAAGCATATGGAGGCTACCATTGAACTGGTACAAAGGGAAAGGGATTATTTGCTCAAATCCCTGTCAGGGATGAAAGGTGTCAGGCCCATTTCCGGGGCGGCCAATTTTTTACTGGTTGATTTATCCGCCAGCGGCAAAAAGTTGAAGGAAATAATTCCCGAGTTGGGCAGGAGAGGCATACTGGTCAGGGACTGCTCCAATTTTTACGGCCTGGACGGAGAGTATATAAGGATTGCGATACGTAACCGGCCCGAGAATGACAAATTGCTGGCGTACCTGGGAGAGGTACTGGGGGGTTAACTTATGAATTGCAGAGTTTATCTAATCAGGCATGGTGAGACCGTCTGGAACGCCGAGATGAAATTTCAGGGGCATAAAGACGTGCCTTTGAGCGATAAGGGCGTAAAGCAGGCCAGATCCCTGGCTGACAGATTGCAAGAGCAGGAAATAGCGGCGGTATATGCCAGCGATCTGGGACGTGCGGTGCAAACGGCAAAGGAACTGGCCCTGCCCAGGAGGCTGGTAATTAATACCCTGCCTGCTTTGCGGGAATTGAATTTTGGAGACTGGGAAGGGCTGACCTTTAAAGAAATAAAAAAGTTTCACCACAGCTTGTTGCAAGAATGGTGGGCCAACCCCCTTGCTACGCGGATTCCAGGGGGAGAATGTCTTTCTGATCTGGTCGCCAGGGTTACCGGCGCGATCAGGGAAATTATCGCCCTCAATAACAACAGGCAGGTGGCAGTGGTGTGCCACGGAGGACCTATCAGAGCCCTGGTGGCCAGCTTACTGGGCATGGATTTGAATGAAAACTGGCGTATCAGGCAGGATAATGCCGCCCTTAATATAATCGACTTTCCCTCCTGGGAGAAGGGAATACTCGTATTGCTGAATGACCGCAGCCATCTTGAAAATGATTTGTTTCCGGGCTTCCGCTGGGAATAAAATCATCGTGGGGATAGTTCAATGAAATTTCTACCTAAAAAATACAGATTAGTCGCGATACTGGCAGGTAGCGTGCTGTTATTCGTTATCCTCCTGGGACGCCTGTCCTGGCTACAACTGGTCAAGGGTGAAGAGCTAAGCCAAATGGCGTCTGGTATACGGGTGAAGGATGAAGTATTAAAACCGGTGCGGGGAACCATATATGACCGCAATCGCAACGAACTGGTTACCAGCGTGCCGGTTAATTCAGTTATCGCCGACCCTTCCATAATCGGTGATCCCGCTAAAGAAGCGGCCAGAATAGCGCCGCTTCTTGACATGAAAACCGGTGAAATCATGAAAAAGTTAACCTCCAAGGGTCAATATGTATTATTAAAAAATAATGTTGATGCAGATACCACCGACAGTTTAAAAAAACTCGGGATTAACGGATTGTTTTTTGAGGAGAAAAGCCGCAGGTCTTTCCGGCAGCCTGGTATGGCAGCCCACATGCTTGGTTTTGTGGGGTTGGACAACGAGGGATTGAACGGTCTGGAGAAAAGTTTCGACAAAGAACTCCGGGGCGTGACGGGTACATTGTTAATTGAGACCGATGCCCAGGGACGCCAGCTTCCACAGACAGTATCCAGGCGCATTCCCCCGGTACCCGGCAGTGATCTGGTGCTTACCATGGACCAGTCCATCCAGTTTTTTGTGGAGAGGGAACTGGACAGGGTGGTGCAGGAGAACAGCCCTTCCCGTGCCGTCATCATGGTGGCGGACCCCAAAACCGGTGAGATCCTGGCCATGGGTACCAGACCCACCTTTGATCCGGAGAACTGGAACAAATACCCCCAGTCCATCTGGGATAAAAACCCTGCCACTCTTTACAATTACGAGCCGGGCTCAACATTTAAAATTATTACTGCCGCCGCAGCCCTGGAAGAGGGGGTGGTGAAAGAGACCGACAGATTTTACGACCCCGGATATATCCAGGTTAAGGGCGGGAAAATATACTGCTGGGACAGGTCCGGACACGGAGCCGAATCCTTTGCCGAAGGGGTGGCTAACTCCTGCAACCCGGTGTATATACAGGTAGGGCTTAAGATCGGACGTGAGAAACTTTACAGGTATATTAACGGTTTTGGTTTCGGTCAGTCCACCGGCATTGATTTACCCTGGGAGGAAAAGGGTGTCGTAAAAACTAAAGAAAAGGTAACGGAGCTTGATCTTGCCACCATTTCCATTGGGCAGTCAGTGTCCGTAACGCCGGTTCAGATGCTGAGGGCGCTGTGCGCTGTGGCCAACGGGGGCCGGCTGATGCAGCTGCACCTGGTTAAATCCGTGAACAGCAGTGATGGTAAGGTTGTAAAATACTTTGAGCCGGAATCCGACCGCCAGGTCATATCCGAAGCCACATCCCGGCAACTTTCCAAACTGCTGCAAAAGGTAGTCCTGGAGGGTACGGGTAAGAGTGCTTTTGTAGAGGGCTACCGGGTGGCGGGAAAAACAGGTACCGCCCAGGTCCCAGAACATGGCGGCTACGCCCAGGGCAGGTATGTGGCATCTTTTGCCGGCTTTGCCCCTGCGGACGACCCCCGTATAGCCGTACTGGTAATGGTGGCCGAGCCGAAGGGAGGCAAATATTACGGGAGTGAGGTGGCGGCCCCGGCTTTCCAGGCCGTGGCCCGGGATACCCTGCGCTACCTGCGCGTTCCCGAAGATCCGGCTTTGCCCGTGCCAAAAGACTATATAAAGGAAACCAATCCGGCCCCGGTCCCGGTGGCCAGCACAAAGCGCGTGGTTCCCAATGTTGTGGGATTCCCCCTGGATGATGCACTACAGGCACTTAAAACAGCGGGGTTTTATGGGCGACTTGAAGGAAAGCAGGGCTCGGTTAGCGAGCAAAAACCTCCCGGAGGAACCATACTGGACCGGGGCGGCACGGTATTGATAAAAGTCTCGCCGGCCAGCACCACCGGTTTGAAGGATCAGGTGGTGGTGCCGGACCTCAGGGGCATGACTGTAAAAAAAGCCGGTATGCTGCTGGAAGAAGTGGGGCTAAATCTCAACCCATACGGCAGCGGGCTGGCGGCCAGGCAAAGTCCCGCACCCGGAACAAAATTAAGCAGGAACAGCACGGTTATTGTGGAATTTGTACCCCCCAGGGGTTAATTTGGAGTTTAGATGAGAGATTAAAGGCGGCTGAAGCTTACGGTTGTAATTCCGTAGCCCAGCCGCCTTTTGTTGTTCTTTTTATATAAAGAAACGTGTTACATACCAGTTGTTTAATTCCCTCCTTCCCCTCAGGGCCTGCCATGGCAACATGGTGTTTTGGCATCCTACATCAATTCCTAGTCACAAAAGAAAATAAGATGCTAAGATGGTGATTAAAGGAAACCTGATGGCTTCAGGCTCGGATCAAAGCAATATAGTCTTTACTTCATATAATGATGATAGTTTTGGCGGAGATACCAACGGAGACGGGTCAACTTCAGTCCCCAACAAAGGAGACTGGTACTGTCTTGAGTCCTATACGGGCGGTACCATCAACCTGAATTACTGTAGGATAAGGTTTGGCGGAAAAACTTATGCCATGGCCTATAGTTCCGGTGGGGGATTGTATGTTGACCACTCTATAATAGAGCAGAGCAATACCAGAGGGATAGAGATTAAGGGATCCGGGTCCGTTACGAATAACCAGCTAAGTTACTTCATCGCAACAGGTGTTTACGTCAATAGTGGTTCTCCGGAAATATCAGGAAATAATATAACCGGCGGCAGCTATGGTATTTATATTATTGGCGGCTCATCAAACATCAGTTCTAATTCGATTAGTAATTTCTCGCATACCGGAATCTATGTGAGTGACAGCTCTCCTGCAATATCCCAAAACAATGTAAGCGGTGGAAGTTACGGCATCTATGTTCTGAATGGGACAGCGAATATCAATTCCAATACGATAAGTAATTTCTCGAACACCGGAATTTATGTGAGAAATTATTCATCTACAATTTCTCAAAACAATGTGACTGGCGGGAGTTATGGCCTTTATGTTCTAAACGGGAGTCCTAATATCAATTCCAATACTATTAATAATAGCAATAATACAGGAATTTATATAAGCAGCGGTTCCCCTGCAATCACAGATAACACCCTTAACGGTGGGTCGGGAAATAATAAAGGTATTGTTGTTAATGATGGAACGGTGACAATAGAAAACAACAACATATCGCAGTACCCGAATTATGAGGCTATTCAATTGGGAAGCTCAAGCGGAACCGTAAGCGGTAGCGTCTATGGAAATATAATAAGCTGCTGTAAATATCCCTTTGGGTTTGCCGGAGACAAGATTCCTTCAATCACCTTCAATGATAATGATATATCCGGATGCAGCCATTTAGGAATTCACCTTAATCTGTATCTTTCTTCCTGTACAATACCTGTTTATAGCCTTCCTTATATTGTTACCGACATAAGTGTAAAAACCGGAGCAACAGTTAATATATCTCCGGGTGCCATATTTAAGCTTAGAGATGATATAACTATAACTGTTTTTGGTACTCTTAATGTTGAAGGAAACGTCAACAACCCGGTTGTTTTTACCTCACTTAAAGATGATTTCTACGGTGGGGATACAAATAAGGACGGAACGGCCACCACGCCACAGCCGAATGATTGGAACATGATACATTTAGCAGATAATGCAAAAGCATACCTTAATTACGCAATCATTCGATATGGTCGTTCCGCTCTGGATATAAACGACCAAAGCTCTGAACTCTCGGTCTACAATTGCGACATAAGTAGCTCTAGCTGGGGGCTGGATATATACGATACCAGTAAAGTTAATGTTATAGGTAACAAAATATACCACAATGGGAGAGGAATATATTCAAGTAACGGTTCATCCCCTCTGATTATTAATAATGAAATTTACGATAACGGTCATGGAATAGATATTTTCCGGAGTTCTGCTGCACTTGTTATGGGTAATAACATTCACCATAACAGGACAGGGATTCAAATCATGATGCAATCAGGTGACCATTATGGTTGCAATATAAGCTACAACAATATTGAAAACAATTCGTATTACGGTTTTGAAAACTGGTCGGCAAATCAGCCTCCTGTTGCTGTAGCTGAAAACAACTGGTGGGGCAGCGAGTCAGGGCCCAGTCCAATTGGTAGCGGTGACAAGATAAATAGCACCACCCTGGTGGATGTCAGTCCATGGCTTAAGACTAGATTTGTACCCCCTGCACCCGAGAGCCTATTAGGAAATCGGCATTGGGACTTTAAATGCAACGACCCGGTGAATGCGGTTACCGGTAACTTTACCTATGAGAAAAAAGACATTGAAATACCTACCAGGGGGGAATCCCTTACGTTCGCCCGCTTCTACAACTCCCTGGACAGCAGGGTTGGGCCCCTGGGCAAGGGGTGGCAGCACAACTATAACTGTACCATAACCATAAATGAAGACAACTCGGCAACGGTGCTTTATCCCGATGGACACCAGGAAACATTCCCATATGACAACGATACTTATATACGCCCGTTAGCGTGTTTTGAAACCCTTACCCGCACTGATGAAGGCTTCCTCTTAACCTTTAAGGATCAAACCATTTTTGTATTCAATTCCTCCGGAGTGTTAACGGCTATCAAAGATAAGAACAATAACACCAACTCCCTTATATACAGCGGGTCCCTGCTGCAATCAGTTACAGAACCCGGCGGGCGTGTGCTTGGGTTCCAATACTGGCCTGATAATAAGCTGAAACAGGTAATCGACCCGGCCGGCAGAACTGTAAGCTTCACCTATGATGGAAGCGGGAACCTGACCTCCTGCACAGACGTAAACGGAGGCGTCTGGAATTATGATTATTCCGAGGGCCTGTTGAGTTCTATTGTCGACCCCCGGAATAATCATATTGTTACCAATATCTATGACACCAACGGCAGAGTCGTTAAACAAACCGATGGAGAAAATCACGTCACAGCCTTCAATTACGATCCTGTTAACAGGATCAATACCATAACTGACCCATTGGGAAACAAGGCAACATTATCCTACGACCCATTGTACAGGATTACTTCTATTGACTATCCGGAAGGGATACAGGAAAGTTTTCATTACGATGCCAACAACAACCGCACCGGCGTCAAGGACAAAAACGGCAACACTACTGTCTATACATACGATGACATGGGCAATATGTTGACCAAGACCGTCCCGGCTCCGCTGAATTATGTTACTATCTATACTTATGACAGCTTTAATAACCCCACCCGGGTTATTGACGAGGGCGGGTACGCAACAGACTATACCTATGACGCAAAAGGCAACCTGCTCACCGTCAGCAGGGCGGTATACGGAGGCATAGCCACAACTTCCTTTGCCGATAACGAGTACGGACAGGTTACCGGCATGACCGATCCAAACGGAAAGATCTCGACAATTAACTATGACCTATATGGCAATCAGTCATCGGTGACAGACCCGCTAGGGTATACCACCACTTACACCTACGACATTATAGGTCGCGGGCTTACGAAGACCGACCCGCTGGGGCGTACCACTTCTTACACCTTCGATGCGGCCGGGAACGTAGTGACGGTGACTGATCCCCTGGGGAATGTAACCACAAATACTTATGATCTCAAAGGTAACCGGATAAGCGCTACCGACCCGAAGGGCAACACAACCACCTTTGCCTATAACCAGAACGACAAGCTTATTACTACAATTGACCCGTTGGGCAAAACGACAACTTATAGTTATGACGCTGAAAATAACCTGGCTTCCGTAACTGATGCCAACGGCCATACTGCCACCTATCATTACGATTTCCTGAACCGGTTAATTTCGACCACCGACCCCAGCGGCAAAACGGAAGCCTATACCCTGGACGGCAACGGTAACCAAATAATCACAACCGAACGGAACGGCAACACCACCACCTATACCTACGATGCCCTGAACCGTCTTACCAAGGTAACTGACGCTTTGGGCAATGCGGTAGTAATGGAATACGATTCCTTGGGTAACAAAACCAGTGTTACCGACCAGCGCGGAAACACCACAAGGTACACTTACGACCAGGGCTCCAGACTTCTATCGGTGTACGACCCACTGGACCACACCACCAACTATACTTACGATCTGGCTGACAATGTGACAAGCGTTATAGACGCCAGTGGCGCCAGGTGGCAATACTCTTATGATGATGCCAACCGGCTGATTACAGTTACAGATCCACCGGGCAACGTCAGCAGGACTGAGTATGATAGCGTTGGCAATGCAGTTTACAGTACCGATGCCAACAACAGTACGATCACTTTTGCTTACGATCAGTTAAACAGGCTGGTTTCGGTAACTGACGCACTGGGACATACAGCAAGCTACACTTACGATGAGAACGGCAACCTGTCCGCCTATACCGACGCCAGGGGCAAGGTGAGCACATTTGACTATGACGCCTCAAACCGCCTTGTCAGCGCAACCGATCCCCTGGGTAACATAATCCAGAGAACATATGACCCGGCGGGTAACCTGGCGTTTTTGACCAGGCCTGACGGTTCCTCAATAAACTATAGCTACGATGTCAACAACCGTCTCACCGGTATCACCTATCCCGACGGCACCAGGGTAACTTATGCCCATGACGTCAACGGCAACAGGACTTCTATGACCGACCCCAGCGGGGTTACCAGTTACGATTATGATAATCTTGGCCACATTACAGCAGTATCGAGAAACAATAATACCCTTAGTTATGACTACGATCCCGCCGGCAACATCACCGGTATCACCTACCCGGGCGGCTTTAGGGTAAGCTATGACTACAACGCCCTGAACCTTCCGACTTCAGTATCAGATTCGGTATACTCCACTACCATTACGTACGATGAGACGGGAAAAAGGATTAAAGAAAGTCTTCCCAACGGAGTAACCGTGGATTATTCCTACGATATAGGTGGCCGTCTAACCGGGTTGCAGCACACTTCAGCAAAGGGGGTTATAGCAGCTTCGGAATACACCCTGGACAAAGTAGGCAACCGCCTGAGCAAGACAGACGAACAGGGCAAAACCACCAGCTACAGCTATAACAACCTGTATCAACTGACCAGGGTGGAATACCCGGACGGGCAGGCGGTGGACTATACCTACGACCCGGCGGGCAACCGCACCGGGGCGGGTGGGGTTACGTACACATTTGACGATGCCAACCGCCTTATACAAGTGGGCATTGTTCCATATGGCTACAACACCAACGGAAACCTTATCTCGGTGGGGCAATCAGTCTACTATGACTACGACTATGAAAATCGATTAGTTAGTTATATGGATGAAAATAAATCCGCTCATTACACCTACGACGGTGATGGGAACCGTACCTGCATGAGCGTCTCCGGCGCGGTATACGGGAATTATGAATATATTTACGATATCAATGCAGGACTGCCCAAACTACTTGTAGAAAAAGACAGTTCGGGAGAGGAAAATAATTACATCTATGCCGGGAGAATATTAAGCGGCATTGGTCTTGCCGGTCAGCTATTCTACCACCAGGACGGGCTGGGGAGCATATCCGTTGTAAGCGACGTCTACGGAAATCCCCTCAACTGCTACACATACGACGCCTTTGGCAGCCCCCGGTCGGTATCGGAAAGCGTGTACAACCCGTTCATGTTCACCGGGGAACCGTATGACCCCAGCGGGCTTATCTACCTACGGGCCAGATACTACGACCCGGCAACGGGAAGGTTCCTTAGCCAGGACACATACCCCGGCGAATTAACCGACCCGTTGTCCCGGAATAAATATGTGTACTGTAGAAACAACCCCATACTGTATATTGACCCCAGTGGGCATATGACATTATGTGAAGCATGGGAAAACTTTAATAAAGGTATTGGTGTAGCAGCTACCGGAGAAACCTATGGAAAGAGTTGGGAAGTAGTAAAAGAAAACTTTCCTAAGGGATTTAAAGAGTTTGGAACCCAAGGTTTATTAGGAGTAGATCCTGATACTTTTGACAGATATATAAATGGCCAAATGTCAAAGGAGGAATTCGATAGAACAACTGAAATAATAGCAATTAACCTTGCTTTGATGGGAAGAGGTAAGGCACTTGGACTTGGTGGAAGGGGAGCTATTAAGGCTGAATTTACTTCCATAAAGGCGGGGGCTAAATCTGCAGGAAAAGGCTTTAATTCTTTCAGTGCACTCAAGAAGTTTCTTGGCTCGCCAGGTGAAGACAAAGTGTGGCATCACATTGTTGAACAATCCCAAATAAATAAGTCAGGTTTGAGCCCTACACAGATTAATAATACTGAAAATATTATTGCAGTGGATAGTGCAACTCACGCTAAAATAAGTGGATATTATTCATCAAAGCAAGCATTTACTGAAGGTAATACTGTTAGAGACTGGTTAGCAGGACAAAGTTATGAAAAGCAATTTAAATTTGGTATGCAGAAACTAAGAGATTTTGGGGTGGTTAAGTAATGAAAGATTTTAATAAAATCATAGAAGAGTATAGAAGTTATGCTGCTTTACACTGGAGTGCATCTCGTGAGGGTGATTACAAAACAGCGAACAAAAACTATGCTAAACTAACGAAAATATACAAATCATTTCTTAATAGTAAAGAATTGAGCGAGAGAGCCTTGCCACAGTTGTTAAATGACAGTAATTATTCTGTTCAAGTGTGGGCGGCAGCTCATTGCCTTGGCTTAGGGCTATATAAAGATGCTGCTGTTAATAGGTTAGAGCATATTTCTAAAATGAGCGCAAATGAAGCACCAAGCTTTGAAGCAAAAATGACGCTTCAAGTATGGAAAGAGAAAGGAACTTTGACATTTTAATCTCCCCAAAAGCATGTTAGACCCAGAAAAACACAACTGATTGAAATCCTTGATTTCAAAGGAATTCAGCCTTTCTTTAAGTATGGATTTCGATATGACAACCAGAATCGAGAATA
This sequence comes from Peptococcaceae bacterium BRH_c4b, assembly GCA_000961595.1. GTDB lineage: Bacteria > Bacillota > Desulfotomaculia > Desulfotomaculales > Desulfocucumaceae > Desulfocucumis. The sequence goes on from LADO01000042.1 coordinate 74,072, forward strand.
CCATTAAGGTACCTACCATTAATGGTACCTGTTAACTAAGTTATTACGAACTCAAGCACGGGCATTGGAACAGGCTTATATTAATTTTCATCGTAAAGAATTAAGCAACAAAATAAATAGTATTAGCCCTAATAAACCATGGTATGAAGATGCAGTTAAATGGGGCGAAGGTATGTTAGATAGATTTGGTTTTTAAGGGGGGTCAATAAGAAATGGAGTCAGAGGGAATTAACTTGATAAAGATGGAACCATCTAGAAAGAAGCCAAAAGAAGGAGATGTTTTTGTTATTCAGCCTGAGAAGGGTTTGTATTATTTAGGTCGTGTGATAAGAACTAACATATCAAGTAAAGACCCTTTTGTAAATGGATCTAGTTTAATTTATATATATGATAATTCAGTTAAAAGTTTAGAAATACCATCGTCACTGGCCAATAGAGAATTGTTAATTCCTCCACAGATTGTGAATAATCTAGGCTGGGTAAGGGGATACTTTAAAACTATTGGTAATCTACCTGTTCTCCAAGAAGATCTATTAGAAGACTACGGATTTTGGGATGTAATAACTCAAAGATATGTAGATGAAGAGGGAAAAGTCATCGCTAAACAGCCAAAAGTAATAGGTAGTTATGCTCTGGGTAGTTATGGCTCTGTATCATATAAGGTATCACAAGTATTAAGAACAAAAAAATCCCTAAACTAATGGGAAGTAAAGGGACGAGGGTGTCGCTTTATCATAAAGCAATAACCCCGTCCCTATGCTTTACCTAAACCATCCGGTACTGCTATGACAATTTATATCAACTGACCAGGTTGAAATACCCGGACAGGCAGGCAGTGGACTATACCTATGATCCGGCGGGCAACTGTTGATTACTCCTACGACGGCGACGGAAACCGTACCGTTATGAGCGTCTCCGGCGCGGTATATACCATTAAGGGTACCTGTTAACTGAGATAATATCGAAGACTAGAGCAATATCATGGTATTGATCCAAAACTCGCTAGTGAACGTTTACACCAAATAAAGAGAAGTGCAGAACGAGGAGCAGATGATAATGTAATATTTGATATGACGGGTGGGGTTTACGATCCTGTAACCCGTGAATGGCTTGGGAGTTTGACCCAAGGTGGAGCAAAATTAGTTAGATAGGATATAATTATACATAAGGAGCAGGACTGATATGAAAGAACCATATATTGAAAAAGAACAATGGTTTAAGGTCTCATTTAGAATATCCGGAGATATTTTGGAACCATCTGAAATATCTGATATAATTGGCATAGAACCTTCAGAATCACACAAAAAAGGGGATGCAAATATCGGATTATCCAAGAAGGGCAAGTTAATTCACTACGCTCCTCATAGAACGGGGTTATGGATTATTAAATCAGGATTAGAAGAAACAAATTCACTTGAGGAGCATATATTATGGTTATTCGAAAAGCTTGAACCAGCGAAAAAATGGATTAGAGAACATAAAGGTAAATACCACAAATAGACTTTTTTTGCGGCTATTTCTACTCTAGACAAACGCAGGCTGGTATTGGGATAAGTTCTGAGATCTTAGAAAAAATTAATGAATTAGGCGCAGACCTTTCTATATGTATATATGATATATAATATTAGAAATAACCCAAACCTTAGGGGGAACAATATTAATAAGCTTTTCAAGAAAAACCCTGTTGAATTAGAGGATATGGTAAGAAAAGGTTAAATCATATTAAGGGCATATTAAGGGCATATTAAGGGTACCTGTTAACTAAGTTATTATTGACCCCAGTGGGCATATGACATTATGTGAAGCATGGGAAAACTTTAAGAAGGGTGTTGGTGTAGCAACTACTGGAGAGACCTATGGAAAGAGTTGGGAAGTAGTAAAAGAAAACTTCCCTAAGGGATTTAAAGAGTTTGGAACCGCAGGCTTATTGGGAGTAGATCCCGATACCTTTGACAGGTATATAAATGGCCAAATGTCAGAGGAGGAATTCAATAGAACTAGTGAAATAATAGCATTTAACCTTGCTTTAATGGGAAGAGGTAAAGCTCTTGGACTTGGTGAAAGGGAAGCTATTAAGGCTGAATTAACTGCCATAAAAGCGTGGGCTAAAGCTGTCAACCTTCCTTCTTGGAAAAAAGTTACTATTGATATGGAGCATGTACTCTCAGGTCACATGAAAGGTGGTTCAAGAGTAGGCTCTGGGAGTACAAAAGACCTGTTCCCTGAGAATATGACTGCAGAACAGATTGAGAGAGAAATACGTGAGGCTTACAGGTATGGGAAAAGAATTAAGACACAAGGGGATACTGTAAGGATTAGAGGAAATGGTGGAACACTGGACATAGAAATGTGGGTAAACACTGTGACTAAGGAAATAGAAACTGCCTATCCCATATTCTAGACAAGGTGGTGAACAAATTGATTCAGTATGTTGATATTAGGGTGAACGAACAAAGTTTTGAATTAAGTCGAAGCAAAATCACAAGTGAAATATGTTTTATTATTGAGGACCAGTTTTTTCCTGAAAAAAATTGGAATGATTTCGTTGTAGTCATCTTAACATGGTGGCTACATTCTCTAAAGAAATTAATGTTGTCAGTTGACAGATCACCGTGTGACTTTTCTTTTATGGATGGTCCACTCTTGGTACGTGGAAAAAAGATTGATAATGACATAATTAATTTGGAATTTGTGAGGGAAAAATTGAATGGTGACGAAATACAACTCACAGCTAGATGCAGTGTTAATCAACTTAGAAAATCATTGATAGGTGCTGCCAGGAAAACGGTTAAAATTATTGAAGCAAAGATGTGGGATACTGAAGAGACCAGAAAGCTAAGGAGGCTTCTTAATTCGCTGAATTAAAGGTATACAACTTTGAATATCTCCATGTAGGATAACAAATGGAGGTATTGAGAATGACCAAGACAGAACGGCTGGCGCTGGTTAAGGAATGTCGTGTCAGCGGGATAACAGCCAAGGCGTGGTGCAAGGCAAAGGGTATCCAATATCGGCAGTATGTTGCATGGGCAACGAAGCTAAACCGGGAAGAAAACCAAATTCAGCCGCAGCAATGGGCTGATGTTACGCTTGCCAAAGAGGAAAGCAGCACGGACGAAATCAGGCTGAGCTGCGGAAACGGTTGTAATTCCGTAGCCCAGCCGCCTTTTGTTGTTCTTTTTATGTAAAGAAACGTGTTACATACCAGTTGATTAATTCCCGGCCCCACATAAAACAGACCATAGAGCCGGCTGCCAGGAAAGGGCCGAAGGGAATGATTTCACCGGCGTTTTTCTCTTTTAGCAGCATAAGCGCCGTTCCTGCCAGGCCTCCAACACAGCAGGCCACAAAAATCGCCAGCAATGAAAGCGGCCACCCAAGGTATAGGCCCATTACCAGAGATAGTTTTACGTCGCCCATGCCCATGCCTTCTTTTTTGAATACCAAAGGGCTGATTAGATTAACAAATAATAAAAAGCCGGTGGAGGATAGTATGCCGTAAAGGGAAGACATTACCGTGATATCGCCGGCCGGGTAATGAAGCAAAATGCCTGCCGCCAGCCCTGCCAGCACAGCCTTATCGGGAATTATATAATACTCCAGGTCGATAAAGGTTATAGTAAGTAAAATGCAAGTTAATACTATGTATTTTAACAATATGAAATTAATATCAAACCTCAGTAGCAGGGCTATAAATAAAACTCCAGTGATTATTTCCACCATTGGATAACGTATGCCTATCCTTTCCCCGCAGAAACGGCAACGTCCTTTTAACAGCAAATAACTGATTACTGGAAACAAATCAATTATTTTTATCTTTTTTCCACATTCAGTGCAATGGGAAGGGGGAAACATTATTGATTCGCCCCGGGGAAGACGATAAATACAAACATTTATAAAACTGCCGGTAATTAAACCCATCATGCCGGCAAAAGCCAAAACTATAAAAGAATAACCATGCATTTTTGTATCAACCCGCCCTTACCGGTAATCAGTATTTAATCCCCATATGGTTTTAAGATGGAAATAGTATATTATAATTGACAAATTATATCAATGGATCTTTAATACTACTAAGTTATTAAGCATATACTAACAATGCATGGCTTCGAAGCAAACGAGACGGATGGAAGGTCCATAAAGGATTCAATATCAAACACCCCAAAATATTATAACTATTTTGGGGTGTTCCAGTTCAGGGACCGGCCAGCTAGAACCAGCTACAATGTTTATCGTTTTCCAAGTTTTATGGCTTCAACGTTGCGTTTAATCTCTTCCGGTAAAATATCGCCGTTTTCATAGGGCATAATCCTGGCGGGCATTACGGATATGGCGGTTATTTTGGGCATCTCTTTTTTGGGGTGTTTATCGTTCTTTGATTTTTTATTTTTTTTCGACGGTATCACCGTTTTTTGGGTTATGGGAACGTCCCGGCTTTTTAATTCCGTATTACCGGCTTCTGTTATTACCCCGCCAGTTGTCTTATCCAGGGCTGCCGCGACTTCTTTTTGTATAACCGCAGGGCAGACCTCCACGGCGGTACAGGAGGGGCTTTTTCCGGTAAAGGTTTGCGCCTTATCCGAAATGTCCGGCTGTTCCGGTCCTTTCCCTTTTCCGTCTGTTTCAGCTGGTGTTTCCGGCGTCAGAACCTGTGGGCCTGTGCAAGTAGCCGAATCCGTCGGCCTGGTGACCAGCAGGCCGGATATTTTACGGAACAGGGAAGTTGATTCCTGCCATACGGCTTCCAGAGCCATCACGTCATCCGTAGTACATTCGGGACTTTCGGTACGGGCGAGGGCCTGCCTGGCTTCCTTAATGTGTTCTGCCAGTATCGCGGCTGATTCTTCCAAGGCTGTATTCCGCTTTTGCACAGCATTGATAATGGCGGAGTTAAGATTGCTCCTTGTCTGGTTTAAGCGGGCAAGTTCTTCCCATTGACTCTGTTTTAATGAGGTTATGTCGCTGGCCAGTCCTTTAATCTTTGCTACTACATTCCTATACTCCGTGAAACACTCCATAAATACCCTCCTTAAAGCAAATTAACATTATATTACCAAATATTAGCATTATACATATATTGCAAAATTCCTTTTTATGGTATGGATTATTGAAAAATTTTTTATAAAAATAAAAATAAAAAACTCCGTTTGCAATTAACGGAGTTTAAGGTTTTGAATTATATCTATGTCACTATATCTATGGTTAGCTAATGTCGGACCATATTCTTCCCTTGGAAAAAATCATTCTGAATGTGGCAACCACTATCAAAAGCGGTACCGCTCCCAGTATTAATAAGCCTATTTCTGAGTCCACGGAGTTAAGTCTCCCCCCTTTAAAAATAATTTTAGCAGATTTTGAACAAAAAGTAAACATGTAATAGTTCCTGAAAACAAGCAAAATCCCGGGCATTTTACGTTTATGTCTGTTTATCGTTAAATCCTGCCCGGGCCTGCCGAAGCTTTTTATGCAATTTTATTCAACTGCAGCTTAATTATGTCTTGTGAAAAATATTTTGGACTGCAAAAAAAAACCCGCTAAGTGCGGGTTATCGTAATTGAATATATAATGCCTTTTCATCAGGGTTGAATTTCGCCTCGTATTTACCCTTTTGGGTAATACCGAACTGGTTGTAAAAACCTTTGCCAAATACTTTGGTCTTTCTGATTTCCATGCCGCCTTCATCCACTGCCCTAACGCGAATATTATTTGTTTCTCTATCATAGGCCAGTTCAATTCTGTCAGTGGCGAGCTTTTCCCGGGCGATGTTATTTAGCACCACGGAAGTCTTAGATAAGGATACTATTGGTGCTTTCTCTTGTTTTTCTCCCCTAGGTTTGTAAATTTCAAAAGCCAATGTAAAACACTCCTTGTTTTTTTAGTATTATAACCAATAGTTAAGGAGAGGTAAACCTTTATTTGCAAATTAGCATTAACTTTTTTATTTACATTTTTTTCGGTGGGTGGTAATTTACTTCCAAGGATGAACATATGTTTACCATTTAAACCGGTATTATTAATTTCCTGCCTGACAATGTTTTCAGTCTTTAACTGAATCACAGTATTACAGCTGCCAGTATTCATATGCGACTGCCTACCTGAGTAGGGCTAAGTACTTCATTAAGGAATATAAATGCCGCCAGAGCGGCTGCCACAGGTTCCAAGATGCTGGTTATACCGGTTTTAACAGAAGAAAGGAGGTTTAATCCTTAGGAAAAAAAGCCAAAGGGTAAAATGGTTGCAAAAATGGTTATGTATAAGAAAAAACTACGCAGGTCTTACCTTTGACGTGGCTTTGCCCGGCTGTTATCACCCTGGCCTTATTCAGAGGTCAGTGGAAGGATCGCTTTACGGTAAGGAGAGAAAAAGTTACAATCAAGCGTTTAAAAACATGAATATGACAAATAATTTTAGGTCTGCTATGCTATAATTTACCAGAGGAGGTAATTACAGTGAGTAGACCTAAAGGTTTTAACAAGAAAATTAAGCTTGAGGTCGTCGGCATTTTATTTTTTTCGCTGTCTCTGCTGTGCACGGTTTGCCTGTTTAACCCCGGAGTTGGTCTGGTGGCATATTATTTCGAAAAAATATTAAGTAGTTTCACCGGGGAGGGACGTTACCTCTTTCCGCTGTTGCTAGCCTACCTGGGGCTAAGGCTAATCCAGAATCCCCCCCGGGAGGGCGCCCCCCAGAGGCTTTACGGAGGAATGGTGCTCTTCGTAGTATCCCTGACCGTGCTACATCTTTTTGTATCCGATCATCAAGCCTGGCTGGGTGCCCTGCGGGGCGAGGGAGGCGGTCTGGTGGGGGCTGTTATGGCGATTGCTCTGCGGCGCTCCTTTGGCCTGGTAGGGACGGTTATCATTCTGGGAGCTTTTGCCTTGATAGGTTTTTTACTGGTTTTTAACTGCCATTTAAACGACTTGTACCAAAGGGCCAGGAATAAATTATGCCGGGTATTGGCAACGCTGAAAAATATTTTTGTAGACTTCCTGTTTATAGAGGAGCAGGAGGAGGAGAAAAGGGAAGCCCCGCTGATCATTGATTTTAGCGGGGAGACCGATAGTTCTGGGGAAAAGGGCTCCCCGAGGCAGGAATCCGGGGGTGACGGGCTTGAGGATGGCAAAAATTCCGGGGCCGGAAGCGTTAAGCCTGTCAATGGAGGTCCTGTGTTGAGGCTGGTCAAATCGGCTGACGGAAGGCCGGATCAGCAATACCCGGGTTGTGTTGGCGGGCATGAAGCCGCTGCCACAAGTCAGGTTGAGGAGTACCACTTGCCTCCACTGTCCATGCTAGCCCGGCCGGCTGTGGCCAGAAGTTCCAGGGCAAACAAAGATATAACCGATAATATAAGGATACTGGAAGAAACCTTGGAAAACTTTGGCGTGAGGGCCAAGGTTACGCAGGTGTCCCGCGGGCCGGCCATTACCAGGTACGAAATTCAACCACCACCTGGAATCAAGGTCAGTAGGATAGTAAGCCTAGCTGATGACATAGCCCTGTCTATGGCCGCCCCGGATGTGCGCATCGAGGCGCCTATACCGGGGAAGGCGGCAGTAGGTATAGAAGTGCCCAATAGGGAAATCTCCACCGTTAATTTAAGGGAGCTGTTGGAGACTGATGAATTTCAGAAAGCTCCTTCCCGGCTTACGGTATCCCTGGGTAAAGATATTGCGGGCAGTCCGGTGGTGGCGGACTTGGCTCTTATGCCCCATCTGCTTATAGCTGGCGCCACTGGATCCGGAAAGAGTGTTTGCCTCAATACCATGATTGCCAGCATGCTGTTCAAGGCCACGCCGGGAGAACTTAAATTTTTAATAATCGATCCAAAGATGGTGGAACTAGCCACCTATAACGGCATACCACACCTTATTTCGCCGGTGGTTACGGATCCTAAGAAAGCGGCCACATCCCTGCGCTGGGCGGTTAAGGAAATGGCACTTAGGTACGAGCTATTTGCTGCGGCAGGAGTCAGGGATATCAACCGGTACAATAACTCCTGCCATAGCAGGGAAGCAAATCCCAGGACGCCGCTGCCTTATATAGTGGTAATTATAGACGAACTGGCTGACCTGATGATGGTAGCACCGGCGGACGTGGAGGACTCCGTTTGCAGGCTGGCGCAAATGGCCAGGGCGGCAGGTATACACCTGATGATCGCTACCCAGCGGCCATCGGTGGATGTTATCACGGGATTGATCAAGGCTAATATACCTTCCAGGATTTCTTTCGCAGTTTCTTCCCAGATAGATTCCCGCACTATACTAGACATGGGAGGAGCGGAGAAATTGCTTGGCAAGGGAGACATGCTGTTTTTCCCTGTGGGTGCTGCTAAGCCCGTCAGGATTCAGGGAGCATATCTTTCCGACAGGGAAGTGGAGCACCTGGTTTCATTCTGGAAGAAACAGGCTGCCCCTGTATATAACGAGGGCTTGTCAGGCAGCGGGGCGGAGCCTTTGCCCCGGTATGAGCCCGAGGACGAACTGCTGCCCCGGGCGGTGGAAATATTTATTGAAACCGGACATGCTTCCATATCTATGCTGCAGCGCCGGCTACATATAGGGTATGCCAGGGCCGCCAGACTACTGGATATAATGGAGGGCAGGGGGATTGTGGGGGCTTTTGAAGGGAGTAAACCCAGGGCGGTTTTAATGACCATGGAACAATACGAACAGACCTTCAAAAAAGTGGGAAATGAAAAAATTTTAGGAAAATAGAGGAATTTAATTTTTTTTGTCGAAGGTGATTTTGCAAGAAACCCAAATTAAACTTTCGGCCTGTGGGAATTTTGCATATATAATGGGGATATGCTAAAATAGATGCGATTATAAACATTTTTTTTATTATGTATGTAACCCCGGAGACGGTTTGTAACCGTTTGGCGGGGTTGATTGGTTTAACCGTTTTTTGGAGATGTATAAATAATGCCGAAAAATATAGCCATAGAAGATGCATTAGCCATGCCTGATGCCATCCTGGTGGATGTCCGCTCCGAGGATGAATACTGTGAAGACACCATACCAGGCGCCATTAACATACCGCTGTTGAACAACCAGGAAAGAGCTATGGTGGGGACAGTCTATAAAAAACAGAACCCGGTGGCAGCCCGGAGACTGGGACTGAGCCTTGTTTCCCCGAAGTTACCGGGTATGCTGAAGGAATATGAGCTTCAACTTTCCAAAGGTAACGGTATAGTGCTTTTTTGCTGGCGCGGGGGGTTACGCAGCCAATTTGTGACCTACATGCTTGACCTTATGGGTTTTGAAATTTACCGTATAAACGGGGGCTATAAATCTTACCGCAAATATGTAAACCGTTATCTGGAGGGGGATTTGCCCCACAGGGCCGTGGTATTGCACGGGCTTACCGGAGTGGGAAAAACAGATCTACTGATATGCCTGGCAAAAAAAGGAATACCGATTCTGGATCTGGAGGGTCTGGCCAGGCACCGGGGTTCAGTATTCGGCAAAATAGGACTTGAAGCCTCCCCATCACAGAAAAATTTCGAGGGGTTAATCGTTAAATCACTTAAGGAAGCAGAAAAAAAAGGAATTTTCGTGGTGGAATGTGAAAGCAGAAGGCTTGGAAGGCTGCTGGTTCCACAACCTGTAATGAATACAATGAAAAAAGGATACGGTGTACTGCTTTACGCCTCTATTCAGAATAGGATTCAACGTTCCATCCAGGAATATGTAAAGGGGCCGGGATTTGACGTGCAGTCGCTAATCCGGGCTGTGGAATCTATTAATAGATATTTGGGAAACGACAAGGTAAAAAAATTAATTAATTTGCTATCAGAAGGCAGGTACGAAGAGGCTGTCGAGATACTGCTGGTAGACTACTACGACCCGCTTTATAAATATCCGGCCGGTCCGGACAGCAGATATAATTTGTCCGTTGATACGGGCAATATGGGCTATGCAGTGGATGCGGTTGCCGGATATATTACCAGTTTGCCTGAATATGGGATTCCGGTGAATGGAGGTGTTGAGGTTGGAAATAGGAAAGGCGTTGAGGGATGCCAGGGAAACCAGGGGTGTCTCACTGAATGCTGTGGAAGCCGACATCAAGATTCGCCATAAATATTTAGAAGCCATGGAGAACGAAGATTTTGGCATACTTCCGGGAAGGGTTTATGTAAAGGGTTTTTTAAAGAATTATGCCCGGTATCTGGGACTTGACGCTGACGATATATTGTCCCTCTACCAGAGTCAGTATCCGGCTGAGGAAGAACAGGAAAGCGTTGAAATTCAGGAACAACATACTCCAGGTAAAGGAAATAGAAGGTTTCTGTCGGCGGGTTTAATTATAGCTGGTATTATATTTGTAGCAGCTGTATTTGCGACTCTTCCCTTGTTTAAAAATGGGGAAGGATTAAATCGTCCCCCGGCTTCACAGCAGAATGACTCCGTAAATAAAGAGCACCAGCTGCCGCCTTCAGGTCTCGATAATAACATTATTAACAGAAATAACAATAATAATAACTTGGTGATTCCTCCTGAGCCTGCCCCGGAAGGTGTAAATATGACCCTTAATGTAACGGATAAAACCAGTTGGATGTTGGTGGTGGTGGACGGTAAGACCCAGTTTACGGGGGAGCTGCCGGCAGGAGAGAGTAAAAGCTTCCAGGGCAAGGAGAAAATTTGGATAAAACTAGGAAATGCAGGGGTGGTGGAGGTTCAGGTCAACGGTAAAAAATTAGGCGTGCTAGGATCCGGTGTTAAATCGTTCGAGTATACGGCAGGTTCCCAGGGATGACAAATTGCTGAAGTCGGATACCAGAGCCTTCCGGTTGCATTTTTCGGTTTTGTAAAGTATAATTGTTTTTGCGCTTTAAAAGTACGGTGAGCAGTTGCTGTCCTTTCACGGGGCAGAGGAAAGTCGAGACACGCACATAATTTATGTAAAACGGCGCCCGGTGTAAGCCGGGGCAGGGCGACCTGACGACGGCGAAAGAAACTCCTGTTAGTTTTTAGTAGCTGTAAAGTGCCACAGAAACGAAGTCACCGGGCGACCGGTGAGTGCAAGGGTAAACTCCGCTGGCGTGCAACCCAAATAGGTGGCCGTAGGCCACGGGTAGGGGCACCCCCTTCTAGGGGGAAGGAATTTTCGAATTCCTTAGATAGATGACTGCTTGAAAAACAGAATCTCGCTTACAGCTGTGTCTTTTAAAGTAGCGCCGAAAATAAAAGCCCGTGGATTTTAATCCACGGGCTTTTCAAGTTTAGTGGTTTTTTTCAAGATAGGAAATTATCCAAGTGGATAATTTCCTCAGGGGGATGGTAAGGGGGCGTTCCCCTTATACTTTAGTGCGGGGTGAAGGACCGATAGTCCTGAGGGGCGGCAGCCCCTTTTAATGTTTTTCCCTGTCAACGCCCTGGTTTATCTGCTCGCTGGTAGTGTCATCGTCGTGTGTATTCCATGGTATATTCGTTGGTGGATTTGTGTCCTGGTTCTGACCGGGCGGGAGTATCTGGCCTCCACCGCCAGGCCCGTGAATGTTGCAGAATTCGGTAGGTACTCTTTCATTAGAGTCAGCTACGAATTTGGGTACCGTATAAGGCAGTTTAACCATGGTTCTGAATACCCTGTCAGGACAGTATTCCGTAGGCAACAAGCCGCTGGTGGCGCAAACTTCCACCAGTACGTGGGTATCGTCTGTCCCGGTGGGGACGGTGCCACTGGCAAATAAATCGGTAACCATATCAGTCGGGGGAGTATTTGGCCCCGGCAACAATCCGGATTTGCTGTCAACTGTATACGATATAATGCCCGGAGGCCTGGCAAAATTTCTAATGGGCTTACCCTTTAGGGCATCACCAATAATCTGGCGCCAGATGGGGGCCGGGTAAATGCCTCCATAGCTTCTCTGCATCGGTATCGGGTCGTCGTAACCGATCCAGACTACTCCTACCAGATCCGGGGTGTAACCGGCAAACCAGATATCCTTGCCCTGATCCGTGGTGCCTGTCTTACCAGCGGCGGGGCGGCCGATATTAGCCCTGCTGCCGGTGCCTGACTGGACCGCGGATTTCAGCATGTCGGTGATCAGGTAGGCAGTAGTGGGCTTCATGGCCTGGCGCTGTACAGGGTTATGTTCTTCCAGCAGTGTGCCGTCGGGCTCTTCCACTTTTAATATAGCCGCCGGCTCGGTATATATGCCCTGGTTGGCAAAGGCCCCGTAGGCCGCGGCCATTTGCAGGGGGGTTACTTCTTCCGTCCCCAGGGCCAGGCTGGCTCCCACGGAACTGCCGTTTATGTTGAACCCCAGCCGCCGGGCAAAGGTTATGGCTTCGGGTATGGTAACATGATCCACCAGCAGTTTTACCGCCACAACGTTTACCGAATAAGTAATGGCCGTTCTTAAGGTAATCAGTCCCCTGTAGCTCCTGCTGTCGTTGTGCGGCTCGTAATTGCCGTATTTTTTCGGCGCGTCGTCTATTACCGTGGCGGGCCCCATGCCTTTTAATTCTATGGCCGGAGCATAGTCTATAATTGGTTTAAAGGATGACCCCGGCTGCCGGCCCGGCTTGCGTGTGGCCCTGTTCCAGCCCAGCTTGTTGGTGTGCTCCCTGCCTCCCACCAGCGCCCTGATCTGGCCATTGTGCGGGTCGAGCACCACCACCGCGCCCTGTGGTTTCTTCTTGCCGCTGGCGGGCGGGAAATTACGGTCATTGGCCATTATTTTCTCCGCATTGGTCTGTATGTCGGTATCCAGTGAGGTGTATACTTTTAACCCCTGTTTGTAAACTTTCTCCGGGCCGTATTTTTCTATCAGTTGCTCAGTCACGTAATCCACAAAGTAGGGGTAGGGGTATTGCCTTCCCGCAGGTGAGCCTTCTATTATGTCCAGTGGTTTCGATTTGGCCTTGGCCGCTTCAGCGGAGGTGATATAGCCGTAGTCGGCCATTTGCGATAGAATAGTGTTTCTTCTGTCCATAGCCGCTTGTTCATGCCTGTACGGGGAATAAAAGCTCGGGGCCCTTACTATGCTGGCCAGCAGGGCGGCATCGGCCACCGTCATTTTGGGGACGGTTTTTCCGAAATAGGTCTGGGCCGCCGACTGGATGCCGTAAGCACCTTCGCCAAAATATATTTTATTTAAATACATCTCCAGAATTTCTTCTTTCGAATAATGGCGTTCAACCTGGACCGCAAGGATTATTTCCTGAATTTTTCTTTTAGGTGTTCTTTCAGGAGTAAGAAAGGTTAGCTTTACCAATTGTTGGGTGATGGTACTGGCGCCCTGGCGTAATCCCCCTGTGGTGATGTCGATAAATGCAGCCCTGATTATTCCTTTTATGTCTACTCCGTAATGCTGGTAAAAACGCCTGTCCTCAGCGGCCAGGAATGCCTCCTGAACCTTTGGGGGGATTTCGTTAAGGGAAATGGGAACCCTGTTTTCGACACCCACCTTGGCTACGACTTTATCGTTTTTATCATATATAAGTGTTGAATTCGAAGACATGAGGGCGTTTTCGCTCCAGGCCGGCATATCCCTGAGGCTTATGGCTACAAGTCCCAGGGCGGCGGTGCCGCATACCAGGGTAAACAGGAGAACTACAAATAAAACAAGCCTGCCCGGCCTTATTTTTCTCCGTTTCCGTGTTGCCGTCAAAATTAGTGTCCTCCTTGATATGTATGATAGACATTATAACATAATATTTTGCACCATGCTGCTGCCCTTCTCTGCCTTGTCACCTGAAGTCGGCCTCTGGTATAATGTATTGGATTTATTGCCGGTTAAGCGAAGGAGGAAAGCCGCCCATGCACAGTGTAGAAAAACAGTTGGAAATTATCAGGCGGGGAACCGTGGAAATTGTCCCTGAAGAGGAACTGGTGGCAAAGCTTAAACGTTCCAATGCCACCGGAAAGCCTTTAACCATAAAGCTTGGCCTGGATCCCACTGCACCGGACATACATCTGGGACATACTGTGGTGCTGCAAAAAATGCGTCAATTCCAGGAACTGGGACATCAGGTTATTATTATTCTGGGTGATTTTACTGCCCGTATCGGAGATCCCACAGGCAAGTCGGAAACCAGGAAGCAACTAACCGAGGAACAGGTGCTGGCAAATGCCCGGACTTACGAAAGACAAATATTTAAGATTTTAGATCCCTCCAGGACTAAACTTGTTTTTAACAGCCAGTGGCTGGCGCCTCTAAACTTTGCTCAGGTGATTGAACTGGCGGCGAAGTATACAGTGGCAAGGATGCTGGAGAGGGAGGATTTTTCAAAGCGATACAGGGAGAATCTCCCTATCAGCGTACATGAGTTTTTTTATCCCCTGATGCAGGGTTATGATTCGGTGGCTCTTGAGGCAGACGTAGAACTGGGTGGAACGGATCAGAAGTTTAATCTTTTAATGGGCCGCACCTTACAGAGGGAATATGGTCAGGAACCTCAAATTGCACTAATGATGCCCATTATTGAAGGCCTCGACGGAGTCCAAAAAATGAGCAAAAGTCTGGGCAATTACATAGGGATAGATGAGTCACCCAGGGAAATGTACGGCAAGACCATGTCCCTGCCTGATGAGCTTATGATTCGCTATTTTGAACTGGTAACTTCCGTTTCCCTGGAAGAGATCAGGTCAATTGAGCAGGGTTTGAAAGACGGAGATCTGCATCCCCGGGACATTAAAATGCGGCTGGCCAGGGAAATAGTTGTCTTTTATCATAATCAGGAGGCAGCTCTGGCGGCCGAGGAAGAGTTTAAGAGAATTTTTCAGCAGCATGAATTACCTGATGAGATTCCTGTTTTTACTGTTACACTCGCTTTGATGGAAGAAGGTCGTGTCTGGTTACCCAAATTGTTGCAGTTGTCCGGTCTGGCTTCAAGCACCAGTGAGGCTCGCAGACTACTACAGCAAGGGGCTGTGAAGGTGGATGGTGAAAAGTTTGACGATCCCGGCGCCAACCTGTTAGTTAAAGACGGCATGATTATAAGGGCCGGTAAAAGAAAATTTGTAAAATTAGTGGTGTAAACTGTTGCACGAAGCCCGCCTGCGGCGGGCTTCGTAATATTGACATAGTACTACTGAAATTTATCAGGGATGGAGAAAGCACAATAGAGTAATATTCCAGAGACTGTATAAGTCATTATTAAACGAGCCTTCTAAAGCTGCCAATTTGGAAGCTTTAGGTGAGGAGTGAAGAGGCTGATCAGCAGGAGGACCAACTCGCGAGTGCGATGATTTCACCATAAAGCCCCTTGAGCTTTTTGGAGTTTATCAACAACCTCAGCCCCTGCTTTTTAGGCAGGGGCTGAGGTTGTTGCTTTTACCATTATAATTAATTGGGCATTACCTTGATAATCTCCGTATTCTCATCATAGCTTACCGTTGTGTCAAGACTCTCTCCAACAAACCTGAGAGGGACGACCGTCCGGCCGTTAACTACTTTGGGGGGAACATCCAAGGTAAACGGCTTTCCATCAACCAGCGCTGTACTGCTACCGACAGTCATTTCGACTACCTTACTTTCCTTCAGGACACTTATTTTTTGTTCCTCAGCGTTCCAGTCCACCTGGGCACCCATGGTTTCGCAAAGAGCGCGGAAGGGAACCAATGTTCTTCCATCCTGGATAAAGGGTTTTACGTCAAAATCGGGCTTTACCCCGTTAACGAAGACTTTTGGCCCCGTTAAGCCCGCTTCTTTGAATATCTGACTGGCCTTATCGTACAGTTTGTCGTCGTTGGGAGCTATGGCCAGGGTTTTTTCAATGTCCACTATGGCCTCTTGCGTCTCTCCCGCTTTAACCTTCAACTGGGCTTGATACGCCCAGACCATAGCGTCAGGATAATTGGCAAAGGGTGCATCGGGGTCATTAAAAACTTCTGCCGCTTCTTTGTATTTACCCTCGGTCTCCAGTTCTTTAGCTTTTAAAATATAAGGATTTCCCGGTGCACCCTCAGAAGCTTTAACCAGGAAATTACCCATGCTGTCCATCTCCAGGCCCTCCTGCCGGGATAAAGCGAACGGGTCATTCATGGGGCCGAATTTCCCGGGGTTCATGCCTTTTATATACTCCTGGGTGACATTGTCAAGTTGTTTTTCTCCCTTTAGTACCATGGCAAAGTCCTCTGGCTTGACATAAGATGGAAGTGTTACACCAAGTTTATCTGGATCAAAATTCTTAATTACTTCATCAACCGTACTTCCCTCGGGCAACTTAACCATAGTGCCGGGAATAACCAGTGGTGAAGAAAATGCTGTTTTGCCAGCACCGCCGGGAAATCCGGCTTCACCCTGACCACCCGGGAAGACGCCGTTGGTTATTCCACCACTACTGAATATATCCCCACCGCCAAATATTCCGCCTTTTCCTGCGCCGCCAGACATTCCTGCGCCGCCAGACATTCCTGCGCCGCCAGACATTCCTGCGCCGCCAGACATTCCTGCGCCGCCAGACATTCCTGCGCCGCCAGACATTCCTGCGCCGCCAGACATTCCTGCGCCGCCAGACATTCCTGCGCCGCCAGACATTCCTGCGCCGCCAGACATTCCTGCGCCGCCAGACATTCCTGCGCCGCCAGACATTCCTGCGCCGCCAGACATTCCTGCGCCGCCAGACATTCCTGCGCCGCCAGACATTCCTGCGCCGCCAGACATTCCTGCGCCGCCAGACATTCCTGCGCCGCCAGACATTCCTGCGCCGCTCGGACCAAAACCAGCCGGACTTGATATAATATTACCTGAAGTCATGCCGCCTCCCGGAATACCGCTGGGCATACCGCCACCGCTGGGCATACCGCCACCGCTGGGCATACCGCCACCGCTG
>LADO01000065.1 GCA_000961595.1 Peptococcaceae bacterium BRH_c4b
ATAACTCTGCTGTAAATCAACCTGGAAAGAATTGAATTTAAATCAAAATTAAACTTATACTTTTGTGATATCTCTTTACAAATCTTATGTAGCCCGAGTTCATAATATATTTTTTGGAGAAAAAGATAACCGCCATTAAAAGAATTTTGTTTATCTTTATCGATTATCTTGACAGGAGAATATTTAACGATTACTTCGCGTTTTTCTTCTTTTTCTTTTTTGTTAAGCTCTTCAATATATTTTTTTGCCCACTCAATGGGATCTCGTCCATCTAGCTTTTTTTCTAATTCTGCAAAAGTACCTAACTTTTCAACAATTTTAGAAGTTCTTTTACCGTTTACATAAATTGATCTTGTTACATATAGCGAAGCGGCATTTTTGGATTTGGAAATAGTAAGCTTCAAACCAACACCTCCAGACCCTTATATTATAACACATTGTTACAAATTGCTCAATACTAAACCGCAAAAATTTGACAAAAAAATAATAAAAAAAGCCCTGTTTTCAAGGCTTTTAGAAAATCTATTGGTTATTCAACTGTCAAAGACCCGGGGATAAATTTCTAAATGCCGGACACTTTCCCCTTGGTACCGGGATGGTATATAATTTGGTTATAACATAAATTGGGGACATTCCTTCGCGAATTTGTTAAGAAGTAAGGAATAAGCCAACATAAGAAGTGTGTCCCCATACCTGAGAAGGATAATATATGAATAACAAATCACAAAATAAAGTGCTCAAATTTGAGCCGCGAAAAAAAAGAAGGTTAAAATCTGTGGACTATATGTCCCCGGAAAAAAAGGAACTGCTTCGTCAGCGGGAGAAGCAGAAAAAACTGGGCCAAGGCCGAAACAGGACCATTGTGGTGGCGGGCATCTTTTTTGGGCTGGTGGCCCTGGTTGCGGTAATAGATTTCTTGATCCGGAGGTAAATCGAAAATGCTGCACCAAATCCGGTGCAGCATTTATTTTTGGCGGAGAGTGAGGGATTCGAACCCTCGATACAGGTTTATGCCCATATACTCGCTTAGCAGGCGAGCGCCTTCAGCCAACTCGGCCAACTCTCCATAATTATATATATGGCGGAGGGGGTGGGATTCGAACCCACGGAACCCGCTAGAGTTCAACGGTTTTCAAGACCGCCTCCTTCAACCGCTCGGACACCCCTCCAGGCTTTCCCCAGCGGCATATAAAAGTATAGCATAGCCCGTGATGCCTGTCAATAAAGGCTTTGCTCAATTCACTTTCAATAACTGCCAGCAGGCCCACACTTTTTCCAGAGCCCGCTGGACCTTCCGGAAACTAATTTTAATTGATGCAATCACAACAGATTGTTTCTTCTCAATCTCGCCATTCTTGTCCAAACGATCTACCACCCATTCTTGAGGCCGTTCAAAAACAAGCATGGCGCGAAAGGCGAAGCCGGACAGAGCGGAGCGTACTGGAAGTACGTGAGCACTGTCCGGCAAGCCTGACAAAGCCAGGCGCAGTTTTTCAACGGCCTCACCGGATAACATCTGTTCCCATGTATTGAACCAGTGCCTTCGGCACAGCCACACTGCCGTCTTCCTGCTGATAATTTTCCAGAATGGCCGCCACGGTCCTGCCCACGGCCAGACCGGAGCCGTTTAACGTATGCACGAAAGCCGGCTTGCCTTTGCCGTCCTTGAAGCGAATGTTGGCCCTTCTGGCCTGAAACTCTTCAAAGTTGCTGCAGGAGGATATCTCTCTGTATTCGTTGTAGCTGGCCAGCCACACCTCAATATCGTAGGTCTTGGCCGAGCTAAATCCCATGTCCCCGGTGCACAGGCACACCGTGCGGTAGGGGAGTCCCAGCAATTGCAGAGCGCGCTCGGCGTTCCCGGTAAGCTTTTCCAACTCCCCGTATGATTCCTCCGGTCTGGTGAATTTCACCATTTCCACCTTATTAAACTGGTGCTGGCGTATTAATCCCCTGGTGTCCCTGCCGGCGGCCCCGGCCTCGGCCCTGAAACAGGCGCTATAGGCGCAGTGGGAAATGGGAAGCCGGCTGCCGTCCAGTATTTCCCCGGCATAAAGGTTAGTCACCGGCACCTCTGCGGTGGGAATGAGATAATAATCAGTCCCTTCCACCTTGAACATATCCTCGGCAAATTTGGGTAACTGGCCCGTTCCCGTCATACTGGCGGTGTTTGCCATAAAGGGCGGAAATATTTCTACATAACCGTGCTCCCTGGTGTGCAGGTCCAGGAAAAAATTAATCACGGATCTTTCCAGCCGGGCACCCAGTCCTTTATAAAAGGTGAACCTGGCCCCGGTCACCTTGCCGCCGCGCTCAAAGTCTAATATATCCAGGGATTCACCTATATCCCAGTGGGCTTTGGGCTGAAAACTGAACTTCGGAGGCTCCCCCCAGCGGCGGACCTCCACATTTTCGTCCGCATCCCTGCCGTAAGGCACGGTAGCATGAGGAATATTCGGAATGGTCAGCAAAGTGGCCTGCAGTTGTTCGTCTAATTCCCTTAATTCTTCGTCCATCTCTTTAATCTGCTGGGAAACCTGGCGCATTTCCAGCACCATATCCTCGGCTTCCTGGCCGCTTTTTTTAAGCCTTCCTATCTCTTCAGAGACAACATTGCGGCGGTTTTTTAGTTGCTCCACCACAAAAAGTTTTTCCCGTCGCTTTTCATCAAGCTTTAAAAAAGGGTCCAACAGGGAAGTATCGGCGCCCCTTTTGGCCAGCCCTTCCTTTACCTCATCCGGATTGCTGCGGACAAACTTCAAATCAAGCATGACTATGATACCTCCGCTTTATAAATATTTAATAGTTGCTTTCGGCAAGCTTAAAATTCAAAGTTAGTGTAATTACTATTATTACCAGCATCTGGGTCCGTTACAACCATTCTACACCATAAAAAATACTAGCAAAATGGAAACCATTAATGTTAATAATAACATAGAAATGAGTGCAAAAACTACTTGTTCCTCCATCTGGCATAAGTCCCCGCAACAGCATGGCAAGACCACCCCGTCAAATCAATGGGCGGTTAAAGACCCCTCAAAAAGGTCCCTAACCGCCCTGCCGTCAAATCAAAAAGCATCTCGGTAAGCGCTACAAATTGATCATTTTTACATCCAGAACACCGTCAATGGCTGCTATTTCTTTTAATGTCCCGTCCGGCACCAATCCATCCACAGCCAGGATCATTACCGCTTTGCCGCCTATCTCCTTGCGGCCTACCTGCATGCCGGCAATGTTAATGTTGTGCTCGCCGATAAGCGTTCCCACCGGACCTATTATACGGGGCTTATCTAGATGCGGAATGTAAAGCATATACTTGCTGGGCACGGCATCAATACGGTAGCCGTCTATCATTACCAGCCGGGCATCGTTATTGCCGAAAAGTGTTCCCGCCAGGCATTTATCTCCGCTGTCACTGTATACCTTGACAGAAATAAGATTGGCATATCCCTCCGAGTCCCCGTCAGTGGTCTGGAATACCTGTATACCCCGGTTTTTGGCCAGCAAGGGAGCGTTGACGAAGTTAACGCTTTCCTGGAGGATGGGGTCCAGCAAACCCTTGAGCAAGGCGGTGGTAAGAGGCATAAGCTCCTGTTTGGCCAGTTCGCCGCTGTATATTACCTCTACCTTTTTAATCCTTCCGTCCACCAGATGGGCGTGGAAGCGCCCCAGTTTTTCCGCCAGTTCCAGGTAAGGTTTAATGACAGCCAGAGCTTTGGGGCTAATGGATGGTATGTTTACGGTGTTTTTCACCAGCTTCCCGGTAAGGGCGTTGACTATTTCCTCCGCAACGTCCACCGCCACGTTCAATTGTGCTTCCCTGGTGGACGCCCCCAGGTGCGGTGTGGCGATGAAGTTAGGCAGTTCCAGCAGCGGGCTTTCTAAATTGGGCTCTTTCTCAAACACGTCCAGGGCCGCCCCTGCCACCTTGCCGGACACCATAGCTTTGTAAAGGGCTTCCTCATCCACAATGCCGCCCCGGGCGCAGTTAATGATGCGCACACCTTGCTTCATCTGGGCAATGGTATGATCATTGATCAGATGATAGGAATTTTTGGTCTTGGGCATATGGATGGTTATAAAATCGGATTTTTTAAAAACCTCTTCCAGGGGCAGCAGCTCCACCGCCAGCCTGGCTGCATTTTCCTCGGTTATAAAAGGATCGTAGGCTACGATGTTCATTTCCAGAGCCTGTGCCCTTTTGGCCACGGCGGAGCCTATCCTGCCCAGACCAAGCACGCCCAGGGTTTTGCCCCGCAGTTCAACACCTAAAAAGGCCTTTTTATCCCAGACCTTCTCTTTCATTTTTCCCACGGCCTGGGGAACGTTCCTGGCCAGGGCCAGCATCATGGCGATGCTGTGCTCGCAGGCGGCAATGGTGTTGCCATCTGGTGCGTTTACCACCAGCACGCCCTTTTTGGTGGCCGCCTCCAGATCGATATTGTCCACACCCACCCCGGCGCGGCCAACCACTTTAATTTTCTCGGCACTTTCAAATACTTTGGCGGTAACTTTGGTGGCGCTGCGCACGATCATAGCGTCATACTGAGCTATGGTGCTGCACAGTTCATCCTCGGTCATTTTACTGCCTATAACCACTTCTATATCAGAATTTTCCCGCAGGGGCTTAAGGCCCTCTTCAGAGACACCGTCCATAACCAGTACTTTCATTAATCGTTCCCTCCCAGCAATACTTCTTGGGCCGCTTTCATGCCGGTACCCAGTTCTACCGGGTATCCCGCTTTCTTTAAGGCCATTTCCAGAGCTGCTATGGCGATGATCACATCCATTTTATCAGCAAAGCCCATATGCGCAATTCTGAAAGCCTTGCCTTTTAATATGCCCTGCCCGCCGGCAAAGGTAACAGCAAATTCTTTTTTGGCAATCTTGCGGATATCATCAGCGCCTATGCCCTCGGGGCTGTATATTCCGGTAACCACCGGCGAGGCCCAGTCATCCTCAGCCAGCATTTTGAGGCCCAGCGCCCTGGCGGCGGCCCGGGTGGCCCTGGCCAGCAGTTTGTGCCTGGCATAAACGTTGTCCATACCCTCTTTCACCATCATGTCCAGGGCTACGTCCAGCCCCACGTACAGCGAAACTCCGGGGGTATAAGGAGTATTCCAGCTGTCATATTTATTTTTGGCAGCCGGCAGGCTGAAATAGAATCGGGGCGAGGTGTTCTTTTCTATCACTTCCCAGGCTTTTTTGCTCACACTCACCATGGCCAGTCCCGGCGGCAACATCATAGCCTTCTGGGAAGCGGTAACCAGCATGTCTACTTGCCATTCGTCCACCTTTATCTCAATGCCGCCCACGCCGCTAACCCCATCTACCAGCAACAGGGCCGGAGTTTTGGCCACCAGCCGGCCAATACCTTCGATATCATTCAAAACGCCGGTGGATGTTTCATTCTGGGTGGCCAATACCACCTTGTACTGATTGGCGGCCAGTTTTTCTTCCACCTGTTTAACATTCACTGGACTACCCCAGGCAAAACTCAGTTCATCCACCTCACCGCCGTAAATTCTGGCCAGTTTGGCAAACCTTTCACCAAAATTGCCTGTGACCAGTGCCAGCACTTTGTCACCAGGGCTGACTGCATTGGCGATGGCGGTTTCCATGCCGCCGGTACCTGTCTGGGTCATAACAAAAATATCGTTTTTAGTCTGAAACACCATCTGCAACTTCTCAACTATCCTTTTGTACATAGCAGCAAACTCTTCAGTGCGGTGGCCAAACATAGGCCGGGAAATGGCCTCCAATACAGAAGGCGGCACAGCCGTCGGCCCCGGAATCATCAGATAATTTTTATCCTGCATAATAAGATTACCCCTCTCTTAATTTAAAATATAAAAACCTCCCGTCCCGTTTGGATATATTCCAAACAGGGACGAGAGGTATTATTCCCGCGGTGCCACCCTTTTTGGTAAGGGCAAAAAACAGCCCTAACCCACTCATCGTTATAACGGGGATCAACCCGTGCCCACCTACTTCTGCTTTCAGCGGGCCCCCTTCGGAGAGCTCGTTCGCCAGCCGCCCTGCCGGTTTCCACCTGCCACCGACTCTCTGTGAAAGACATTGCTGGTTACTCTACCCCTGCATAGGGTTTTTTATGAACCTGAAATAAATAATACAACACCGAAAACCATTTTGCAACATTTAATTGCGTGCTTACTAAAAGTTGATATTTTCTTAGAAATGTCTCTGCAGCCGATCATCCTCCGCACCACTGTCTCGGCCCTTATTGGTTGTCATCTAAACAGCTTATTTTTTAATACGGATGCCTCCAATAAACGGCAATGACTTCATATCACCTTTAGCAGCGTTAATAACTCAATAGTATAAATAACTTTATCTTCATATTCTGATAGAATTATTGTATAATTATCGCAGAATAATTTGATTGGAGGACGCCGATATGATTATAAAGTCATCTACAACGCTTCGCAACGACTACAACGCCATCGCACAACTTGCCCGTGAAACAGCCGAGCCGGTATACATCACACGAAACGGCGAGGGTGATCTTGTCGTTATGAGCATTGAAGCATTTGAACGTAGAGAGACTATGCTTGACCTGCATGAAAAACTCCTGTTCGCGGAACAACAACGTCTTGCCGGCGAACCCACAATTTCACTTGATGAAGCTCACAAGCGGCTAAAGGAGAAAATCAATGGAAAGGTATGATGTAGAGTTACTTCCTGCCGCTTACTCAGACTTAGACGAAATATTCGATTATATAATGGTGGATAATCCACAGGCGGCAGCCAAAATGCTCGATAACATTATGCAGTCTCTCCGCCCATCTTGAGAATTACCCATATTCTGGAGCACCACTACTCGAGCGCTCTCTGAAAAAATTCAAATTTCAGAATGGTCATCGTTGACCCTTATATAGCCTTCTACCGCTTCATAGATAAAAAGGTCTTTGTGTATCGCATTTTGCATAGCTCAATGAATTATCCGCACCTGCTTAAAAATACAATAAAATAATTTTTTCCTGTCTCGGCAATGCTGCGTTTGTTTTAACAAACAAACGCCGTGAGATACGCAAAGATCCCACGGCGTAATATATTTTTTTGAATCTATAAATTAATTCACATGCATTTTTCCAAAAAATAACGGTGAACCCGCAAGTCATCCGTCAGTTCCGGGTGAAAAGCAGCTGCCAGGAATCTCCCCTGGCGGGCGAAAACAATCTTTTCGCCAAACTTAGCCAAAACATCCACACCGCTTCCAACATCAATGATATACGGCGCCCGGATAAAAACTGCCCGGAAAGGTTGTGAGCCAACAGCAGGGATATCAATGTCGGCCTCAAAGCTATCTACCTGACGTCCAGAGGCATTGCGCTCCACGGAAATGTCCATTAGTCCCAGCCGCGGCTGGGACGAACCGGCAATGTCTTTAGCCATCATAATCATACCGGCGCAAGTCCCAAACACCGGCATGCCGCTTAAGACCTTTTCCCTTATTGGTTCAAAAAGGCCAAATTCGTTCATTAATTTTCCCATAGTGGTGCTTTCCCCGCCGGGTATTACCAGTCCGTCCAGTTTGTCAAGCTGTCCGGGAAGTCTTACCTGAATAGTACCTACCCCCAGGGAACGAAACGCTTTTTCGTGTTCTATAAAAGCCCCCTGCAGGGCCAGCACCCCGATCAGCATTTATTCATTTCCTTCTTTCCCAGTCCTCTTAACCGACGCCTGACGACCATTCTACCAGCCCCTGTCTTGCATCCTCTGTTCCGGCTGGATGGACGCTATTTCCAGCCCGGGCATGGCTTCTCCAAGATCCCCGGACACCTCAGCCAGAATTTTCGGGTCATTGTAATGGGTAGTGGCAGCCACTACAGCTTTGGCCCTGGCTGCGGGATTGGTGGATTTAAAGATACCCGAGCCCACAAATATACCGTCACAGCCAAGCTGCATCATCAGCGCCGCATCCGCCGGGGTAGCGATACCACCCGCAGCAAAGTTAACCACCGGCAGTCTGCCCAATTCGGCCACCTGTAATACCAATTCGTAAGGAGCACCCATATCCTTGGCCGCCGCCATTAATTCTTCCCTGGGCATGTTGGCTATACGCCTTATTTCGCCCATCACCTTGCGCATGTGGCGTACTGCCTCTACCACGTTGCCGGTGCCGGGCTCGCCCTTGGTGCGGATCATGGCCGCCCCTTCACCTATTCTTCTCAGCGCCTCGCCAAGATTGCGGGCCCCGCAGACAAAGGGCACCTTAAAGGCATACTTGTCAATGTGATGCTGCTCGTCCACCGGAGTTAATACTTCACTTTCGTCTATGTAATCAACGCCCAGGTGTTCCAGAATCTGCGCCTCAACAAAATGCCCTATACGTACTTTGGCCATAACGGGAATGGTAACCGCATCCATGATCTTTTTTATGATTGTGGGGTCGGCCATCCTGGCCACGCCACCGGCAGCCCTGATATCCGCAGGAACACGTTCCAGTGCCATGACCGCGCAGGCCCCGGCTTCCTCCGCTATTTTAGCCTGCTCCGGGGTGGTAACATCCATGATCACCCCGCCCTTAAGCATTTCAGCCAGTCCTTTTTTTACTGTCCAGGTTCCTTTTTCCGCCACCTGTTTCTCCTCCAATATACTTTTGAATTTGGAATTATCACTAACAAAATATTTTATCTTAACTTGTCAATAAATTCAACATTCGTATAATCCCAAATTATGCACATAAGTTCAATCAACCCCGCGGTTCGCCTTCTCCGCGCCAGCAGCAAAAACATTCCGGCCCCGCCTGAACAGTTTACCGGAATGTGCTCTCCCCTTTTAGGATAGATCTTATTCTGTTAACCTTGGCGGGGATATCCTCAGCCCCGACTATTTCCGTTACCATGGCAACACAATGGGCTCCCCGGCCGGTAACTTGATCAATATTATGCTCTTTTATTCCGCCAATGGCTACAAAGGGAATATTTATATTCTTCACCACATAATCCAGGTAGCCTAATCCCA
Source organism: Peptococcaceae bacterium BRH_c4b (assembly GCA_000961595.1). Taxonomy (GTDB): domain Bacteria; phylum Bacillota; class Desulfotomaculia; order Desulfotomaculales; family Desulfocucumaceae; genus Desulfocucumis. The sequence goes on from LADO01000065.1 coordinate 8,989, forward strand.
CCGGACTGCATACATCTTTCTTGGTAGCGGTGGCAAATACCGGACCGACCCCGATGTAGTCCACCCCCATCTCCGTAGCGGCCCTGGCTTGCTCCGGGCTATGGGTGGATAATCCTATAATCATATGCTGACCAACGAGTTCCCTAATCCTGTTCACCGGGAGGTCGTCCTGCCCCACGTGAACCCCGTCCGCATCCACCATAATAGCCAGGTCCACATAGTCGTTGACGATGAAAGCAACGCCGGCCTGCCTGGTTATTTCCCTTAGTTCAATACATTCGCTGTATTTTTCAGCCATATTTTTATACTTCTCGCGGTACTGCACAACTTTAATACCGGCCTCGATCATCAGCGAAACTACTTCGACATTTCTCCTGCCCATGGAGTGCTCTTCCGAAGTTATGCCGTAAAGATCGGCTGACAGCAGGGCAGTCATGGCTGGCCGGACATTCATTTCCTTCATCTCCCATCTCACTGACATAATTTTAAACAATCCAATACATAACTAAGTACAATATCAGCTTCCTTTGCCGCTACGATATTCACCCGGGGGGCCATGGGAGGGGATTCCGGCCCGGTTTCTGCAGCCATATCACCCACCAGAAAAAAATTATCCTTGATCTTTTTTATTCTAATGTCGTCGCTGTTTCCCCATCCCGCCATGCCCGAAGCACACACCAAAAGCTTATTCGAATTAAAATATGCTTCGGCCAGCATTTTTTTGCTCCCGGGATTATCCAGCGCCTCCACCACAATGTCACAGCCGGAAAAGATGATGGCCACATTTTCTTCTGTTATACTTTGATCCACTATTTCAATGTCAATATCCGGATTAATACGCAGCAGGTTATTTCTTAATGAAACAATTTTTTTCTGACCGACCTGGTCCGCAAAATAGAACTGGCGGTTGAGATTTGTCCATTCAATAACATCAAAATCGACAATCTTAAATCTTTTAAAACCGCTTCTGACCAATAAATTGGCGCAGTTTGAACCAAGCCCGCCGGCCCCGGCAATTCCCACCCTCGCTTTTTGTACTTTACCAAAACGCGCCGGGCCGATACGCTCCGCCAGCGCCCTTTCAAAATCATTCATGGAATGCTCCCTGTTTTAAAACAGCTGCCAGTCCTTGAAAACGGGCTGGTAACCCTGGCTGTAGATCATATTTTTCATCTCTGCGACACTGCGCTGGTCGGATATTTCAAACTGACCGGTCCCCTCGTCACCGCTGGTCCGCCCGCCTACTGCAGTACAGGAGCCCGCGGACATTTTGGTCACACCCAGTTTAATCAGATTATCCCGGAAACCGGCCTGCTCACGGGTGGAAATGGTAATACCGGCCCTTGGCATGAAAAGCCGGAAAGCCAGCATATATTGCACAAGATTCCTATCGCTTACAACATATTGGGGCACGTACCCCCCCAACTGCGGGCGAATCCGTGGCAATGAAACGGCAACATCCACCTCGGGGTGACGCTTTTGAATATAATTGGTGTGCAGTCCTGTAAAGAAGGCATCGGTCCGCCATTTGCCAAGCCCCAGGAGCGCTCCAAAATTTATGGACCTTATACCCGCCTGGCTGCACCGCTCGGGTGCATCCAACCGGTAATGGTAATTCCTCTTGGGTCCGGCCGGATGCAGTTGATAATATAATTCTTCGTCATAGGTTTCCTGGTAAATGGTTAAAGCGTCAACCCCTGCGTTTATAAGCTCTTCATACTCAGCAACCTCCAAAGGATATATCTCTATACTGATGGAGGAAAAGTATTGTTTTAGCACATTTGCACATTCTTTAATGTATGAAACAGGGGATTCTTTTTGTGATTCGCCAGTCAGTACAATAACATGTTTCAACCCCTCGGCGGATATTGCCCTGGCTTCCTCTCTCACCCCGGCGAGGCTTAGCTTTTTTCGCGGCAAATGGTTCTTTGCCGCGAAGCCACAGTAAACGCAATGATTAATGCAGTGGTTGGAAAGGTATATGGGCGTATAGAGCTGAATGACTCTGCCAAAGTGCTGCACAGTCAATTTGTGGGCTTTTTGTGCCATTGATTCGAGAAATCCCTCTGCCCGCTCCGAAAGCAAACACAGGTAATCAGTTTCACTTAAACTGTCCTTACACAGTATTCTTTCTATATCCGCCTCAGTAATGCGGGAAAAGAACTCCTCAAAATCAAACCCTTTATATCTCTGATATTCCCAGTAAAAGCTCATATTAACTGCTACCTTCGATCTATATTTTTTTAATCCCTTAAAAATCCGGTAAGCGGCGAGGATGCCTGAGCAATTTCAATGGTTGCCCCCGGTCCGGCCAAAAAGGCCATCCTGCCCGCCTCAACAGCCATACCGAAGGCCCTGGCCATGCCCACCGGATCATTGGCCGTTGCTATGGCCGTGTTTACCAATACTGCTGCAGCCCCCATTTCCATTGCCTCGGCGGCTTCGGAGGGTTTACCGATACCCGCATCAACAATAACGGGAATGGAAATTTCATCAATCAGTATTCTTATCAATTCCTTGGTTTTTAGGCCCCTGTTGGTACCAATAGGCGCTCCCAGAGGCATCACCGCCACGGCTCCAGCCTCTTGAAGTTTTTTTGCCACCATCAGGTCGGGAGACATGTACGGCAGAACCACAAATCCCTCCCCGGCCAGAATTTCCGTGGCCTTTATGGTTTCATAATTGTCGGGCAGCAAATATTTGTTGTCGGCAATCACTTCAATTTTAATCCAGTTGCCGCACCCCGCTGCCCTGGCCAGTCTGGCGATTCTTACAGCCTCTTCGGCTGTTCTGGCCCCGGAGGTGTTGGGCATGAGTATACAACAATCCCTCGGTATGTAATTGACAATGTTTTCTTCCTCGCTGTCAAAGTCTACCCGCCTTAACGCAACGGTTACCACCTGTACGCCGGAAGCCTTCACAACCTCGGGAATAAGCCTGTTTGATGAAAATTTGCCGGTGCCTATAAATAGCCGGCTGTTTATTTTTTCATCGCCTACAAGTAATACATCTTGCATTGCTTAACCGCCTCCCACAAAGCGCATAATTTCTATTCTGTCATTTTCCTTTAATGTAATCCCGGCCCAGTCCTCCTCCTTAACCAGTTCCTGATTATACTCAATAATGATGTTTTTTTTGTTTAACCCTCTCAGTGTAATCAGATCGGATAAACTAATTCCGGAAGGTAATAGTTCATCTTTACCATTAATAATAATCTTCAGATTTCCTCACCCCCTAAAACCAAAAAAAACCTACCCATCGGGTAAGCTAAATCAATAATTTATAATAAATTACAGCTTCCCTACGATGGCATTACCCACATCAGGTTCAAAGGGTTGGGACTAATCCCTCTCAGCCTTACGGCACCCCCAACTTATATTCATTTTTTATAATTAAAGAATATCACAAACTAATAACAATATCAATAACCTGTCCGAATAATTAATAAATTAAAACCCCGCGGCAAAAACCACAGGGCGAATAAGGAAATGGGACACACCTCTAAAAGAGGATAGGGGACACACCTCCTTCGGAGGAATGTCCCCAACTAATAATGTCCCCAAATATTATTCCGGCGACGACCTACTCTCCCAGGGATAAATCCCAAGTACCATCGGCGCTGAAGGGCTTAACTACCGTGTTCGGGATGGGAACGGGTGTACCTCCTTCGCTATGGTCACCGGAAAATTGTTTTTTTATTAATGCATGATGAGGTGGGATGTGAGATGTTGGAGGTGAGTTTCTTTGTTGAAATTTGCTTCAGCAAATTTCTTTTTTATCTCACTTCTCACTTCTCATTTCTCACTTCTCAATGTGCACCTTCAAAACTTCACAGCGTTTAAGAAATTTATTTGCAAAAGCGATTTAGGTTTTAGTTTGATTCTTTTTCAGGTCAAGCCCTCGACCTATTAGTACCGGTCAGCTGAATCCCTCACGGGACTTACACCCCCGGCCTATCTACCACGTAGTCTACATGGGGTCTTACCTGGTTTTCCAGTGGGAAACCTTATCTTGAGGCAGGTTTCGCGCTTAGATGCTTTCAGCGCTTATCCTTCCCGGATATGGGTACCCGGCGCTACTCCTGGCGGAATAACCGGTACGCCAGTGATCCGTCCATCCCGGTCCTCTCGTACTAGGGACAGATCCTCTCAAGTTTCCTGCGCCTGCGACGGATAGGGACCGAACTGTCTCACGACGTTCTGAACCCAGCTCACGTACC
>LADO01000006.1 GCA_000961595.1 Peptococcaceae bacterium BRH_c4b
CAGTGTGGCCGTTCGCCCTCTCAGGCCGGCTACCCATCGTCGCCTTGGTGGTCTTTTACACCCCCAACTAGCTAATGGGACGCGGACCCATCCATAATCGGCTTTCGCCTTTCCTCCGTGTAGCATGCGCTACTCGGAGCGTATCCGGTATTAGCACCAGTTTCCCGGCGTTATCCCGGCTTTATGGGCAGGTTATCCACGCGTTACTCACCCGTCCGCCACTAAGTTTAGACCAAAGCAAGCTTTTTTCTAAACTCCGTTCGACTTGCATGTGTTAGGCACGCCGCCAGCGTTCGTCCTGAGCCAGGATCAAACTCTCCATAAAATCTTATAGAAAAATCATTTGTTGGGGACATTCCTCCGAAGGAGGTGTGTCCCCTTACCTTTATGGAGATTTTCTCTTGCTCTTTTTCTCGCTAGCTTAAATTGCTTTGACGAGGTTTTGGTTTTTCGGCCTTCAGTCTTTTCCTTCATCTGTCATTCATTCGTCATTCCTGACGTCCGAAGTCCGACGACTGACGACCATTTTTCCATCTTGCTTCTGTTTAGTTTTCAAGGACCAGTTCGCCAAGTGCGACGCTTTTAATCGTATCATTATTAGTTGGTACGGTCAAGAACCATTTACTGGTTCGGCGCATCGGCGACTTTTATATCATAGCATTTTGCAGCTTGTCCGGTCAACCGGTATTTATTGGTTGTTTTACCTGCCAAACCGGCAGCGACATTGGTAAATATATCATATGCCCCTGCCGGTGTCAAGTATATTCATTGGGGACATTCCTCTGACCCCCAGAGCCAGGCTCAATTGAAAGGTGTGTCCCCTTTCCTTTTTATTTGACCGTATCCTCCCCGTCGGAATTTACCTTGGCCAAAGCCACCAGCTTATCACCCTCGTCCAGGCGCATCAGGGTAACCCCCTGGGTAACCCTGCTCATTAGGGATACATCACCTGCCCTGATTCTTATGATAATGCCCTCTGCGGAAATCATCATTACTTCTTCGTCAGGCCGTACCATTTGTAGAGAGACCACTTCCCCGTTTCTTTCGGTGGTTTTTATGTTGATTATACCCTTGCCGCCTCTGGTCTGCAGTCGATATTCGGCGACCGGGGTGCGTTTGCCAAAGCCGTTGACTGTAACCACCAGAACGTCCGCCTCATCTTTGATGGTATCCATGGAAACCACAACATCTTTATGTAGCAGATTAATTCCCTTTACACCTCTGGCGGTTCTTCCATAGGGGCTAACATCCTTTTCAGAAAAATGTATAGCCAGCCCGTTCCTGGTGCCCAGCATTATCTCCTGTTTACCGTCCGTGAGTTTTACTTCCACCAGTTCGTCTTCAGGGTCGAGGTTGATGGCTATTATGCCGTCCCGCCTGGAAGTATCATACTGCTTCAATGCTGTTTTTTTGATGACACCCTGCCTGGTGGCCATGAATAAAAACATATTGCCGGTAAATTCCCGAACCGGTATTACGGCCGTTACCTTTTCATCCTGGTCGATATAAAGAACGTTAACCAGAGGTGTGCCCTTGGCCGTTCTACCGGCTTCCGGTATCTCGTGCACCTTTAACCTATATACCTTGCCCTTATTGGTGAAAAACAGAAAATAGTGATGGGTGCTGGTTATGAAGAGGTGGCGCACGAAATCCTCCGCTTTTGTATCCATAGCGTTAATACCCCTACCACCCCGTTTCTGGCTGCGATAGGTATCTGAGGATATTCTTTTTATGTAACCCTGATTGGTGATGGTGATAACCATATCCTCTTCTGGTATAAGATCCTCCACCACCATAGCTACATCCTCATCGCTGATTAAGGTGCGCCTGGGATCGGCATATTTCTTTTTTATTTCTGACAGCTCATCTATGATAATCCCGTACACTTTAGCCTCATCACTAAGTACTGACTTTAAATAAGCTATCTTTTTTTGCAATTCGTCGTATTCAATATCCAGCTTTTCTCTTTCTAGTCCAGTAAGCCTTTGTAACCTCATTTCCAGAATGGCTTCCGCCTGTTTCTGGGATAAAGTAAACTTTTCAATAAGTGCTCCCCGGGCTATCTCCACTGTTCTGGAGGAGCGAATGGTACTAATAACCTCATCTATGTGATCCAGAGCAATCAATAAACCTTCGACTATATGGGCTCTGGCTTCCGCTTTATTAAGTTCAAACCTGGTCCTCCGCACGATAACTTCTTTTTGGTGATCCAGGTAAAAGTAAAGCACTTCCCTTAAAGTTAATGTCCTGGGCTCCCCGTTTACCAGAGCCAGCATATTAACGCCGAAAGTTTCCTGCATCTGTGTATGCTTATAAAGCTGGTTTAAAATAACCTGGGGCTTTGCATCCCGGCGTAATTCAATTACCACCCTCATGCCGCGCCGGTCCGATTCATCCCTTAAATCAGTTATGCCGTCAATTTTCTTATCCTTGACCAGATCCGCAATTTTTTCTATAAGCCTGGCCTTGTTTACCGCATAAGGCAGTTCAGTTACAATGATCGCACTTTTACCGCTGTTAATTTTTTCTGTGGTGGTCTGTGCCCTTACCTTGACGGAACCACGACCAGTGGTATAAGCGGAACGGATACCTTCCCGTCCCATAATTTTAGCAGCAGTGGGGAAATCAGGCCCCTTAATTATGGTCATCAAATCCTGGGAGGTGGAGTTCGGGTTTTTGATAAGATAAATCACCCCGTCAATCACTTCACCCAGATTGTGAGGAGGGATATTGGTGGCCATGCCCACGGCAATACCGGAGGACCCGTTTACCAGCAAGTTGGGTAGGCGGGCGGGCAAAACGGTAGGCTCTTTGTCGCTGCCGTCGTAGTTGGGTATAAAATCCACCGTATCTTTTTCGATATCGGCCAGCATTTCCATGGTTATTTTAGCCATCCTGGCCTCTGTGTAACGCATGGCCGCAGCAGAGTCACCGTCCACCGAGCCAAAGTTACCGTGGCCGTCTATCAGGGGATAGCGGCTGGAAAAATCCTGGGCCAGCCTGACTAAAGTATCGTAAATGGAGGCATCACCGTGGGGATGGAATTTAGACATCACCTGCCCCACGATGTGAGCACTTTTCCGGTGCGGCTTATCCGGGGTCATGCCTATCTGGTGTATGGCATACAAAATACGCCTGTGCACTGGTTTCAACCCGTCCCGCACATCCGGTAGGGCCCGCCCAACGATAACGCTCATGGCGTAGTCCAGGTACGAGTTTCGCATTTCATCTCTGATATTAATTGGTACAACTTTACCCATTAATGATGGCAATCGGCTCACCTCATAAAAAGTCTAAAGTCCAAAGTCTAAGGTCTAAGGTCTAAAGTCAGTTTTCTTTTGACATTCGACATTTTTTTATACGTCCAGATTCCTTACGTACCGGGCGTTTTCCTGTATAAATTCTTTTCGCGGCTCAACCCGGTCCCCCATGAGCATGGAAAAAATAGCGTCAGCTTCAATGGCATCTACCAAATTTACCTGCATAACGGTCCTGGTATCAGGGTCCATGGTTGTATCCCATAGCTGCTCGGCATTCATTTCACCGAGACCTTTATATCTCTGAATGGTCACCCCGTCCCGTCCTTGCTGTTGCAAAGTTTTCTCCAGTTCTTGATCGCTGTAATAGTAATTTTCCTTTTTACCTCTCTTTAATTTATACAGAGGCGGCTGGGCTATCAGCATATAACCGTTTTCTATTAACTGCCGCATATAGCGGTAAAAGAATGTAAGCAAAAGAGTTCTGATATGTGCACCGTCCACATCGGCATCAGTCATGATTATTATTTTGTGATACCTGGCCTTACTGATATCGAAGTCCTCTCCTATGCCAGTGCCCAGAGCTGTAATCAGTGCCCGTATCTCTTCGTTGCCCAGTATTTTATCCATACGGGCCTTTTCTACGTTTAATATTTTACCCCTCAGCGGTAATATAGCCTGGAAACGCCTGTCCCTGCCCTGCTTGGCCGAGCCGCCGGCTGAATCTCCCTCCACCAGGTACAATTCGGAAATACTGGGATCTCTGTCCGAGCAGTCAGCCAGTTTGCCCGGCAGCGTGGAATTTTCCAGAACACTCTTGCGCCTGGTAAGTTCCCTGGCCTTGCGGGCAGCCTCCCTGGCCCGGGCAGCGGTCAGCGCTTTATCAATTATTTTTCTGGAAACCGGCGGGTTCTCTTCCAGGAAGATATTCAAACCTTCTGTTAACACCGAGTCAACAATACCCCTTACCTCACTATTGCCCAGTTTGGTCTTGGTCTGCCCTTCAAACTGAGGCTCCGGCACTTTTATACTCATAACAGCTGTCATGCCTTCACGGATGTCTTCCCCGCTTAGGTTTGCTTCACCATTTTTAATAATATTGTATTTTTTCCCGTAATCATTAAAAATTCTGGTTAAGGCTGTTTTAAAGCCTGCTTCATGGGTACCACCGTCAATGGTGTGAATATTATTGACGTAAGAAAAAATGTTCTCCACATATCCATCAGTATACTGCAAGGCTACTTCCACCTGTACACCATCTTTTTCTCCACACAGATATATGGGTTTACTGTGTAAAACCGCTTTATTCTTGTTTATATAGCGGACAAAATCTTTTAAACCGCCTTCGTGCTGGAATTCAATTTCCTGGCCGGTCCTCTCGTCCTTTAAAATTATTTTTATGCCCTGGTTTAAAAAAGAAAGTTCCCTTATACGTTGAGTCAGGGTTTCGAAGTTGATTACCAATTCTTCAAATATAGACGAGTCTGGTTTGAAGGTTACCTTGGTGCCGTTGCTTTCGCTTTTACCTATTACCGTTAAGGGTGTTACAGAGGCACCCTTCTCGTAATTCTGATGATATACGAGGCCATCTCTGTTCACTTCCACGGAGAGTTTTTCGGACAAGGCATTCACCACGGATATACCCACACCGTGCAGTCCGCCGGAAACTTTATATCCACCCCCGCCGAATTTACCTCCCGCATGAAGTATGGTAAGAACAGTTTCCACTGCAGGAAGTCCTGTTTTAGGGTGAATATCCACCGGTATGCCCCGGCCGTTGTCGACCACAGTGACACTGTTATCTTCGTGTATAAACACCTCGATGAGGTCGCAATAACCGGCCATGGCCTCATCTATGCTATTGTCCAGAACTTCGTAAACAAGATGGTGCAAACCCCGGGCACTGGTGCTGCCTATATACATCCCGGGACGGCGCCTGACCGCCTCCAGACCTTCCAGTACCTGTATTTCGTCTACACCATAGTTACCATTATTTTCATTTAACAATAAATGAAACCTCCGTTTCATTTCCCATTATTGCCTTAATTTAAAACTAAATAACCGTGATCTACACTCACGGCTGCTTTCTACTGATCCTCAACAATGCCTATTTTCAGGGCAGCCCGTTTTTTTAGGGTGCTGCAGGAAATTGGTGAGATGTAAATATCCTTTGTGGTTATAATAATTGATTTTTCTTTGGCGGATTCGGTAATTTGTTTGATGAACCCTTCATCTGTCGATATTTCCATAAACTCCCGGGTGCTTGCGGCCTGCCTTATCCTTACATCGAGGATAGCAATGATATCTTCTTTAAGCACCATCGTTTCCCCTCCAAGGTGTAAAAACATTATCTTTCCCCCTCTATTAACTGACCATTTGTTATTTTCACGGTCTTAAAATCCCTGGGGAAATTTTCTGGTACCGCAGTTGACGTTATAAATGACTGCAGCGGTAACGCAAAAAGACCGGCCATCCCCGCCTGCCTGGCCTCGTCAAGCTCCAGCATAACATCATCCATCAGCAATAGTGGATATTCACCGTATTCCCTGTGGTAGAGCTTAATAGCAGACATCTTCAGGGACAATACAGCGGATCTTTGCTGTCCCCGGGAACAGTAACGTCTGGCATCCATACCGCCAATATAAAACTGCAAATCATCCCTGTGGGGGCCCACCAGTGCCTGCCGTCTGTTTTTTTCTTCCAGGGAACGGGACGCAATGGCACTGTTTAAGGAAAAGGTTATTGCCTCAATATTTAATTTATCCCCCAGAGGAACACTGGACAGATATTTATAATAAATATCCTCTTTTCCCCGGGTAAGTTCCCTATATAAATCTTTTAAAACTGACGCCATTTTGCCCAATTGTACCAGTCTGCTATAAATAATCCTGCTGCCGTAATTAATCAACTGCAGGTTAAAGCTGTCCAGTATTTCGCTGAAGCCAGTAGTTTTTATTTTTTCTTTTAATAAATTATTTTTTTGAAGTAATACCCGGTTATAGTTATGCAGATGGTAAGCATAAGCTGGTTCAAAAGAACACACCTCCGTATCCAGCCAGCGACGGCGTCCAGCAGGATTGCCCCTTATTAAATCAAGATCTGCCGGGGTGAAGGAAACTGACATAACCGGCAGAAATAGCCGGTTTTTTTTCTGTTTTACACCGTTCAACCTAAATTCAGCAATAGAATTTTCCGCCAGTCTTACGATTATATCGTCTTCGACGCCGTTTCTCTCCAGCAGTGCACTAACCTGCAATGAATTAGTTCCATCTTTAATCATTTCCTTTTCACGACTGGTGCGAAAGGATAATCCGGTGGTACAAAATCCGATGGCTTCCAGCAGGTTTGTTTTGCCTTGGGCGTTATTACCGGTGATAATATTTACTCCCCGGTAAGGATACCACGACAGATCCCTAAAATTTCGAAAATTTGACAGGACCAGCCGCTTAAAAAACATTTATGCTTCCTCCGGCGCCACTGCCTTGTATGCTCCTATTCCTTCCACACTGACAATATCGCCCGGTAAGATATTTTTGCCCCGGTGGTAAACCACAGTTCCATTCACGGATACCCTACCGGTCTGTACCAGCATTTTACCCTGTCCACCGGAACCCGCTGCATTGGATAGTTTTAAAAACTGATTAAGCTTGATAGAAGTACTAACTGCAATACTATGCAAAACTGTCACTCCCTACTTAGCCTGGCCGGGACAAGAATGGACAGGTAATCCTTATTGTCTTCAGGTATTATTAGAGCCGGAGTCAATGGTCCGGTAAACCTCACTACCAGCTGTTCATAATTTATTGAACGTAAAACATCACACAGATAACGGACGTTAAAGGAAATCTCCAGTTTGTCGCCGTTTACCTCCGATTTTATTTCCTCACGAATCCATCCTGTTTCAGAACGCATATTTAAAACCACATGATTTTCTCTAATATACAAGCTTACCAGCAGATTATTCTCCCCTGCCAACAGTGCAACCCTTTCTGCCGACTCCAGGAAATCCTTTAGGGGAATTTTAATTTCTGAAATAAACTGATTCGGGATCACCTGGCGGTAGGAGGGAAATTTGCCTGGTATGAGTCTGGCTATTATTTGTATTTCCCCTGTAATAAAGGCAGCATGGGTTTTTCCTATGATCACTTCCACGATGCTCTTGGGATCTGCTGTTCTTGCCAGTTCATTTAAAGTTTTTCCAGGAACAATTACATTTATAAGTTCTGGTGTTTCCTCGTTGATAGCGGTGTGACGCAAGGCAAGCCTGAACGTGTCGGTGGCTACTATGGTAAGCCTGCCAGCTACTATTTCAAAAAACACACCGGTAAAAACCGGCCTGGATTCTTCTGTTGAAACAGCAAATGTAACTTGTTTTATAATCTCCTTGAATAAATCAGCGTCAAGCTTGAAGGAAAATTCTTCTTCCGGAATAACAAAGGATGGAAATTCGGAGGCATCATAACCGTTGATGTTAAATTCAGAATCGCCATACCTGATTACAGCCATGGTGCTATCAGGCCCGGCTTCAAATTCAATTATACTGTCCGGAAGACGGCGGGCAAACTCCGTAATGTATCTGGCGGGAATGACCAGTGATCCGCTTTCCTCCACAGTAGCGGGCACAGCGCAGCGAACAGATATTTCAAAATCAGTGGCGGAAAGAACTAATTTATCTTCCTCACAACTGAATTTAATACCAGTCAGTATAGGCAGGGGGCTTTTTTGCGATACGGCTCTTTGTACGCTTTGAATAGCAAAGAGTAGATTTTCTTTGTTGATAAAAAATTTCATAACAGCTCACCACCAGTTGGGGATATTCCTTCGTAAAAATATTAAGCAGTAAGGAATTTAGATATCGGGGACATTCCTCCGACCCCGTAGCCAAGCCCTATATAGAGGTGTGTCCCCTAACATTATTAATATATATTTTATACTAGCAGTAGTATTAGTAGCTGTGAATTTGTGTATAATCCCTGGAAGAGTGAATTTTGAAGGGATTATACACAAATTAAACCTGTTGGCAAAGTGATGGCATTAACTTTAAATTATTGGTATATTTTGTAAGTATTATTTATCACTAATGATCCTTTTTTAGTTATTAACAATTAAAATGTTTTTGTTAATAATTAGCTTTTAATTATGTTGATAATTTCATTAATATTATTTTGCAGGTTTGTGTCAAGCTGTATTTCGGTTACTATTCGGTCATAAGCGTGAATGACCGTGGTATGATCCCTCCCACCAAAATATTCGCCTATTTTGGGTAGGGAAAGATCGGTCATTTCCCTGGTCAGGTACATGGCGATTTGTCTGGGAAAAGACACGTTTCTGGTTCTTTTTTTTGATTTAAAATCATCGGGACGAATATTATAATATTCCGAAACTATCTGGTGGATAAGTTGTATATTAATCTGGCGTGTCTGTTTAGGAGGTAAAATATCCTTTAAAACATCCGTAGACATCTCAATGTTAATTTCGCACTTATTGAGCATGGAATAAGCGGCTAACCTGATTAGCGCTCCCTCCAGTTCACGGATGTTGGACTGTATTCTGTTGGCAATATAATAAACTACATCGTCAGGAACGTTAAGATTTTCCAACTGTACCTTTTTTCTTAGAATGGCGATTCTGGTTTCTAGATCCGGCGGCTGAATATCAGTAATAAGGCCCCATTCAAATCTGGAGCGCAGCCTGTCCTCCAGGGTGGGTATTTCTTTGGGTGGTCTGTCACTGGAAATAATGATCTGTTTATTAGCCTCGTGCAGTGTATTGAAGGTGTGAAAAAATTCTTCCTGGGTCATTTCCTTGCCGGCCAGAAACTGAATATCGTCGACAAGTAATATATCCATGTTGCGGTACTTATTTCGGAATTCTTCAGGTTTTTTATCCCTGATGGAGTTAATTAGATCATTGGTAAATTTTTCTGATGTAACATAGGCAATTTTAAGGCTACGGTTTTTATTGATGATATGCTGGGCGATGGCATGCATGAGGTGTGTTTTTCCCAGCCCCACTCCCCCGTAAATAAAGAAGGGGTTGTAGGTTTTGGCCGGTGATTCTGCCACCGCCATTGAAGCAGCATGGGCAAAGCGGTTGCTTTCACCTACTACAAAGGAATCAAAGGAATATTTAGGATTTAACTGTAAAAAAAATAAATCTTCTACAGGGGGTAGGGGTTGCTTGTTTATACGGCTTAAAATTGAGGGAACATCTTCGTTTAAAATAAAAACTATTTCGGTATCCTTTTTTAAAATATCATATATAGTGTTTTTAATAATGGGCCCGTATCTTTCCGACAGCCAGTCCCTGGAGAAGTGATCAGGCACCTGGATATAAAAAGTGCTATCCACACAATCAACAGGTTTCATGGATTGCAACCATGTCTCAGCGTTATGATGGTTTAGCTTTTTTTCAAGGGCTGAAAGAATTTTGTCCCAGGTTGCCGATACTTCAACTTTGTTCATGCACGAAGCCCCCTGCAAAATAAACTCTAAAAAAGCCTCCTTTATAATGGAGACCTCATTATTGTCAACTATTCACAATTATTCATAATGTTACTGACAAGGGGATAACAATTGTGGAAAAGTTTTTTTGTTAATGTTAAAAATATGATAGCAAAATTTCCAGTGATTATCAACTAAAGAATAATCTGAAGAAACTGTATCAAAGCTGGCTTTTTCTTGACTGCTGCTATTCTGTTAATATATAATAATAAGCGACATGCCTGGTATATGCTGTCAAAAACTACCCGGGGAGGTGTATCTAAATGAAGAGAACTTATCAGCCAAAAAATAGAAAACACCAAAAGATTCACGGTTTTCTAAAAAGAATGTCTACTCAGGGCGGTAGAAATGTAGTAAAACGCAGAAGACTAAAAGGAAGAAAAAGGTTGACTGCTTAAGGGCCGCTTAAGAAAAGTGGCCTTTCATAATTGTATAAGTCGTACTAAAATTGGTTACCATATTATATACCATTAATTAGCAGAATTATGTTCTTTTTTAAGGTGTTTCTATGTCCAAACTGTATACCTTGAAAAAAAATAATGAATTTAAAAAGGTTTACAGTAGAGGGCGGTCGGTGGCGGGACAGTCAATCGTGCTTTATTTCTTGCCGGGGATAACAGGGAGAAAAAATTTTGGTTTTTCTGTGGGTAAAAAAGTTGGTAAGGCTGTGGTACGTAACAGGGTTAAAAGGGTGCTCAGGGAGTTATGTAGAATAAATCAGCATTGTTTCAAAGATGGTTATGATTATGTACTGATTCCCAGAAAGGGTTTTGTGGGCAGAAGTTTTAAACAATTAGGTGAAGAATTGTTCAAACTTACCGGGAAGGCTTTTAAAAATGAAATCAAATAAAGATCTGCTTACCGGGATAATGATCAGGTTTATATTAATATATAGAAGATTTTTATCACCTCTTAAACCACCTGTATGCCGTTTTTATCCTACCTGTTCACAATATGCTATGGAATCACTGGAAAAGTATGGTATAATAAGAGGTGGTATTAAGGCATTTATTCGTTTATTAAAATGCCATCCTTTTCATCCGGGGGGTTACGATCCGGTAAAATAATTTTGTTGGGTCGCAAGGAGGAGTTTATTTGACTGAATTATGGCAATCGCTGGTAGGCGGTATGTCATCTTTGATAACTTGGCTCTACCATCTTACTCTATCCGTAGGTTTTGGGAGTTACGGTCTGGCCATCATACTCATGACCATACTGATCAAGCTGGTTTTATTTCCGCTTAGTCTGAAACAGATGAAATCAATGACTATGATGCAGCAACTGGCTCCCAAGATTAAAGAGATACAGGAAAAATACAAGGGCAAGGATGCCCAGCTGATGCAACAGAAGATTATGGAGCTTTATAAGCAGCATAACGTTAATCCTATGGCCGGATGTCTGCCATTGCTTGTTCAAATGCCCATACTTATTGCCCTGTACAGGGCGTTGATGATATTTCCTTACGCCGATCCGAATCACGCCAGCTTTTTGTGGATAGGTAATTTGAGCCACATATATACCTTGGGTCAGTTTTTCAGCAATCCTACGGTCATATTTATTCCGTTACTGGCCGGCTTGACAACCTATTACCAGACCAGAATGACAACAAATACCCAGGATCAGACCCAAAAAATGATGCTTTACACTATGCCGCTTTTTATAGCCTGGATAACCACTACAGTCCCTGCGGGACTGGGGTTGTACTGGGTTACCTTTAATTTAGCGGGAATTGTACAGCAATATTTTGTTAATAAACAAACCCTGGCCATGAAGGAGGCGCTAACAGAAGGTGCAGGCAATAGAAAAAACCGCTAAGACGGTGCAGGAGGCAGTAAAGCAGGCGCTTAACGAGTTGGGGATAGAAAGAGAAGAAGCTGACATAGAAGTTGTTGAGGAGCCTTCAAAAGGATTATTCGGCATACTGGGAGTAAAACCCGCCAGGGTAAGGGTAGTCATAAAAAATACCATCGGCTTGAGGGCAAAGCAAATTTTAGGAAATGTACTTGGTGCCATGGATATTGCTGCAGAAGTAAAAGTGCATGAAGAAAATGAAAATGTACATATTAATTTGGAAGGGTCCGATTTGGGAGTATTGATAGGCAGAAGGGGAGAAACTCTGGATGCCCTCCAATATCTGGTAAGTCTTTCGGTAAATAAAAATCAGGAACATAGGAAAAAAATATTTCTTGATATTGAAGGATACCGCAAAAGAAGGGAAGAAACACTGCAGAAATTAGCCATCAAACTGGCGGACAAAGCCAGGCAGCGGGGCAGGAATGTGGTACTGGAGCCAATGAACTCACTGGAAAGAAGGATTATACATACCGCATTGCAAGGTAGGGACGATATAGCAACATTCAGTGAGGGAGAAGAACCTTACCGGAAAATAATCATAGCACCAAAAAAATATTAAGCAAACCAAACCCAGCGGAGCTCAGGCCGGCTGGGTTTTTTTAAAGAGATAGGAAACGTTCATATTTTTAAGTCCACAAGGTGAGGGGGTGTCTCCCTTGTGTATTAGATGGGGACATTCCTCTGACCCCAGAGCCAAGCTACAAATAGAGGTGTGTTCCCTTTCATAAGTTGGGGACATTCCTCCGACTCTAGAGCCAATCTTAAAATAGAGGTGTGTCCCCTTTCAATAATGAGGTGTAACCTATGATTTACGACACCATAGCAGCCATATCTACTCCCGTGGGAGAAGGTGGTATTGGCATAGTCAGAACAAGCGGGGACGATACCCTGCAAATTATTAATAAAATTTTTAAGAGCCCCAGTGGAGAGAATTGGTATAGGGGTAGTCACCGTTTATATTATGGACACATAGTTAATCCGGCGGATGGTAGAATTATTGATGAGGTGCTGATGTCCGTAATGATGGCGCCGCACACCTACACCAGGGAAAATGTGGCTGAAATTAACTGCCACGGGGGTATGGTTCCCCTGCTGGAAGTTTTGAAGGTTGTATTGTCTTCCGGCGCCAGGCAGGCTTTGCCTGGGGAGTTTACCAAAAGAGCCTTTTTAAACGGCAGGCTGGACTTAAACCAGGCAGAATCGGTAATTGACATCATAAGAGCAAAAACTGGCTCTTCTTTAAAAGTAGCTATGAATCAACTACGGGGGGATCTTTCCGACAAAATACGACATATACAGGATCAAATGTTGGGCATGTTGGCAGAACTTGAGGCAGCTATTGATTTTCCAGAGGATGAGGTGGAGGAAAGAAAAAGTTCCGCCATGATCAGCAACGCCGCATCAGTGATGGCCCAACTGGATGAATTAATTGAAAGTGCCGAAACCGGCAGAATATACAGGGAAGGTATTCGCACGGTAATCGCAGGCCGCCCCAATGTTGGCAAATCATCACTATTGAACGCATTGCTCAGAGAAAACAGGGCCATTGTTACAGAGGTCCCTGGCACCACCAGGGATATTATTGAAGAAATGTTAAATATAAAGGGTATACCCCTTAGACTTATCGATACGGCCGGTATCAGGAGAACAGAGGATTATGTGGAGAAAATAGGTGTGCAGAAAACCAGGGAAAGCCTGGAGTCCGCGGATATGGTACTGCTGGTGGTAGATGTAATAAACGGTTTTACGGACGAAGACAGGGATATAGTGGCAAAATTTAAGGCTAAAAAAATTATTGTGATCATAAATAAAATTGATTTAGACGGCGATATATTGATTGATCTTAATGATCTTCCGGTGGTGAATATTTCGGCTAAGACCGGTGAAGGGTTAAGCTTGCTGGAAGATAAAATAATGGAGGTGGCTCTGGCAGACGGAGCCGGCCTGCCAGAAGCCGTTACGGTCAGTAACGTAAGGCATCAGACAGCTATAAAAGAGGCCAGAATAAGCATGGAGGATTTTAACGGCGCCCTCAAGTCTGGATTGACTGCCGATTTATCTTCTATAGAACTGAGGTCGGCCTGGGAGAGCCTGGGAGAAATCACTGGCAGTACAGTGACGGAAGATTTGCTGGACAGGATTTTTACTGATTTTTGTATCGGTAAGTGAGGTGCGGTATGGAATACAGTGCCGGTAAATATGATGTTATCGTGGTTGGGGGCGGGCACGCCGGATGCGAGGCAGGATTGGCAGCCGCCAGAATGGGATGCAAAACCCTGGTAGTATCCCTTAATATTAGTAATATTGCCCTTATGCCCTGCAACCCCTCCGTGGGAGGTCCAGCCAAGGGGCAGCTGGTGAGGGAAATTGATGCCTTGGGTGGGGAAATAGGTCTTAATACCGACCGGGCCGCACTTCAAATGCGTATGCTGAATACAGGAAAAGGACCTGCGGTTCATGCTCTCAGGGCACAGGCTGACAAGACTGTATATCAGATGAATATGAAAAGCGTGCTGGAAAACCAGCCTAACCTGGACGTAAAGCAGGTCTTGGTGGAAAGATTAGTGGTTAAAAACGGCCGGGTTGCCGGAGTGATAGGAAGCACCGGAGCCGTTTTCAGCGCTGAGGCAGTAATACTTACCACTGGAACATATTTAAAGGGAAGAATAATTATAGGAGATTTGGCCTACCCCGGTGGGCCCAGCGGTAACCCTAACTCCATAACACTTTCTGAACATCTGAGTGCTTTGGGGTTTAGCCTGTTGCGCTTTAAAACCGGAACCCCGGCCAGGGTGGACCGCCACAGTATAGATTTTTCCAAAATGTCTGAGCAGCCGGGAGACGAAAAATTATTAAATTTTTCTTATGTTACGAAGGTCAAGGAAAGGGAGCAGATATCCTGCTGGCTGACCTACACCAACGACGAAACCCACCGTATCATCAGGGAAAATCTTCATCGTTCGCCTCTTTACAGTGGTTTTATCAAGGGTACGGGACCTCGCTACTGTCCTTCCATCGAGGACAAGGTGGTGAGGTTTGCGGAAAGACCCGGCCACCAGGTTTTTATCGAGCCGGAGGGAAGGGATACTACAGAAATGTATGTACAGGGAATGAGTACAAGCCTGCCTGAAGACGTGCAGCTGGCAATGCTCAGGACCCTGCCGGGGATGGAAAAAGTTGAAATAATGAGAACCGGCTATGCCATTGAGTACGATGCACTTGATCCAACACAGTTGAAACTATCACTGGAAACAAAAATGATCGCAGGGCTGTTTTCAGCCGGGCAGATTAACGGTACATCAGGCTACGAGGAGGCAGCGGCCCAGGGCTTAATGGCGGGTTTAAACGCCGCGTTGCATGTAAAAAGCAGGGAGCCCTTAATTTTATCCCGCTCTGATGCTTACATAGGTGTATTGATTGACGATTTGGTAACCAAGGGAACAAACGAGCCATATCGGCTAATGACATCCAGGGCGGAGTACCGGCTGCTGCTAAGACATGACAATGCTGACAGGAGGCTGACCGAAAAAGGTTTCGGGGTAGGGCTGGTGGATGAGCACAGATATAAGTTGTTAGAGAAGAAAAAGCAAATCATTATGGGTGAAATAGAGAGGCTAAAAGTTGCCATGGTACCTGTTACGGAAAAAACAAAGGCGATTTTAGAAAGAAAAAAATCCACGCCTCTGCAGCAGAGTATACCCATGGAAATTTTATTGCGCCGGCCGGAAATAGATTATATGGATTTAATGGACATGGAGTCAGGTAATGCTGAAAATTTACCGGAAGAGATTAGAGATGCGGTTGAAATAGAAGTAAAATACGAAGGTTATATTAAAAAGCAAATGGCTATGGTGGAAAAGTTTGAAAGGTTGGAAAGTAAAAAGATACCTCAAGACATAAATTATCTGGATATGAAGGGAGTATCCACAGAGGCGGCTCAGAAGCTTGATAGAATAAGGCCGGAATCCATCGGCCAGGCTGCCAGGATATCTGGTGTTAGCCCGGCGGATATTTCAGTACTGCTGATACATCTGGAGCAAAAAAGAAGGCTGGCGGAAGTAAAAGCATGAGTCAAAGGTTGAAAGTCAAAAGTCGAAGGTCCTTTTAGATGACTTTTGACCTTGGACTTTGGACATTAGACTGTTATTTTAATTGAGGAGAGTCTATACATGTACCCTGAGTTGGAGCGGTGCCTGAGAAAAGGCGCCGGGGAACTGGGTGTTTTTCTTAGTGAAGAAAAAATTTCACTTTTCATAAAATATTATGCACTGTTGCTGGAGGAAAATGAAAAATACAACCTTACCTCCATTGTGGATGAAAAAGAAGCGGCTATAAAACATTTTGTAGATTCCCTGACTTGCCTGGGATTTTATGATTTTGAAAATAAATATGTTGCTGATGTAGGCAGCGGGGCAGGCTTTCCGGGCATACCCCTGAAAATAATGTGCGAAGGGATGAGTATTGTACTCACTGACTCGGTGCAAAAAAAGGCTGGCTTTATGGAAAAGGCAGCCAGGGAACTGAAATTGGAGAAGACTGTGGTAATGCAGTGCAGAGCGGAAGACATGGGAGTAAAGGACAATTACAGGGAGAAATTTGACACGGTGTTAAGCAGGGCCGTAGCTCCTTTAAATGTATTGCTGGAATACTGTGTTCCACTTCTTAAGGTGGAAGGGATATTTCTGGCCATGAAGGGACCTGCAGCCGGTGAGGAAATACAGAAAGCAGCTATTGCATTGGATAAACTGGGAGCCGTTGTAGAAGGGACTAAAACAGTAAAACTGCCGCTGCTGGGTGATGAAAGAAATATTGTTGTCATTAAAAAAACAAGACCTACTCCTGGAAAATATCCCAGGAGGGCAGGCCTTCCCACAAAAAAGCCTTTATAAGAGGCTGCGAAGTTATGTGCATTATCAGTTTAAACCGGTTTGTGCCGGTTTTTATCTCGCTAACAGCCTGTAAGACCCCGTCCTCGAAGGCCGGGAATCAACAGGCTGTAAAGCTCGAACTAAGTTCGCTCTAAGGGTTCGGTAGGGGAATAACCCCTTCCGAACCCAAGGCTCACTTATATTGTGACTTTTTGTAATTAAAAAAAGGAACTAATATTATACTCGTTGAATTAGATTTTAATTGGTGAACTACCCTTCACTCTCGCTTCGCGAGCAAGGAAGGCTAAGGATGGAGACTTACCAGCGGGTGAGTTAAAGAACGGAGTGAATAATTTGGGGAAAATTATTGCCATAGCCAACCAAAAAGGAGGAGTCGCCAAAACAACCACAGCGGTCAACCTTTCGGCATGGCTTTCCCTAATGGGGCAGAAGGTGCTGCTGGTGGATATTGATCCCCAGGGTAACGCTACCAGTGGTTTGGGCTTTAACAAGGAAGCCCTGGAACTCACAATTTATGACGTACTAATTAACGGGCAAGAAATTCAGGGGGCTATTTGTGAGAGCGTGATAGAGGGCTTGTGGGTTCTACCCGCCAGGATGGAACTGGCCGGAGCGGAAATAGAGATGGTTGGGATTAAGGAAAGGGAGTACCTGTTAAGGGAACCGCTGAAAGCGTTAAAGAAAAACTATGATTACATAATAATTGATTGCCCCCCCTCCTTGGGACTGCTTACCATTAACGCACTGGCTGCAGCGGAAACGGTTATGATTCCAATTCAATGTGAGTATTACGCCCTGGAGGGTTTGGGACAGCTTTTGAATACTATTCGCCTGGTTCAGGAGCAGGTAAATTCAGAACTTAAAATTGAGGGCGTACTACTTACTATGTTTGACGGTAGAACAAATTTGAGCATTCAGGTTGTGGAAGAAGTTAAAAAACATTTCAGGGATAAAGTTTACGCCACCATAATTCCGAGAAACGTCAGGCTCAGTGAAGCACCCAGCCATGGCAAGCCGGTAATGGTATATGACCGGCGCTCCAGGGGGTCGGAAGTTTATCAGGATTTGGCAAAGGAAGTGATGGGTATTGAACAATAAAAGGGGACTGGGAAAGGGTCTGGAAGCCCTGTTGCCATCCAGAAACGATGAGCAAAGCGGTATAAGACTGAAGGAAATTAAAATACCCGATGTAGTTCCTAATTCAAAACAGCCAAGGAAGCTTATGGACGAAGACAAGCTGGTGGAACTTTCCGAATCCATAAGAGAGCATGGCGTGGTGCAGCCAATAGTTGTAAGGCCGATTGGCGGTGGTAAATACGAACTAATAGCAGGGGAAAGAAGATGGCGGGCCTGTTTAAGGCTGGGACTGGAAAAAATACCAGCCATCATCAGGGAATATGATGATTTGGAAGCAACTGCGGTTGCCCTGATAGAAAACATCCAGAGAGAGAATCTCAATCCCCTGGAAGAGGCCATGGCCTATAAAATGCTGATGGAAGATTTCGGACTCACCCAGGAGGATGTATCAAAGAGGGTGGGTAAAAGCAGGCCCTTTGTAGGTAATATGGTGAGATTACTGACCCTGCCCCTGGACATAAAAAATATGATGGTTGAAGGTAAAATAAGCGCAGGGCACGCCAGGGCTATGCTAGCCATAGAAGATAAAAGCAGGCAATTAAAAATGGCTGGTAAAA
This sequence comes from Peptococcaceae bacterium BRH_c4b, assembly GCA_000961595.1. Classification (GTDB taxonomy): domain Bacteria; phylum Bacillota; class Desulfotomaculia; order Desulfotomaculales; family Desulfocucumaceae; genus Desulfocucumis. Next base: position 18,198 of record LADO01000006.1, read on the forward strand.
TTGTAGAAAAACAGCTTAATGTTCGCCAGACGGAAAAGCTGGTAAAAGCATTAACCGAAAAAAAACTGGCTAGACAGAGAATACGAAAGCCTTATATGTTGAAGGATTATGAAGACCAACTATTTAATGTTCTCGCTGCTAAAGTTCAAATCACTTCTGCACCCGGTGGTGGTGGAAAAATTGTTATCCAATATAGCGGAGAAGACGATTTACGGTGGCTCGTTAAAGTGCTCACCGGACAGGAAATTCTCATATAGCACACAATGTTTCACGTGAAACAACAGTCCGGAAGCCTTAAAATAAGGCGTTATCATGCTGTCAGGCATCAAGGAGTTAAAGGTAGGTAACTTGCTTCCCGCTGTTCTGGGCGGCCATCGCGTGGTTAATTCAAAAATCCAACTGTCTTACCGAAATAAATTGTCGAATGTCAAAAGTCGAATGTCAAAAGTCAATGAGAACAGGGAGCCTTAGACATTGGACCTTAGACTTTCGACGTTAGACTGAATACAAAAGAGAAACCCGGGGTTAAAATCCCCGGGTTTCCTGTTGGCCACTTTGTGTGAGAGTTTTCTGTAGTCCCTCCACTATCAGTTCAGCCATTTTCATTACTGTGTTGAGCCTGGTGTTTTGCAGCACCATGTACTCCAGGAATCCACCCACGTTGACTATTCCCGTTATGTGCACTTCTCCCACCGGGGGGAGGTTTTTATTTACTCCGGCTCCGGGTTGCAACGGGCCATCGCCTATATTAATGCAACCTACATTATCCATGCTACCAAGGCAGGCATCTACGGCGATGATAAAGGGCTTATCATGGGTAGCGCTTATTTTATCCATCTTTTCTTTGAGATTACTGGCGTGCACCGGCTGATCCAGTGTCCCGAAAACGTTGATGTCGTTTTCGGGACAGAAACTTAATTTAGTACCGATTAAAGGCCCCAGACTATCGCCAGTGGAACGGTCGGTTCCTATACAGAGCACGATGATTTCCTGATTAGCGTTAATTCCCTTCCTATCCAAACGCATGGCGAGGTCCCAGCTAAATTTAGCCACGGCCAGCGGATCTTCCATATGAATCCTGGTTTTGGCGGGGAGCAACTCCTGTTCCACAATGTTTAAGGCGCACACTCGCACATTCCTCCCATAATTACCAACAATAATATATTTATTTCCAATCGGTTAATGATTTATTCACTATGGACGGAATTTCAGGATAAAAATTAATGGCAGGCATAAGCTTTACTGGGTGATTTTTTTGAATCAAACATTAAAAATAGCGGCGGTTTATGCTGGCGGCGTAATAGGTGCCGGGTTCGCTTCCGGCCGTGAGATACTGCAATTTTTCATAAGTCATGGCGAAAGGGGACTCTGGGGCGCCGTAATAGCCTGCGTGCTGTTTGCCTACCTGGGTGCAGTTATTATGGCCCTTTCCGTTTCCCTGGGGACGCAAAACTATTTAACAGTGTTAAATAAAGTATTAGGACGCAAGTTGGCTAGAATTATTGATGTTCTGAGTATGTTTATGCTCCCCGGAGGATTTGCGGTAATGCTGGCAGGCAGTGGTGCGGTATTCAAAGAACATCTGGGCCTGCCGCCGCTGCTGGGTATTTTCAGTACTGCCGTGTTTTGCTCACTGGTTTTGATGCGTGGTATGCGAGGGTTTATTGGTATAAATGCCGTGCTGGTGCCGGTAAAGATTGCAGCTATAGCTCTAGTTTGTTTTATTGCACTGACTATGCCAACTACCGGGCAAGCGGAGACTGCTAATGGTGATGCTCAGATGAAAGGATTTATGTTTATCTGGTCCGGAATACTTTATGTTTCATATAACATGATAGTGCCTTTGGCAGTATTGTCATCACTGGGCAAAAATGTCACCCTGGGCAAGGGAATTCTTGGAGGTTTCCTGGGCGGAGTCGGCATAGGACTGATGATCCTTCTGGTTACCGCCGCAGGCCTTGTTTTTTATCCGGCTATAGCAGAATATGAGATACCCCTTCTTTTTATGGCATCTTTCTTGCCGGGAAGTTTTAAAATCGCTCTGGGCATATTAATTTGGATAGCTATATTAACTACAGCGGTGGCTGATGTCCATGGTTTTGCCTCCAGGCTTGCCACGCCTGGGTGTAAAAAGTATCAAATTATAGTAATTGTAGTGGTGGTGTGTATGCTGCCACTGGCCAGTCTGAAATTCTCACTTTTGGTAAATATGCTTTATCCGCTGTTCGGCTATTGCGGATTGCTGCTTCTGGCCGGGTTGCTGTTTGTACCTGCGATTATGGTAATCAAGAGGAAAATTAAATTATTGAGTTAACCAGCGAATATGCAATATAATACATAGGTAGTGGTTTTTTTTGTAAACTTTTTACCTGTCCCTGGGTACAGGCTTGATTCACAGAGGCCCTGGTTTAGCCTTGCATGCAACTGATTAGACATCCATGCCGCTAACGCGGTACCAACAGGAGGTTAGCAACTGCTACAAAATAGATAAATATAACTAAACATTTATCAACAAACATTATACGAACAAACCATTGACGCGAACACATGTTTTGTTAGAATAATGGTAAGGAGTGGTGTCAATGGTTAAATCAACAAAATTATTGGGTAGGCTATACAGGTTTTGGGGAGATGTCCGAAGTGAAGACCACAGTTAGAGGCGTCATCCTCCAGCCCGCAGAAGAACATAAAGCCTTCCTGGATGAATTGATGGGACGCTATTGCGCCGCTGTGCGCTGGTCATACAAGAGGCTCCTGGATGTGTGGAAAGTTCAGGACATAAGGTTGGCCGTCCAGGGAAAATTCACCCTCAATTCCCGCCAGGCCAACGACGCAGTATACGACGCCCAGGCAATAATAAAATCGCAAAAAGAACTGGTCAAACTTAATCATGGCAATGCCGTAAAGAAAGTAGAACACACCAAAAGCCGGTATAAAAAAGCCCGCTCAAAAAAGAAAAAAGCAAACCTGACCAGAAAGCTGGACAAAGAACAACGCCGGCTGGCAGCATGGCAAAAGCACATAGAAAACGGCACTACCCCACCGGTGGTATTTGGCGGTAAAAAGCTCTTTTTAGAACGGTGCAAAGGCAACATCAGCCGTGCAGAGTGGCAGGGAGCCCGAAGCGATCGCTACCTCTCCAGGGGCGATAAAACTAAAGGCGGCAACCTCAACACCAGACTGTATACAATTGACGGCAATATATATTTGGACATAGCCGCCGAACCGGTAGAGACAGGTAAAGTAACCAGGTATAACCGGATCACCGTTCCCGTCTACCTTGCCCACAAGACATCACCAAAGACCGGTCGGATTAACGGGCGCAACTACCGGCAGATGGTGTTAAATTATCTTAAACAAGGTAGTGCCTATCAAATAGAAATAATCCGGGAAAACGGGCGCTATTACATCCATGTAACCATTGAAGAAGAAACACCCCAAAACTACACTGCCCGTAACGGCGCAGTAGGCATAGACACCAATCCCCACGGACTGGGCATAACCCGTGCAGACTATATGGGTCAGTACAAAGAGAGCCTGTGGCTGTCACAAGGAGAGTGGACCTGCGCCCGAAGCTGCCGGCGGGACAACCTGATAGGCGAAGCCGCCGCTGTGGTGGTAGATATGGCCAAGCAGTTAAACTGCTCCCTGGCCGTAGAAGACATTAACTTCAAAGACGACAAATCAGCAACAGCAAAATTCAACAGGATGAGCCACAGCTTTGTCTGGTCAAACTTTTTAGAAAAAGTAGAACGCAGGGCCGCCAGGGCCGGAGTGCCGCTGGTTAAAGTAAAACCACCATATACATCCACCATCGGCACATTAAAATACCAGCAGCAATACGGCATATCAAACCACCAGGCAGCCGGTTACGTCATTGCCAGGCGTGCTCTTGGGTACAACATGGAAAAAGTTCCAAAACCATTATTTGAAAGATTGATCAAAGAAAAAGAAAACTATTCAAAACTCTCCAACTGGAAACAATGGAGCGCGATAAAGAAAGCAATAGAAGCCGCAATTCAAAAACCAACGAAAAGAGAGATGAAGAGCCTGGTTAACTGGCAGCATTGCAGAAAACAACTGTTAGGCACGGTGTAAACCTTACCATAAAGTTTTGCGGGCGGCACAGTACACGCAGAGAAAGGCTGTTGTCGCAAGTAACGACCAGGCGGTGGGTAACACCCCCTTCCGGGCAGTACGTATAATACGGCGGAAGCCTTCCACCCGGAGCATGGACGAAAGTCTATGGCTTAGCAGTTGAATCCTGTGAAGCTGCCTCTTGTTTAGTCGACAGGAGAGGAAACTAAATAAATATTGACATATCTAGATATATCAGATTTGTTTAGTTTTCAGAAACCAGGATGAAATAACCAGAATTAATTTTCAGGACAGTAGGATGACAAATCAACATAAAATAGATATAATTCGGGGGTGTTGTCATGAACTGGCTGGATATCGCCATAATAGTGATTCTGTGCTGGTCTCTCTGGCAGGGTCTCAGAGCGGGACTACTGGCGGGCACTGCCAGGCTTATCGGCCTGCTGGCTGGGTTGGTGGCTGCCTTTTTTTATTACGAGCCTCTGGCCAGATACGCTGAAGAAAAATGGCACCTGGGGACGATTATACATACTAAACTGTTATGGCCTAATTTCCTCCATGCCCCTGGTAACCTGAGTGGTTCATTGGCAGCCATAAAGCTGCCGGATATAAATCTGTCCGGCTACGGTGAATTGTTGCCACATATTGCACTGGATGGTAAGTTAAAGGAATTGGGAGAGGCTTTTTCAAAATTATTGGCGTCAGGCATACTGGAAATCTGCTCGTTTATAGTAATATTTCTGGTGGTGTCCGGCGTTGTTGCTATGCTGGGGAGGTTGTTCTCCACGGTTTTTTCCTTTACTCTTTTCGGATTCGCAGACAGGTTGGGAGGTGCTGCTTTCGGCCTGGCCAGGGGGCTTTTGCTGGTTTTTGTAATGCTGGCCGTGGCTGTTTCACTGCAGTGGCCGGCTGCCATAGTTTCGGGCGGCCACGATTCGCTGTGGCTTTCAGATGCGCTTAAAAACTCCCGCTTAGCGCCTATTTTTTTAAAAGTTTTGGCTATTTATAAATCTGACATACCCGGACTTTCGCCGGGTAGCTTAATATAATAATAGATAGTACTAATCAGAGACAGGCAATACTAATTTAAACTTCATTTTCATGTTCATGGAGGAGGAGTACTATGTCTAACCTAAAATTTGAACCGGGCCAGGAAAAATCGCCTGTTACCGCCTGGGATAAACTGAATGGGACGCAGTACGATGATGTATTTAAATTTAATGCAGGCTATATTGACTTTCTCAATGCCGGCAAGACCGAAAGGGAAGCGGTGGCAGCGGCTATAGAGGCAGCGGAAAAAAATGGCTTTGTAAACATTACCGGGTGCAGCGGTTTGAAAGCCGGCGATCAAGTTTACGCCGTCAACAGGAACAAGGAATTAGTGCTGGCGATAATAGGCAGTAAGCCGTTTACCGACGGGTTGAATATTGTGGGCGCGCATATAGACTCCCCCCGGCTGGATTTAAAACCACAGCCTTTTTATGAGGACGGTCTGCTCTCCCTGGCCAAAACCCATTATTACGGGGGCATAAAAAAATACCAGTGGGTGGCGATGCCCCTGGCCCTGCATGGTGTGGCGGTGAAAGAAGATGGCAGCATAATTAAAATAGCTATCGGTGAAAAACCGGGAGATCCCGTTTTTACCGTAACTGATCTACTGCCCCACCTGGCTAAAGACCAGATGGATAAAAAGCTTTCTGAGGGCGTTGCAGGTGAGGCGCTAAACATCCTGGTAGGGGGTGTGCCCGTAAAAAACCGGGAGATTAAGGACAGGTTCAAAAAATCCACATTGGATTATCTGAACAGGGAGATGGGGCTAACAGAGGAGGATTTTATCAGCGCCGAAATTGAGGCTGTGCCGGCCTGGCCGGCTTCCGACACCGGTTTTGACCGTGGGCTGGTGGCGGGCTACGGACAGGACGACAGGGTTTGTGCCTACGCTGCCCTCCAGGCGCTGCTGGATACTGAAAAGCCGGCGCACACCTCCGTGGTGCTGCTCACTGATAAGGAGGAGGTAGGCAGCATGGGCAATACCGGGATGCAGTCGACTTTTTTTGAAAATTTTGTAGCCGGCATTATTGCCATGGGCACGGGAAACTATAGGGATCTTATGGTAAGGACCACCCTGGCCAATTCCCGTGGTCTTTCCGCGGATGTAAACGCCGCGCTGGATCCTAACTATGAAGGGGTCATGGATAAGCTGAACGCAGCCCGGCTGGGCTGCGGGGTGGTGTTGACTAAATATACCGGTTCCCGGGGCAAGAGCGGTTCCAGTGAAGCTTCGGCGGAATTTGTAGCAGCGGTCAGGAAGATATTTAACGGCAACAATGTAGTCTGGCAAACGGGTGAATTGGGTAAGGTGGACCAGGGGGGCGGAGGTACCATTGCCTACCTGCTGGCCAATTACGATATGGATATCGTGGACTGTGGTGTGGCCCTGCTGGGGATGCACTCCCCCTTTGAGGTGGCCAGCAAGGTGGATGTCTATATGGCTTACCGGGCGTACCATTCATTTATGAAGAACGCGTAAAAACGCTTCCAGCCAGATTTACTGCTTAATAGAGCAATTCGGCGTAATTACCAGAAAAACCAAGTTTTTCTGTTTACAGGGTGATGCTATTATGTCTTTTATAAGATATCAGGTGGGTGACGTTGTAAAAATGCGCAAAGTACACCCCTGCGGGGGAGATCAGTGGGAAATAATGCGCACTGGTGTGGACTTTCGCATTAAATGCCTGAAATGTGGACGGGTGCTCATGCTGCCCCGGCCCAAGTTTGAAAAAAGCGTCAAAATAATATTGTCCCAGGTTATTCCCCCCAGTTGAGGTATCTTACCGAAAAACTGTTTAGCTATGGGGGAATGTCAATTGCTATTCAGTTCTGTACGTGTTATAATGTTTAAGCCAAAAATTTGGCTTAAATTCCGCCCTGCTCTACCCTGGTGGTAGGGCCGTTTAGTCCGCGGGGAGGGGGTGAAGAGGAGTTGCGCAAGTACGAAACGATTTATGTCATTCGTCCGGAACAGGAAGATGACAAATATACCGAGATAATTGAAAAATATAAGTCATTGATTGAAAACAATGGCGGAGAGATTACCAACATTGACAAATGGGGCAAAAGGCGGCTGGCCTATGAGATTGCCCACTTAAAGGAAGGCTTCTACGTGGTGGTCAAATTTAATGCCGAGCCGCAGGTTGCCGAAGAATTGGACAGGGTATATAAGATTTCAGATGAAATCATTCGTCACATTATTGTCCGCGAGGACGAATAATGATTTTTTGGGGACGATAGAATTTATCGGGCGGTGATGAGATGCTCAATAAAGTAATACTTATCGGGAGATTAACAAGGGATCCCGAGCTACGGTATACGCCCAGCGGCACACCGGTGGCCAAGTTTACCCTGGCGGTGGACAGAAGGCCCAACAAGCAGGGAGAAAGGGAAGCCGATTTTATTGACATCGTAACCTGGCAGAAAACTGCTGAAACATGTGCCAATTATCTGGGCAAGGGTCGTTTGGTGGCAGTGGAGGGACGGCTGCAGATCCGTTCCTATGATGACAACCAGGGGGTACGCCGCAAGGCAGCCGAAATTGTGGCCGAAACGGTACGGTTTTTAGACAGGGCAAAGGATGGGCAATCGCAGCACACCCCCAGCGGCAACGCCGGTGACGATTTCGCCAGCGAGGTCAGCTTTGTAGATGACGACATGCCATTTTAGATAAGGAGGGAAGGCTTTGAAACGTGAACGCGGACGCAGGGGCAAAAAGCGCATTTGCAGCTTCTGTGTCGATAAAGTAGAAGGCATTGATTATAAAGACATTCCTCGTTTAAAGAAATATATTACCGAGCGCGGGAAGATATTGCCCCGCAGGATATCAGGCAATTGTGCCAGGCATCAGAGGATGCTGACCACAGCCATAAAAAGGGCCCGCAACATTGCACTGATACCCTTTACATCAGAATAAAAAAGGAAGGGGAGCCAAAGGTTCCCCTTCCTTTTTTTTAAAAAGCAGTCTTACCGTGCCATGCAGGGCAACAAATAACAGGGTTTTGAGTCTGCCCCGGGGCAGGAATATAGGACGCAGTTGCAGAATAGTCTCATGATGCTTTATTTGCGGAGGTAAGAATTATGTTCCCGGAAAGCAACAATACAGGTTTTGCCAGAAATATACGGGTGGTGGAATGGCTAAAGTCGGATTTACTAACCTCCGTTGCAAACCTGTACAAGGCCATGCTGCGGGGAAGCGAGGAAAAATTGCTGGACGCGCTGTCCGGCATAATTATAACCTGCTATATACTGGGCCGCCGCCTGGGTTTGAGTTTTTCCAGACTGGACATGAGGGTGGAAGCCAAACTAAGGCAAGGTATTGACGAAGACCATGAAGTGGAAAAATGGTACAAAGATCTTTCACATTTACTGACGCACCTTACGGATAAGAAGAGGTGATCCATTGGTTCCCTATTCCGGAAACAGGGCCCTGGTGGAGGGGGCTTTTTTTGCGGCTATTACGGTGGTGCTGGGATTTTTGGGCCAATTTGTGCCTTTGCTGCCGTTACTTATGCCCGTGCCACTGGCCGTGCTGGTCAGGCGCCACGACCTTAAGCTGGGTTTCATGGCCCTGGCGGTTGCAGTGGCGCTGATGTTTATGCTTTTCGGGCGCCCGCTTACGGTTCTATTGCTGGTTATCCAATCAGGACCCGTTGGTCTGCTGCTGGGCCTGTTATTTAAGAACCGAGTGTCTTCCGGTCTGGGCATAGCCGTTACCTCCATTATGGGGGTTGTAACCACAGTGCTGGTACTGGCTATTTCCTTCTGGTTAACAGGCATAAGCCCATTTGCTATGGGGGACGAAATGCATCGTTCCATAGAACAGGCTTTGAAATTTTACCAGCGTAATGGGCTACTGGATAATGCACAGTTGCAGATGATGAAGGCCAGTATGGAACAGGCGATAAATTTTGTTGTTCAGCTTATACCCGGTATATTGGTGACCGCCTCAATTATGTCTTCCTTTATTACCTATGCGCTAACGCATTTTATACTGGTTAAAATGCAGTTCGAAACGGTACCCTTGCCTCCCTTCAGCCGATGGAAGCTGCCCTGGTATGTTATCTGGGGGGGAATTGCCGGGCTGAGTTTTATCCTGCTGGGGGATGAAATTGCACTGGCGAGTCTGGCGACAGTGGGTAAAAATATTCTTTATGTAATGGGCTTTGTATATTTCATTTTAGGTGTTTCTGTATTCATCTTTTTCATGAAAAAATGGAATATTGCCAGGCCGGTTAAATTTCTAATAGTGGCGCTGGTGGTACTTTACTGGCACGTAGCGCTAAGCATGATGCTGACGCTGGGCGTTATCGACCCGGTAATGGACTTGCGCCGGCTGTCGAAGCACGGGGATACCACCAAGGGGGGATAGTAATGAAAGTAATACTGTTACAGGACGTCAAAGGACAGGGAAAAAAAGATCAGATAGTGAACGTTTCGGACGGCTATGCCCGTAATTTTTTGATACCCCGGGGCCTGGCGGTGGAGGCCACGGAGGGTAAGGTCAAGGATCTGGCCCGTCAGACTGCCTATGCCGATAAAAAGAAATCGCAGGAGGAAGATGCGGCCAGGGGACTGGCGGCCAGGATGAGCGGACTGACGGTGCAGGTAAGCGGAAAGGCCGGCGAAGGCGGCAAGCTCTTCGGCGCCGTGGGCAATAAGGATATTGCCGAGGCTCTGGAAAAACAGCACGGCTTTAATATTGACAAAAAGAAGATCATATTAAAAGAACCGCTGAAAACATTGGGAGTTTTTCCGGTTACCATAAAGTTGCACCCCGTTGCCCAGGTTGAAATACAGGTGGCGGTGGTGGCGGAATAAAAAGGTCAGGGGACACACCTCTCTTAAGGGTAAGACTATAGAGTCAGAGGAATGTCCCCGATTGAAATGGCTTTGGGGTCGGAGGAATGTCCCCAATTAAAGTTCCGTTGTGACCGGTCCGCGGGTATGTATCAGTATTCCGGCCCCGTAATGGTTTCCAGGCTCAGCAGTAATGGAGAGGAGTTTAATCGATGAAATTTTTCCTGGAAAAGATAAAGGGCGGCAATAGAATAGAACAGGCAGGCGGACCCGGTGGCAGGGACCAGCTCAGGCGGCAGGTCAATGCACTATATAACCTGGTAGCCAATTTGTACGGCTCTGACAAACTGGTATTAAGAGCCAGCAAGTTAAACGCCCTGCAATTGATGCGCTCTGAGCTGCTGGAGGAAAGGGTGCTGGCTCTACAGCGGCTGGTCTACGAGGATCCCACCATAGATGCGGTTCCGGAACTGAAGGATATTCCTAAAATACTCGGGCAGATGGAGGATGAAATAGCTGATAATATTGCCCGCCGCTCCGTGGAAGAGGAAATAGAGAAAAAAATTAACGACAAACTGCAGCAGAAGCATGAGGATTACGTGCGTGAAATAAGAATGCAGGTGATAAAGGAAAGCAACGGCCCGGAGAATGCCCAGACCCTAAAAAAGTTGGCCATTTTGGAAAAAATGGAACAGAAGAAACTGGCCCGGACGGCCATGGAGTACCTCAGGCCTGCCGCCGTGGAAGAGATTATAGGCCAGGAGCGGGCGGTCAAGGCCCTGATGTTCAAGCTGGCATCATCCTTTCCGCAGCATATTTTATTGTACGGGCCTCCGGGGGTTGGCAAAACCACTGCTGCCAGACTGGTTCTGTCCGCGATAAAGGAAATGAAGGGCAGTCCCTTTGCCAGGGAAGCCCCTTTTATTGAGGTCAACGGCACCACTCTGCGCTGGGACCCCAGGGAAATTACCAACCCGCTGCTGGGTTCGGTGCATGATCCCATCTACCAGGGAGCTAAGCGGGACCTGGCGGACAGCGGTGTACCGGAGCCCAAGCTGGGGCTGGTTTCCGATGCCCACGGAGGGGTGCTTTTCATCGATGAAATAGGGGAAATGGACCCCATATTGCAAAACAAATTGCTGAAGGTGCTGGAAGATAAGAGGGTATTTTTTGATTCATCCTATTATGATCCCCATGATCCCAACGTGCCCCAGTACGTTAAAAAAATATTTGAAGAGGGCGCACCGTCAGATTTTATACTGATCGGCGCTACCACCAGGGACCCCGAGGAAATAAACCCCGCCATACGCTCCCGCTGCGCCGAGGTCTTTTTTGAGCCCCTGACCCCTGGCGATCTACGGGTGATAGTGCTGCAGGCGGCCAAAAAGCTTGAAGTTAACCTGGAAGAGGGAGTGGCCGGGTTAATCGGCGAGTATACCATCGAGGGGCGTAAGGCCGTTAACATACTGGCGGACGCCTACGGTATGGCTTTCAGCCGCCGTGTCGATGCCGGAGACGGGGACTTGACCATAGCCCTGGACGACGTTTACGAGGTATTGCAGTCCGGTCGCCTTACCCCCTATATAACCCGCAAGGCGTCGGACAAGCCCGAGACGGGGAAAATATTCGGATTGGGTGTGCATGGCTTCCTGGGCTCCGTGCTGGAAATAGAGGCCGTGGTTTTCCCGGCCCGGAAAAAAGGCCAGGGTGCCATCAGATTTAATGACACCGCCGGCAGCATGGCCAAAGATTCAGTGTTTAACGCTGCTTCGTTAATCAGAAAGTTCACCGGGGAGGATCTTGCTGCCTATGACCTGCACATCAATGTGGTGGGCGGTGGGAAAATAGATGGTCCCTCCGCCGGGGTAGCCATTTTTCTGGTGGTTTACAGCGTTCTAAAAAATTTGCCCATACCTCAGGACGTGGCGGTTACCGGTGAACTTTCCATCCGTGGAGGCATCAAAGCGGTAGGCGGCATACCTGAGAAAATTTACGGGGCACGCCAGGCCGGCATCAAGCAGGTGCTGATTCCCGGGGAAAATAAAAAAGATGTGCCCGTGGATTTAAAAAATTTAACAGTTATACCGGTCAGTACCGTAGAGGAAGTGCTGGAGAATATTTTCGGCGTCCCGGCAACTGATTTACCGGTTAATTAACGGGCTCCCTTGGGGCAGCGTGTTAAGGAAAATTAATTTCGGTATTAGTTAAAGGCGGCAAGCAGCCGCCTTTAACATTGTATAGTAAATCATGTTTCGGGTAATTTGTGGATAACTTTCCCCTTACAGTAGTTGGGAACATTCCTCCGACCTTAGAGCCAAGCTTAAAAGAGAGGTGTGTCCCCTGACATTATTGGAGGTGTGTCCCCTTTCACCAGTTGGGGACATTCCTCCGACCCCAGAGCCAGGCTCCAAAGAGAGGTGTGTCCCCTTTCCTTAATACGGGGAGAAGGACCGATAGTCCTGAGGGGCGGCAGCCCCTTTTTAATTTCAGAAGGAATACTTTGCAGAGGTGTATAATTACATCCTGTTGGAAGATATATGGGCTTTTGCCCGGGGATGGCGATAATAATATGAGCATAGATTTATTGAATAGAATTCCGCCCCAGAATATAGATGCAGAGCAATCCGTATTGGGTGCTATGTTCCTGGACCGGGAAGCCATATACAAAGCAACCAGGCATCTAAAGGCGGGAGACTTCTATCTGGAGGGGCACCGTTTAATTTTTGATGCTATTATAAAGCTGGACGAGGCCGGCAAAACACCGGATCTGGTGACGGTAGCAGATTTACTCAAGCAGAACAACCAGCTGGAAAAAGTGGGCGGTGCGACCTACGTGGCCTCCCTCATCGGCATGGTGCCCACTGCCGCCAACGTGGAGCACTACGCCAGGATCGTGGAGGAAAAGTCCATCCTGCGCAGCCTCATCTCAGCGGCCAACAGGATTGCCAGCATGGGCTACGAGGGCGGGGAAGAGGCGGAAAAGCTGGTCACCGAGGCGGAGCGGATGCTCATAGAACTCAGCAGCCGCCGGACTGATACGGTTTTCAAGCCCCTCAGCGAGATACTGCTGGAGATTTTCCAGATCATAGAGAACAGGTACCGCAACAAGGGACAGATATCCGGTATAAAAACAGGCTTTGATGACATGGACCGGCTTTGCTGTGGCCTGCAGCCAGGCGATCTGGTGATCATGGCGGGGCGTCCCGCCATGGGCAAGACCAGCCTGGGCATGACCATAGCCCATAATGTGGCCCTGAAAAGTAACCTGCCGGTGGCGGTTTTTAGCCTGGAAATGTCCAGGGCGCAATTGGTCCAAAGGATACTTTGCGCGGAGGCCATGGTGGATCAGCAGAAGGTCCGTACCGGGGACCTTAACGAGGACGATTGGCGGCGGCTGGTGGAGGCGGCGGGCAAACTTACCAAAGCCACCCTGTATATAGATGACACTGCCGGGCTGTCAGTGCGGGAGCTGAAGGCCAAGGCCAGGAATCTCAAGGTTGAAAAGGGACTGGGTCTAATCGTAATTGACTATCTGCAATTGCTCTCCGGTTCATCCCGGGAAAACAGGCAGCAGGAAATATCGGAAATATCCCGTTCGCTAAAAGGGCTGGCCAAGGACCTGGAAGTGCCGGTGATCGCCCTGGCCCAGCTCAGCCGGGCGGTGGAACAGCGGCAAGAGAAAAAACCCATTATGTCCGATTTGAGAGAGAGCGGCAGCCTGGAGCAGGACGCTGATGTAGTGATGTTCATTTACCGGGAGGAGTATTACCGGCCGGATACGGAGAAAAAGGGAATTGCCGAAATAATAGTGGCCAAGCAGCGCAACGGCCCTACCGGTGTGGTGGAACTGGCGTTTTTAAAGGAGTTTACCAAATTCGTCAACCTGTCCAGGGATTTTGAAGCTGCCGGAAAGAACAGCGACGGGGTATAAGTTGGGGACATTCCTCCGACCCCATAGCCAAGCATTAATTGGGGACATTCCTTCGACCCCATAGCCAAGCCCTACATAGAGGTGTGTCCCCTGACCTCTTTTGAGGTGTGTCCCCTGACCTCTTTTGAGGTGTGTCCCCTGACCGCATATTATTAAATATTGACAGTGTGGTAACCCTTTGCTAGAATTACTATGTTATACGCTAAGTAGTGCTAATTGTAAAATTATAAAATAATATTTTTACACTCAAATGTTGACTTATACACAGGTCGTCATTTGAGGTTTTTTTATGGGCATGTGTCAAAAGCACAATGCAATCTGTTATTCGGTTATATTAGGGGGGAAGATATCTTTGCAAACTTATGACGTCATTATAGTGGGGGCGGGTCCCGCGGGTATTTTTGCCGCCATGGAACTGGTCCGGGAAAAGAATGACATAAAAATACTCATACTAGAAAAGGGCAGAGATATAGACAATAGAATTTGTCCCTCCAAGACCAAAAATGTAAAATGTGTGAATTGCCAGCCTTGCTCCACGGTTTGCGGCTGGGGCGGCGCCGGGGCTTTCAGTGACGGCAAGCTGACTCTTTCCACCGAAATAGGGGGCAGTCTGGAGCAGTATATAGGCGAAGATGCATTAAGTGGCCTGATTGATTATGTGGACGGAAGGTACCTGGAATTCGGGGCGCCAGAGGAAGTTTACGGCCTGAGCAACAAAGAAGAAATAGAAAACTTCCAGCGCAAGGCCGTCCAGTCCGAGTTAAAACTGATACCGGTGGGCATTCGCCACCTGGGGACGGGCCGCTGCCAGGAAATATTGAAGCAGATGAAGGAATACCTGCTGGCCAGTGGAGTGGAAATTAAAACCGGTACGGCCGTGGAAGAGGTGTTGGTGGAAAACGGTGAGATTCGGGGAATCTGCATATCCGGGGGAAAAAAGGTTTACGGCAGGCACGTAATCCTGGCCCCGGGCAGGGAAGGCTCCCAGTGGCTGGCCGGCCAGGCCGGGCGTCTGGGCATAAAAATGGAAATCAACCCGGTGGATATCGGGGTGCGGGTGGAAGTGCCTGCAGCGGTGATGGAACCCCTGACCAGGGTGTTTTATGAGGCCAAATTTATATACTACTCCAAATCCTTTGACGATAAGGTACGGACTTTCTGCATGAATCCTTACGGTGAAGTGGTGCTGGAGAACAACGAAGGGCTGGTCACCGTCAACGGACACTCTCATGCTTACAAAAAAACCGGCAACACCAACTTTGCAGTGCTGGTGAGCAAAACGTTTACCGAACCTTTTAAGGAGCCTATCGCATATGGTAAATATGTGGCCAGTCTGGCCAACCTGCTGGGGGGCGGGGTGATGGTGCAGCGGCTGGGGGATCTTATTGCCGGCCAGCGTACCAATGCCAGCCGGCTTAGCAAGTCATTGACCGTACCAACCCTGTCCGAGGCTACACCCGGGGATCTGAGTCTGGTTTTTCCCTACCGCCATCTGATGGCTATTGTGGAAATGTTGAAGGCCCTGGATGATATAGCTCCGGGGGTATACTCAAGATACACCCTTCTTTACGGTGTTGAAGTGAAATTTTATTCATCCCGCCTGCAGTTAAGTAACTTGCTGGAAACAGCTGTGACCAACCTTTTTGCCGCCGGAGACGGCGCGGGGGTAACCAGAGGCCTGGTGCAGGCTTCCGCCTCCGGGGTCGTGGCAGCCCGGTCAATAATGTCCCGGCTGCAGTGAACAGGTTAAAGTCTAATGTCAAAAGTCGAAGGTCAAAAGTCAATGAAAGCCGAAAACCTTTGATTTTGGAGCTTTAGACGTTAATAGATTCTGCCTTGAAAATAAATTTAGGGAAATGTCATCCTGAGCGTTAGCGAAGGATCTTGGATTCTTCACTTCGTTCAGAATGACATAAAGTTTCCTGGATTTTCATGCTGGCGCCGCTCGCGGCGTGGGGGTCTGACTACTGGATACTGACTACTGACTACGGAATTCTGAATTCCTGAATAGACATCCATGCCGCTTACGCGACACTAGCTGATGAAAATCTATTTTCAGTACGGTAACAAAACAATAAATATAAAACCTGCCGGGTCCTGTCTAGGGAGGGCTCAATGCGGGTCATAACAGGGGGTTTGTAAAATGTCTACGGTGGTTCTGATTGGCGGCCAGTGGGGTGATGAGGGCAAGGGTAAGGTAACCGACTTTCTGGCCGAACAGGCGGCTATGGTGGTCCGGTACCAGGGGGGTAACAATGCCGGACACACAGTGGTGGCAAACGGTCAGGAATTCAAGCTTCATCTTATACCGTCGGGTATTCTTTATGCCGGTAAACCTTGCTTGATCGGAAACGGTGTGGTACTGGATCCGGAGGTGTTTATCCAGGAACTGGAAGGCCTGGAGAGCCGGGGTATCAAGACCGATCACCTGCGCATCAGCCCCAGGGCCCAGGTTATCATGCCTTATCATCAGAAATTGGATGCCTGCGAGGAAAAACGCAGGGGCGCCAGCAAGATAGGAACCACCGGCCGGGGCATTGGGCCGGCCTACATGGACAAGGCAGCCCGGGTGGGCATAAGAATGGCCGACCTGATTGACCCCGAAGAATTCGGGCCTAAACTGAAAAATATTCTGGCAAACAAAAATGAATTGCTGCAGAAGTTTTATAATGAAGAGGGCTTCGATTACGGGGATATATATAAAAAATACACTGAGTACGGCAAAAGGCTGGCCGGATATGTGGAAGACGTTTCCATAATTATTGATGAGGGCATAAAAAAGGGCCAGCACATACTGTTCGAAGGCGCCCAGGGGACGCTGCTGGACCTGGATCACGGCACGTATCCCTACGTTACCTCCTCCCATCCGGTGGCGGCCGGGGCCTGCCTTGGTGCGGGGCTGGGGCCCACCAGGATAAGCAAGGTGGTGGCCGTGGCTAAGGCGTATATAACCAGGGTGGGGGAAGGGCCGTTCCCCACAGAATTGAAAGATGAACTGGGGGATTACCTGAGGCAGAGGGGACACGAATACGGCACCACCACCGGCAGGCCCCGCCGTTGCGGCTGGTTCGACGGTGTGGTGGCCCGCTATGCCACCCGTATTAACGGGTTAGACTATCTGGCCATAACCAAGCTGGATGTGCTGACGGGCTTGGATAAACTGCTGGTATGTACCGGCTACAGCTACCGGGGTAAGTTGCTTACGGAATTCCCGTCCACATTAAAAATTCTGGACGAGTGTCAGCCGATTTATGAAGAAATGCCGGGTTGGCAAGAGGATATTACTACGGTGCAAAATTATGGTGAACTGCCGGAGAATGCCAGGGCTTACCTGGACAGAATTAGCGAGGTGTCCGGGGTACCCATCGCCATAATAGGCGTCGGGCCGGGCAGAGAGCAGACACTAGTACTGAAGAACCCTCTGGAATGAATTCGGCGTATAGCAATAAGCGGGGATGACGCTGCTCCCGCCTGCTCCGTTATTTGACGGACCGGAACTTTGGCTGCTGACAAAATCACGGTGGGCTTCAGGCAAGCAACACTATAGTGCGGGGTGAAGGACCGATAGTCCTGAGGGGCGGCAGCCCCTTTTTTGTAATATTAAACAAACTGTGGGCGAGGTGGGGGCTATGACCCGGGGTGAGGATTTTTTACAAAATACTTTGTTGCAGGCGCAGTTAAACAGGCTTAAGTACGGTGATGAGTCGACTGATGACAGCAGACCCCCGGCGGACTGGGCGCTTATCGCCGGGGAACATATGGGCCACCTGTTGGGGGCCGTGCGCATAGGGGACTGGTCCCGGGTAGAGCAGGAGATTCTCCATGTCTCCGGCCCACTGCTGGAGTTACACGAAGCACTGGTTAAAAACAGGCTGGTCAACAACCCCGGCGGTGCAGTCAGCCGGAGTAAAATAGGACATAAATAGAACTCCCGCCCGGTGAGGGAGGTTTACAGGCACGTGCCAAACAGCAATCAGTGATACAATGTTTTACAATACAGACAAAAATAATGGATTGACACTCCCTGCGACTTATAGTATCATATCATTTGTTGACGCCATAATGGCGTGCCGGGGGACAGACCCGGAAATGCATCTGGGCCATTAGCTCAGTTGGTAGAGCACCTGACTTTTAATCAGGGTGTCCCGCGTTCGAGTCGCGGATGGCTCACCAGGCCCCTTGGTCAAGCGGTCTAAGACACCGCCCTTTCACGGCGGTAACACGGGTTCGAATCCCGTAGGGGTCACCAGAAAAAACCTGCGCAAAAAGGCGCGGGTTTTTATTATTGGGGACATTCCTCCGACTCTAGAGACATACTCCAGAGAGAGGTGTGTCCCCTTTCCTTAGTTGTAATAGAACAGAAAACCAGAATAAGAGCAAACTATCCGAACTTCGATTGGGCAGTAACCGGATGTCGTAATTTTTGGCTATTATTAAAAAACCTCTGTTGGTATACTATTACCAGCAGAGGATAAAGGAGTATTACAAACAATTAATAATGGAGGATTTATATGCGTTGGGAAGATGCAAAGAAAACCTATCCCCCACAATGGATTATTATTGAGGCAGTGGATGCTCATACAGAAGGGGACAAACGGATTATAGAGAACATCCAAATCGTTGAATTGTTTGAGGGGATAACAACGGGGCTTTGCGCCGGTATGTGCAGCTCCATAAACTACATCCGGAAAAGGAATACTATGTGGTCCACACCTCACGTCCTGAGCTTAATGTGAAAGAAAGAATCTGGACTGGTGTCAGGGGGATACGATGAAGCTATATTACGATTATGGACTTCCATTTACAGAAATTGAGTTTTATCAATGGTATCAAAAATGTGAAGCTGTCTAAAGTACTGATTGATACTGGCTCAGCCACTACCATTATTTTTACCGAAACAGCAATCAGTTTGGGTTTAGGACCGGAGCCGGCTGATGAACTGAACATTGTCCGTGGTGTCGGCGGCATAGAATCCGTATATGAAAAGTATGTAGAGAAAATCGTCCTGGACACTTTTATGTTAAAAAATATGAAAATAGATGTAGGAGCAATGCAATACGGCTTTGAAATTGATGCTATCGTTGGAATGGATATATTAGATAAGGCCAAAGCTCTAATTAATTTCCATGAAATGACTTTAACAAAGGCTTTGAACAAGGAAGGGACTACCTGCGGCAGAAACCGGATAGCCCGCCTGATGCGGGAGAATGGCATTGTCGCTCGGTCTAAGAGAAAATACAAAGCAACAACTAACTCAAAACATAATTACCCGGTTGCTGAAAACCTGGTTAATCAGAACTTTACTGTAGATAGGCCAAACAAGGTATGGGTAGCCGATATTACCTATATCCCAACTGATGAAGGGTGGCTATACCTTGCTGGAGTTGAGGATCTTTTCCAGCGTAAAATTGTAGGCTGGGCCATGGACAGCACCATGACCCGTCAGCTAACATTGGATGCCATAAGACAAGCAGTCTGGCGTTACCGTTCACCAGCAGGTCTTATTCATCACTCAGACCGTGGAACTCAATATGCAAGTAATGAATATCAACGGGCATTAAAGGATTATGAAATGATACCAAGCATGAGCCGCAAGGGTAACTGTTATGACAATGCTTGTATGGAATCGTTTTTTGGAACACTGAAGCGGGAATTGATTTATGGAAACCGCTTCAGGAGAAGGGCAGAAGCTCGCCAGGCTATCTTTGAGTATATTGAAGTCTTTTATAACCGCATAAGACTGCACTCTGCTCTTGGATATATGTCGCCAGTGGAATACGAGCATATTTTTAAACTGGTGGCATAGTAAAGTTTCTCAATAGCAGGAAAACCCAGTGGCCGTTCATCGGAGCGAAGCGTAGACCCTTGATACGGAGAATGCCCGTGTTAGCCTTTCTTGGCAAGGGGCCCAAGCGAAAGCGTGGGTGCCCCTTAGGCCCCTGAAAACACGGTCGGATAACAACCTGTCCAGAGAAAAAAACTTCAGGTTCACTACCTGGGACAAGACCCCACCCACGTTAACCGGCAGTAATCCGGTTAACGATGCCACCGGAGTGCCGGTTAATAAGGACATAACTGTAACCTTCAGTGAAAAAATTCAGCAAGGCGCGGCCTACGATAGCATCATCCTGAAAGATGACCAGGGGAATACTGTTGCCATTAGAAAAAACGTCAGAAAAGACAAGCTGATCATAATTCCCAACACCAGACTGGGCTTCAATACCCGGTACACCGTCACTGTTCCCGCCCAGGCGGTGAAAGATATGGAGAACAACGACATAGCAAATGATTTTACCTTTAACTTCACCACCAGGACACGCAAGTAACGAAGAGCGAAAGACAAGGATAGGATTGTTTTTTTGACAGGTTGCTTTCAAATAAAAGCGGCCTGTTTTTTGTTTGTGGGGACATTCCTTCGTGAAAATGTTGAGAAGGTGTGTCCCCTTTCCTTATTTCCGCTAGTTTATTTCAGGGCAATTTTTGATCGTGCATCGGGTGCATAGGGGCGTCTCCCCGCATATTGTCTGGCTGAACATATAGAGTATGGCATATCCTTCTATGGGCTCATACCCTTCCGCCCGGGACTGGCGGTTAATAATTTCAAAGATGGCATTCGGGGAATTTTTGTGCTCAAGCAATCGCCATCTGGTTAATACGTTGGCTATTTGATGCTGCTGGGCATGAAAATTTCGAAAACCGAGGCTGTCAAGTAAAGACCTGACATTATTGTTGCCAATGTAGCTGAAATTCTCCACCAAGTCTTCCAGGATGTTGTCTGATGCATCCAGCCAAGCCCTCAGGCTTCCGTGTTTTTTAATTAATTCCAGAGTGGTAGCAGAATTGCCAAGCAGTGCCTTCACCTTCTTCGAATTGTCGCAAGCTTGCGGCAGCCTTGATTTGCTCCAGCCCGGAAAAAGCCGGTTAAGTGTTGGGCTGAACCAAAGCATGGCCTTTTTTATGTCGGGCCATATTTTTTGGGCGCTTTGAATCTGATAGCCGCTTAGCAGCACGGTCCACGAAACGTTATGCAAAATCTTCCTGTCGCCCATCTTTTTGTAACAGTTTTTTACCATATTCAGTATGTTTTCGTTCGCGTCGGGGCTGTTTCCCAAAAGACATTCCTTGCTTTGTAACAATAAATTTGCCGTGTTCATGTTTGTTCACCAGCCTTAATAAGGTTAGGGGACACACCTTCCTGTGTTATCAAAATTTCTTACCGGTATATGAAGTCGGGAAGGAATGTCCCCAATTTATGGATAAATTTTTTCTAATTTCGAGTTAACCCCATGAATATATTCATAAACAGACACACCATGAATATATTTATCTTCAGAGCAATATCCGGAGGATTTAAACCAGAGGTTAAAGGTTTCACGCAGGTGTTCATGTATGTATTTCACCAGTACAGGAGCAGAGTGACATTTTACTACATAATATATAAACAAAATATAAATAGTTCCGCTTTCCTTTCCTTTTTTTTAGTAACCTTCGCCAGCAATTCTCCATATATTGATATTGGAAAAATGCTTATAAAATATTCCGTGTTATCGCTGCCGCGTGATTCTTCGGTCGGGGGCTACCGGGGACGTGGCGTCGCGTAGAATACGGAATGTGAAATAAAAAAAGGAGTGATATTTTTCATGGTACGTAAGAGTGTTGACGCATCCAGCCTGGCGGAAGTCATCGACCGCATACTTACCAAAGGTATTATTATTGACTTGTATGCCAGAGTTTCGCTGGTCGGAATTGAACTGTTGGCCATTGAGGCCAGGGTTGTTATTGCCAGCGTTGAGACATGGCTCAAGTACGCAGAAGCGGTCGGCCTGACTAAGCCCGTACTGTATGAACATGCGGCCTAAAGCGTTGTCGTGGAAGATGCATGTCTGAAAATTAACACTGGTTCCAAATCCCCGGTGAAGATTAATTTTATTTTTCTGCCGGTTTATGAAACCGTGCAGAACTTTCCTGTCCGACATGCCTGCCCGAAGCCCCGGAAAAATTGTTATTTGGGACATACCACTGGTATGTCCCAAATAAACGCGAAAAATAAGGTTGGGGGACACACCTTCTTGGTTTTCTAAAATTCTAACGCCTTAACAGTTTCACGAAGGAATGTCCCCAATCTATGTAAAGGGGGGATTACTAATGTCTTTGTCAGCTAATTTTAAAGAATTGGGCCAAGATTTAATCCGATCGCAAAAGCACAGGTCAAAATACTTGCGTCATTTGGAAAAAAATATTGAAGAACTTCTTGAGCGATTCCAGCGGGAAAGAATCAGTGAAACTGAATCCATCCGGATATTACTGGTGGAAGACAGAGCAAGACGCCTGGAGAAAGTGCGGGAAATGCTGGAGTCATTTGAGGGCGACAGGAAAAAAGCAGAGATGATTTGGAATAAAACCATGAGAATATTGAATAAAATACGCCAAGAGTATTCCCAACCCCTTAGGCAAAGTTGAAGACACCGTATTTGTTTAGGCAGCAAGACATTTCCGGGTGTTGGAGGAGCTTGTTAAATACTGCTACAGTAATGAGCGGGCCCAGATGCTTATAGCATGCTGGGCCTGCTATTGGGAATAAGTTTTGGGCAACGGAGGTTTTTTTATGATCGAGAGAGTTATTGACACGGTGCAGAATTTTTTTTCTACCACCCTGAATAAACAGGGAACCGTGATTGGCATCAGAAAAGAGGATGATCTCTGGCGGGTGCAGATTGAAGTTGCCGAAGATGTGGAATACATGCGGAAAAGGGCCAGGGACGACTTGATGGCCATATATGAGGTGGGGGTAACCTCGAACTTCGAAGTGTTGGATTTTGAAAGAAAATCAATGAGGCCCAGGGATAATACCTTTAATACATAACAACGGAGGTCAGGGGACACACCTCTCTTTAGGGTATGGTTATAGGGTCGGAGGAATGTCCCCAATACTATAAAAAGGTGGCTGAAAGATGATCGACAATCATGTTTTTGAAGTAAAAATGCCGGACTTTGTGGAGACTGAATATTTTAAAAACATTAAAGACAAGGCCATTGCTTACCTTAAAGCAGGAATTGCCATAAACTTCAGCGGGCCGTCCGGTATCGGCAAGACCTCCCTGGCGCTTTACGTGGCCAGGGGATTGGGCAGGCCTGTGGTGTTTATCCACGGGAACGAGGAAATGATGGGCTCCGACCTCATCGGCGGCAACTTTGGCTACCACAAGAGAAAAATGGTAGATAATTTTGTGCACAACGTTTACCTCTTGGAAGAGGATCTGGAGCAGCGCTGGGCGGAAGGAAGGCTCACGGCCGCCTGCACCAAGGGCTATACTCTTGTTTATGATGAATACACCCGGTCCAGGCCGGAGGTAAATAATTTTTTACTGTCCGTACTGGAGGAAAGGATGCTGAGCCTCACCGGGCACCAAAAAAAGGGGCAATACCTTGAGGTGCACCCGGAATTCAGGGTAATCTTTACCAGTAACCCCCGGGAGTACGCGGGGGTTCATAAAAGCCAACTGGCTTTGGATGACAGGATTATTACCATGGATATGCTAGAGATGGATAGGGATACAAAAATAGCGGTTACCATAGCCCAGTCCGGTATGGAGGAAACCCAAGCTGCTCAGTTGGTTGATACGCTGCAGAGAATAAAAGAAAAAATTGGTGAAGGCGGTAATATTTCCGTAAGAAGTTGCATAAAAATAGCCAGGATATTGCAAAAGGCCGGCGGATCGGTCAGCCACCAGGATGTTTATGCGGATGTGCTGCTTTCAGAAAACCGGTCCTTACTGTCGGCGAAAAGTTCGAAGCTGACCGATTTAATTGCCCGGGAAATAAGCCGGGCGGAAGTTGATAGTAACTCCAGACTGCCGGTGGGAGCGGATGATGGGACATCAGTTGAGCAGCCGGTTGAAGGAACGACTGATGGCATAACACCCGCTGATGAAAAATCCGGGGGTGGGCTGGTGGATTGAAAAGAACAGGCCCGCAACGGCTACCGTAATATAAGTGAGCCTTGGGTTCGGAAGCGAATCCATAGAGCGAACATAAAGGTGTGGGGACACACCTCTATATAGGGCTTGGCTATGGAGTCGGAGGAGGACGGGGTCTTACAGGCTGTTAGCGAGATAATAGCCGGGGAAAGGAATAAGTAATGGGTGACAGGGCATCTTTAGATGTTTGTTATGCGGGATGGTGTTATTACACATGAAAAAAGACTTTTTTGAAGGGTTTAAATTGAACGATGTATTGAAAGGCATAACCGATCTGGTGGATCTGGTGCAAAAAATGGATGAAGAGAAAAAAACGGAGGAAAGCAAAACAGGGAGTTTTCAATTCCCCCGGGATAAAAAGGTTTTTCAGGGTTCTTACGGCTTTAGCGTTAAACTGGGTGGCCTGCCTGATAGCCCCCGCTCCGAAAAACCGGTGACCATAGATGCCGGGAGGGTAATAAAAGAGAAAAAAATGCCCGTTGAAGCATGGGAGCCGGTGATGGATATATTTGATGAGGGCAGCACGGTGCAAATAGTGGTGGAAATGCCAGGCGCCGCCGAGGACCAGGTAAATATAGAAATATCCGGTAGTATGCTGGACATCGCTATGGAGAAGGGCGAGGCCGGAGTAATTAAGTCTGTACCCCTTCCCTGCCCGGTGAAACCGGAATCCCTTCAATACTCTGTACGTAACGGTATATTAAAAATCACACTGGATAAAGCGGCGTAGTAAAAGCATGAGTCAAAGGTCCAAAGTCCAAAGTCAAAAGTCAAAAGTCGGTCGAAGAGTCTTGAAGCCCGATTAAAGTTTTTTGACTTTTGGAACTTAGACAGAATAGCTACGGAGTAATAGACCTTTGACCTTTGACTTTTGACATTAGACTAGAAAGCGGGGCAATAATCCTTGGCAGATGAAAGTTATTTTGTGGTGGCGGAATCTGCTCATAAAGACGTGGGCAGGGGTATTGCCCGCCTGGACCCGGATGATATCTGCGGGCTGGAGGCAGAAACCGGTGATATTGTGGCGATAACCGGCAAAAACACGGCTGTGGCGCGGTTAATGCCACAGCACCGGGAAAACAGGGGGAAAAAAATAATACAGCTTGACGGTTTGTCCAGGGAGAATGCCGGGGTTGGGTTGGGAGACCGGGTGCGGGTTAAAAAGGCCGGCGCCTGCCAGGAAGCCTCAAAAATAATCGTTGCTGTACAGGAGGATACCGGTTTCCGGCCGGAAACCGCATATATACGCAAATATCTGGAGGGGCTGCCGGTTCTGGTTAATACCAGGGTGCAAGTTCCCACCTGGGGTTCCAAAACAATAGAAATGAAGGTAATTCATACCGAGCCGGGGGGAACAGTGCTGGTAGGACCCGACACCGGGGTAGCCGTCAAGGATGCCGCTTCCCCGGGAACGGGACGGGGCCGGACCATACGCTATGAAGATATCGGAGGCCTGGGCAAAGAACTCACCAAAATCAGGGAGATTATAGAGCTGCCTCTGAAATATCCCCATATTTTTGGGCATCTGGGCATTGATCCTCCCAGGGGTGTACTGTTAAGCGGGCCTCCCGGTACGGGAAAAACGTTGATTGCCCGGGCCGTTGCTTCGGAGTCCGAGGCAGCTTTTTTTCATGTTGGCGGGCCGGAAGTCATTCATAAATATTACGGTGAAAGTGAGGCCAAGCTCAGGGAAATTTTTGAGCGGGCGCAGCAAAAAAGCCCCAGCATTATTTTTATCGACGAGATAGATGCCATTGCCCCCAAAAGGGAAGAGGTCACCGGGGAAGTGGAAAAAAGAGTGGTGGCCCAGTTACTGGCCCTTATGGACGGCCTGACCGGGCGGGGACAGATTGTGGTCATAGGGGCCACCAATATTCCCAACGCCCTTGACCCTGCCCTCAGGCGGCCCGGGAGGTTTGACCGGGAAATATTTATAGGGGTTCCTGATCAAAAAGGCCGGAGGGAAATCATGCAAATTCACACCAGGGGCATGCCTCTGGCCGGGGATGTAGATTTAAGCGCTCTGGCAGGGCTAACCGCCGGTTTTACGGGTGCTGATCTCAGCTCGCTATGTAAGGAAGCGGCTATGGGATGCCTCAGGGATACATTACCCCGGGAACGGGCAAGGGCAGGCTGGGCCGGGTGGTCGGAGCTAAAGGTGGGCATGAAACATTTTAGCGAGGCCCTAAAGGACATAGAACCATCTGCAGCCAGGGAATTTCTTGTGGAAATTCCGATGGTGGGTTGGGAGCAGGTGGGAGGGCTGGACAGGGAAAAGAAACTATTAAAGCAGTTTATAGAGTGGCCGCTGAAATACACAGAGCTTTTTGCCTGGGCAGGGGCAAAAATGCCCCGGGGCATTCTCCTTTACGGCCCCCCGGGAACCGGCAAAACTTTACTGGCCAGGGCCGTTGCCAATGAAGCTAACGCTAACTTCATTGCTATTAAAGGGCCGCAGTTAATGTCTAAGTGGGTGGGAGAGTCGGAAAGACAGATTCGGAAATTGTTTACAAGGGCCAGGCAGGTGGCGCCTTGCATAATTTTTTTTGATGAAATTGATGCCCTGGCTCCCGTGAGGGGGTATGGGGGAGGTGCTGCCGGGGAAAAGGTGGTCAGCCAGTTGCTTACCGAGATGGACGGCATTGAGGGCTTGCACAATGTTGTGGTAATGGCTGCTACCAACCGGATAGATACCATAGATCCGGCCTTACTGCGATCTGGCCGGTTTGAGGTTAAGCTGGGATTATCCATGCCGGACCGGCAGGCAAGGCAGGAGATGTTTAGCATACACATGCGGGACCGCCCCGTTGGGCGGGAGGTTAAATCTGAGTTACTGGCGGAGCATACGGGTGAATTAAGCGGGGCTGATATTGAATACGTGTGCCGCAGGGCAGCCCTTTTAGCCATAGAGGACTTCATCGGCCAAAACGGGGACGACATGGGTGACTTGGACGCTTTTTGCATTAAGGAGGCAAATTTTATTCAGGCCATTGATGAAGTGCAAAGCATGCCCCGGGGGGTGATGGAATATGAATGAAACAACGGGAAAATATCTTTACTGCTTTATAAAAAACGGTTCTGAGCAAGAGTTCGGCTGCATCGGTATGGGGGAGGAAGGTGAGCTTGTATATACCGTGCCTTACCAGGACATGGCTGCTGTGGTTAGCGATAGCGCAGAAAGTTATTACGACCCCATAGGGAAAAACGCCATGTGTCACCAGAATGTCATTAGCACGGTGATGTCCGGCCAGGAAGTGGTGCCGGTCAGATTTGGGGTAATCTGCAAGGATCTGCAGGCCTTAAACAAACTGATGGAAGAAATATACCCGGCCATCATGACCAATCTTGAGCGGGTGCGCAATAAGATGGAAGTGGGGCTGAAAGTTTTCTGGACCAGGGAAGCATTCGTCAGTGAAGTGGGAGAGGCAAACAGTGAAGTAACAGATCTAAAAAAAAGAATTATGGAAATAGGCCCGGAGAAAGGGTATCTCCTGATGATTGAGCTGGGAGAAAAACTGCAACAGATAGCGGATGAAAGAAGGCAACATTACATTGATAAAATTTACGAAGGCCTGCGGAAGGAAGCCGGCGATGCGCGACTTAATGAGACTGTAGGGGAAAGAATGGTCTTTAATGCCTCTTTCCTGATCGACAAGGCCAGTGAAGAACAATTCGACGGGGCGGTTAACCGTTATTACGAAATTTACAGCCAACACCTGGATTTTAAGTATACCGGACCCTGGCCCCCTTATAATTTTGTAGAAGTAAATGTTGACTAACTACTCAGTCTAAGGTCGAAGGTCTAAAGTCTAAAGTCCTTAGGTCCTCGATTTCTTTTGACATTTGACATTTGACAAGTGTTTTTGGTGGTGGAAATTATGGTACTGGGAAAAATATTCGTGTCTCCTTTCAAAGGTTTATTGTGGGTGTTTGAAGAGATTACCCGGCGTGTGGATGCAGAATTATACGATGTGGGGAAGCTCCAAAGAGAGTTGCTGGAACTGCGGCAGGCTTTTGAACTGGGGGATATCAGCCCGGAGGAATACGACGCCCGGGAGGAACAGCTGATAGGGAGACTGAGGGCGGCCAGGGAAAGAAAGTTGGCAGAAGAAGAACACGACGACGAAGAAGATGAAGATGTGGAGGATGACCGGTATGATACTACCTGAACATTTCTGGGAAAGTATCAGGCCATATTTTCTATCCAGGGCCAGGGAACTGGTGGAAGAAGCCTGGGTGGAGGTAACCGGTGAGATCGATACCAGGCTGAAAAACGAATTCAGGGAAGCCATGTCCGAAGCTTTCAGATGCAGTCTGACCCAAGCCCTGGAGGAGAAGTTTTCAAGCAACATAGTCAACTCCGTGCCCGGCGGGGTTAGCCCCGTGTCCGACGGGGAGCCCGGGGACGCTGTGTTATATTATCTGTACTGCGTCACCGACGGCCGGGCCGGGGAAACCCTGGCCGGTATGCTGTCCGGGCATGCTGCCGCGCTTAACGTGGTTTTTTCCGAAGGCAAGCATTTTTGCGCCGTGGTGGGGGAGTGCTCTCCTGATGAATTCAGTGAGGAAGTTATCGAGGAAAAGCTGGGGGATGTAGGCTGGCTGGAGGAGAAGGCCAGACTGCACCAGGAAGTTATAGAATTTGTTTTGAAATCAGTGGACCACCCGGTCATTCCCATGAAATTCGGCTCTGTGTTCAGTACACCCGCAAGAGTAGTGGAGATGCTGCGGGAGCAAAGGGATTTCATGAAAAAGGCACTGGATTTTTTACGGGGCCGCCAGGAATGGGGATTAAAGATTTACTGCCATAGGAATAAACTGGAACAGGAAATAAAAACATATAATCCTATGATCAAGGATATGGTGGAAAAGGCTTCCGGAGGAGCTTCGTCGGGGATCGCCTTTATGATGAAGAAAAAACTGGAAGATAGTATGCTGATTGAATGTGACAATGAAATGGAAAAAATTTGTTCCTTCTGTCACCAGAGGCTGTATGGGTTTTCCTGCGATGCCAGGCTGAATAAACTCCTGGACAAGGGAATCACCGGAGAGGAGGCGGAAATGATACTCAATGCGGCCTACCTGGTGGATAACCACAGTAGGGAGGATTTCATGTCGGCAGTCAGGGAACTACAGGATAACATTTCATCCTCATTCTTCTTTTCCGTTACCGGCCCCTGGCCACCGTACAATTTTTCGGGAGCTGCCGGGAGTGATGGATCTGAATAGCCTGACACGGGAGAAAAACGTAACTTTGCTTGAACTGCTGGATTTAATACTGGACAAAGGGGTGGTTATTTCCGGCGACATTATTATCTCCGTAGCGGATATAGATCTTGTCTATATGGGCCTGAGGGTGGTGCTGGCTTCTTTAGACAAATTTTACCCGCCGGGAGATGGTGAGATATAATGCTGTACCTTTATGGTATCATTGACACCCCCGGACCGCTAAATTTTACCTGCGCCGGCAGGGATGTTTTTACCGTGGCCTGCGTTAATATAGGAGCGCTGGTGTCCCCGGGCAGTGGTGCTATGGCGCGTGTTGACGACAATAACGTGCTTGCCCACGGGGAAGTGCTGAAGAACATCGCTGCAAGACACGTTCTCCTGCCCGTGAAATTCGGCACTCTGCTGGCAGGCCAAAGCGATGTGGAAGGGTTGCTGACCAGAAATTACCGGTTGTTTGAATCCTCTCTGCAAGAAGTCCGGGGCGCGGTTGAAATGACGGTTAAAGCCCTGTGGGATGCCGGGAGAGAAAGGGAAAAATGCAGCCGGAAGGTGTTGTCCGCATGCCGGGGGGATGATTCGCCGGACCGGCCGGGAACCGCATTTTTATTGCAAAAAAGGAAAGAGCATCTAATCGGGCAATGCCTCAAGGAAGCCGCCGGCGGACCGGCGGAGGAAATACACGGGCTGCTGGCCCGGGGGGCGGAAAAGAATATCAAAAGGGTGTTGCCGACTCCGGGTATTTTCTATCATGGCTCCTTCATGATTAAAAAGGAAAATGCCGGGGATTTCGGGCAAAATTTCCTGGCCGTCCGTGAGAAATACGCCGGTTATAAATTTCTTCTCACCGGCCCATGGCCGCTATATAGCTTTGTTTCAATAAAATGCAGCTAAGGCCGTTGAAAAACTGCGCCTGGCTTTGTCAGGCTCGCCGTCCAGTGCTCACGTACCACTAGTACGCTCCGCGCTGTCCGGCTTCGCCTTTCGCGCCATGCTTGTTTTTGACCGGCCTTAATGAGAGTTTGCTAGCCGGAGGGATGTTCCATGGAGAATCTGGTTTGCCGCGAGGAAGAAATTGAGGATTTTGAGGCCGAAATGTCCGGCAGGAACCCCGCCGGGGCGCAGCGGATACATGCCGATCCGGAAAAGGTGGAGCAGGGTCTGGCCAAATTAGTACTGACACTGATTGAACTGCTCAGGCGATTGATGGAAAAACAGGCGCTGAGAAGAATAGAACGGGGCACCCTCACGGATGAAGAAATTGAAAGGGTGGGGCTAACCATGTTGAGGCTGGAAGAAAAAATGGAGGAACTGAAGCGGGCTTTTGGTTTGGAAGGGGAAGAACTGAACCTTAACCTCGGCCCGTTGGGAGACCTCCTTTAAGGGGGTAATACCGTGCAACATGCCACCAGAAGCACCAACCTTGCCGAAATATTGGAAAGAGTCCTGGACAAAGGGCTGGTAGTAGCAGGGGACATAAAAATTTCACTGGCGGATGTGGAATTATTAACCATAAAAATAAGGCTGCTCATATCTTCGGTGGATAAAGCCAGGGAAATAGGTATCAACTGGTGGGAGAACGATCCCTATTTAAGCACCAAGGCACAAGCGGCATTGGAAAAAGGGGAAGGGGTCCCGGCAGCCGTACCTGCAGGAAGAGATGCCGAATTTGCGGAAGAAGCGGCGGTCCAGAACAGCAGCAGATACCCGGTGAGGTAGGCTTAAACTCGGGGGGGGTCAGGCTTGCATTATTGCACTTCTTTTAAAGAAGTGCAATAATGCAAGCCTGACCCCTTTTGTTTCTTTTTTTATTGTTCAACCTTTGGGATGTAACAAAAATATGGCTGTTTACATATTATTTACCATAGGACAGTGACAATTATTGCAATGGCAGGGCAGTGCTGGATTATCAGGCAAAGCAAACCAAATATTTAACTTAGGGGAGGAAAAAACATGGGTATATCTTTTCACAACTGCCTAGTGTTTAACGACTGTGTACAAAAAGTGGCGGAGGCCCAACTGACCGTAGCGGCCATAAACGCACTTACCGGTCTGGGCATTGTGGTAGACAGTTTCGGCAACGCTACGGTAGTTATCGGCGGCGTGGCAATTCCGGTGCAATTTGAAGTGTGCTGCCAGTTGGACAAAATAGTTTTCAGACCCACACTGCTCAAGAACAAGATTATAAACTGCGGCTGGGTACGCGGTGCCTTGCTGATCAAAAATGCCGATGCCGGCAATGTTCTTGCCTGTGTGGATGTATCCCTGGCCTTCCAGGAGGAGCAGGTGGCCAATGGCGTTTTGCCCACAGATTTCATCAGGGAAACTGTGGAAATTGATGAAGGGACCAGCACCTGCCTGGTGCTGGTGCTCAATCCGACCACCGGTGTGGTGGAGCCTGTTGTGATTATGAAGTGCGTGTTTACAGTGGCCAAAATAGTAACCCGCGAAGAGGTAGTGCTGCCGTCCAACTGCACCGCCCTTCCCCTCTGCGTGTCAAATGTCTGCCCTGCGAACAGGGTCAATATTTCACAGACATAGTGATAAATACCTGGCCAGCTAAACAGTTATACAGTCGCCTGTATAAAAATGTTGTTCGATTCATGTTAAACTCTTGGAGCCTGCGGGCTCTTTTTCTTTTTACCTGTTCCGGCAACCGGTTTTAGTATCATCTATTTTGGGTAGACCAATCAAACCCGATGGAGGAGTCGTCCCACGGTATTCTATGTTCGTCTGGGTTGCCCGGTTGGTAGGACTGTGTGGTGAAATAAATTATCACTGCCGGCAGATTACCCAGCACCCGGTATCCGTGGGCAACCATTATTGGTATCAGCAATAAAACCGGATTATCCTCACCCATATAAAAAACATTTGTTTTTTTATAGGTAGGTGAATCATGCCTTAAATCATGAAGCACTACCTGGGCGTTGCCTACCGGAAAAAACCACAAATCTTCCTGGAATTGGTGATAGTGAAAGGCTTTAATCACTCCCGGATAAGATTTGGAAATAGATGCCTGGCCGAAGCGGGTTAGCAATCCGTCATCATCCCTTAATATTTCCGCGAAAAAGCCCCGGTCATCGGGATACTTGACCAGTGTTTTTACCTTTACCCCTTCAATCAAAGCAAAACAAAACCCCCTACTACCCTATGCTTAATAATATATCTATACATCTGTACGCTCGTAAATGTGTCGGATTAGTTAATTTTTTATAATGTTTTGTACTATTTAATGGTAACGCTTCATATTATTTAGAGATATAACAAGGAAAGGGGACACACCCCTTCAGGGAATGTCCCCAACAATAGGACGAGGAGGGAGCTCGGGCATGTCCATTGTCAGGGGGCAACACTGGTTGCTCAAGACCAGAGCAGGGGATATATGGGATATATTTCTAGAAAACAATTTATTGAGATACAGGATTTTTACTGCCGGCTACCAGTTTCCTCCTGCACCAGAAACGCTGGTTGGCACGCCTGTGATTGATTACAGCGCTATTATCGATGCCTCGGACAATTTGCATTTGGCATGTATATTAAAAAGTGGTGAATTAAAATATTACATAGGCTACCCCGGCCGGAACTGGAACAGCACTGTGCTGGCCGAGTTTGACACAAAGGCACAATATTTGAGATACCTGACACTGATGCTGACTTCAAAAAGGGTGCACATATTTTTGCTAACCTCCAGCATGATGAATGCCTTTGTTTGGGCGATCATGCATTCCTTCTGGAACGGGAAGGAATGGAAGGAGCAGCATATTGGCGAAATAATATCAGGCAAAAATATAGCTCCCTTTAGCGTGGACAAAGACAGCCAGGAGAACATTCACTTTATTTACACCAGTGCGGTGGGCGGCAGAAATGTCGAGCCCTATTATAAAAAATTTAATAAAAATTTTGATTTATGGGGTCATACCGAAACTATATCTCAA
Source organism: Peptococcaceae bacterium BRH_c4b (assembly GCA_000961595.1). Lineage (GTDB taxonomy): Bacteria > Bacillota > Desulfotomaculia > Desulfotomaculales > Desulfocucumaceae > Desulfocucumis. The sequence goes on from LADO01000006.1 coordinate 51,215, forward strand.
ATGCCGGACAATACACTGGAGGTTTTCGGCCTTGTGGACCGAAAAGATACCTTTCATGTTATCGCCAGCGGTGTCTCAGGCGCAGAAAACAGGCCAAATATAACATATCGCAGGCGCAAGGAAATTACCAAACATAATAATCCATGGGAAAACATGGTGACTATTTCCAATTCCTTTAACGGCACCTCCAGGCCCATGCTTTCCTACCGTGATAACAATTTGTTCGCCTTATGGCGGGAACAGACTCAATTTATGTATAGCGTTTCACATGACTGGGGCAGCGGTTGGAGCAGGTCCGCCTCCGTGGATATGGCCGGCCGACCTGTACTAATAACTTTTAGAAGCAATTCTTTGACGGATGTGGGAAGAACAAATATACCACTTGTTCCTGGAACATCCGGCAGCGTAGTACAAATGTTTCTTGATGAGGATAAGCAACTGTTTCCGCCTCCGGTGGCGCCGGAAATGGTGACCGGCAATTATTATCCGCCTGCGGCGCCGGAAACGGAAAAGATAATCCCGCCTGCAGTACAGGACAACGCTGCCGCAGGGCAGGAAGAGGAGGTAGCATGCCAATGTCCGGGCACTGGGGATGAGGGTGTAGCCGGACAGGTAACTGGAGTAGAGGAAAGCCAGCCTGAAGGGTTTGCTGAAGAGGTGGCTGAAAACGGCCACCGGGATGATGAGGAAGATGATGTTTCTAGATTAATCCGGGAAAACGAGAGTATTAAAACAAGCCTGGAAGATTTAAAGCTTGACGACCAGCTGATTTGCACCACGGTAGAAGAGATGGAGAGCAAAATGGCTGGGCTGGATCAGGGGCTGGGGGCGGTAAACGATTCTGTTGAGCGCCTGCACCTGCGCTATGAAGAGATCATCACGCAAGTGGCGGAGAAAATACAAACTGCCTTCAGCGAAAGTGAAGTGCTCGAATCAATGAAGGCGGAATTAAAAGCGGTAAGGAACTGTCAGAGCGAAATCGACGACAGGGTAAATGTATTAAATAATATTCCACACATTGAGGAAAGTATAAAAGATATATTTAAACAGCTAAAAAAAGAGCATAGTGCAATGAAAGGGATGGTTGACGAACTATTTGCGGGGCAAAAGCAAATAGAATCCCATATTGACGAGATTGTTAAATCAAGGGAGCTGGTTGAAAGCGAAATAAATGAAAAATTGGCTGTTCTGGACGGCAGCATGGTGGATAATCGCGATAAAACAGAAGAATTGAGCGGGCTTCTGGCCGGCACCCAGGGTAAAGTAGAAGAGCTTGCCGGACAGATAGTTGGCCATGGCGAAAAGGTAGATCATTTTTTCCAGCGTGTTGATAGCAGTCATCAGGTATTTCAGGAGGAACTATACCAACACAGGGAGGAAATAGATGCGCTGGGCGCCAGACTTGAGCAATATCTGCAGGAACAGGCAGAAATGTATACGATGCAGGCTGATGCGAGAAAAATGATTTTGATGCTTCAGGAAGGGCAAACAGACCATGAAAAAGCCCGGGAAGAACTATTTGGTGAAATGAGGCTGTTAAGGCAGGATTTTGTGCAGCAGCAAGAACTGCTGCAGCAGCTTACCGGCGCTGGCGCCGGCCTGGAAAAGGAGTTGAGCCGGATAGCGGAGGAGCAGAAAAAAGAGAGCCAGCAGCTTAAAGGCTTCCAGGAAAGCGGTACTAAGCTGCGGGCGGAGGTAAAAACGGAGCAGGATAAGTTGAAAAAGGAATTGGGAGGCATTATATCCGAGCAGTTATCTTTGCAAAAGCTGCTGGAGGGCCTTCGTGAAGAGCATGAGAAGACCAGGGAGGAACAGTCTCTGTACCGTCAGGAGCAGTCCAGGACCAGGGAAGGCCAAATAAAAGAAATATTCGCTGGCATGCTGGAATTAAAAGAACAGGGCAAGCTTTTACTGACCCAGGTCAAATCCGTACAGGTCAAACAGGGGGAAAGCGCCAAGAGCATAGCCTTGCTGGAGTCAAAATATAAAGAACTGCAGGAGCAGTTGACCAGGGTGGAAAAAGAACAAAAGATGATTCAGGAGGAACTGGCTAGGCAAAGAAATGCAGGTTTGTTAAAGAGAATTTTTAACTAATAAAGATATCACCCCTTGAGCGGGGTGATATCTTCTTTTTTGCTGCCTGTGGCAGCGGCAGCAGTTTTAGGTTTTTACAGATCTTCCAGTTGCGGCGGGAAGAAATCTGTTGGGAAAGGTGTTTTGACCGGGTTGAAGAAGGTTGCGCACACATCCACTTTTTGCTCCGCAAACGCTTCGCAGGGAGCGGGTTCCGGGCAGAAACCGAAGGCCGGGACCAGCAACTGTACTTTGCCCACAACCTTAAGCACCAGGAATACCCCCACCTGAATGGCCAGGCAGCAGTCGAACACGGTAGGTGTGCACAGGAGCTCAGAACGGGTTTCAGTAATAATATTGAGGTCCACTTCATCCCTGGCCGGCGGTATGAACAACACGATGTCCTTTTGAATATCGGGCAAGGTGCCGCTAATGGTAATGGTTTTGCCTGTGCCGGTATCCAGTAATGTTGCGGTGAAGGCTATGGATATGGTCAACATAACCCGGAAGAAGTTAGGCCTGTTGGCAATGGGGGTTATCTGCAGACTCCCGGGAACAATGGTGCCGTTAAAGAATTTAATGTCCTGGAATATAAAGGGTCCGGTGCCGGTAAGAGGTATATTAATTTCCGGGAAGCATTCCCTTTGCTGGCAGCTGGTATAAACTTTATCCACGATGATGCAGACGGATTCCCTTATTTCTTCCAACACGTAGGGGTCGAGCAGATCGATGGGTTCACTGGGGCTTTCTATTGCTCCGAGGCGCCCGATATCAATACCCCTGGGGCCTCCTGCAATGGCAATGTTGTTGAGTGTGGCTATGACGGTATTGGTGGCTGTATTAATAATAGAGATGGAGTTGCTGCCGAAATTGGTCACGAAAGCCCTTACCACGCTGACCTCGGGATTTGTGTCGAAATCAATACTGTCCGGTGTTATGCCCACGGGGATGCTGGGGACGATTACAGTATAGCTGAGTGCGCTTATTACCGTCACGTCGTTGGAACCACTGTTGACGACGTAGGCAAATGTACCGGCGGGATTGACTTTAACAGCGTTTGGATTTAACCCCGGCAACACCGATACTGTTGCGATTACGGTATTGGTATTGGGGTCGATGACAGAAACACTGTTACTGTTAAGATTTGGCACCCATACCTTTCCATCCGGGGCCACGCTAAGAAATCTGGGGGTGGTTCCCACCGCTATGGGTGCGCCCAACACGGTGTTGGTGTTGGCATTAATCACGGTAACTGTGCCGTCGCCGCTGTTGGCCACATATACAAGCATGTCATCCGGTGAAATTGCCACTCCTATAGGAGTATTACCCACGTTGACGGTGGCCACCACCGCATTGGTAGCGGTGTTGATTACGGACACCGTGTTGCTTCCGGAGTTGGTTACATAAGCCCTGGTGCTGATGGAGTTGAAAACTACACCAGCGGGTGCGCTGCCCACTGTTATTGTCGCTTCGGGAATGTTGGTACTGGCGTCAATGACAGTTACGGTATTGGTACCGAAGTTGGTAACATATACCTTCGCTGCGTTGGGCATTAGTTGCACGCTGAGAGGGCCGGTTCCGGTGGCTATCCTGGTAAGTATGGTGCCGCTTAAAGAATTGAGCACTGCTACGGAATTATCGTTCGGATCGGCAACGTAGGCACGAAATCCAACTAACATTAAATGTGCCTCCTTTTTTATTTAGTTTTATTTTTATACCCTCGTAGGGTAATTAGCTGGCCGGTTGTATGATTCAATCGCGTCCTTTCGGGTGGTTTTTTATTACATTTTATGTGTGGAAAGTGAAATTGTTACTTGACCGTTGAAGATTTTGCCGTATCAGATAAAATTTTTTCATATCCGTTTAAAGTTTCCAGAGCGGCTTTCTCCCATAGAAAATTATGGTTAATATGGGATGTTAAGGCGATCAGTTCGCTGTCTGATATCTTTAGCGCCTTAATTACGGCATTTCGTATTGATTCCTCGCTGTCGGGGTTGCAGTAGCAGGCCATCCGGCCAAAATATTCGGTGGCGCAGCCGCGGTCGGTGCTTACCAGCCTGCAGCCGGCCAGACCTGCTTCCAGGCTGGCCAGTCCGGGCGTTTCAAACCAACTGGGCAGAACATGTACCCTTGCGGCGGCATACAGACCCGGCAGCTGGTGGTGTTCCAAGTGGCTCAACATAATTAACCCGGGGTAAGCCATTCTGCATTTTTCAGCGTACTCCCGGTCATTTACCGGTCCGGCCAGCACCAGAGTCAGGCCGGTGTCCTGCAATGCTTTAGCCAGGGCTAACTGGTTTTTACGGGGGCTGATTCTACCTACGCATAATACAAAGTCTTTTATACCATGTTGCCTGTAGAACTCGTTTGGGTCGCCCCGGGCAAACAACAGGTCCACCCCGTTGGGCACAATATGGCAGGGAGCCGCGCCCTGAGTTTGCCGCCCGATTAAATCCGCCTCTGCTTTAGAGTTGGGTAAAAGCAGGTCCGCGTTGCGGAAAATAGTTTTACGCATGGCCTGGGAGTTAACCCAGTTGTTATATAGATTTTGGGGGCTACCCGGAGAATGGCAGAATTCGGCAAAGTCCCAGTATATGGTGGAAACCGCCACGGGCTTATTCTGTTTTTTGGCATTATGGTAATAATAATAGGCCTCCTTTACTCTGGTGGTATTGAACAGATGAATTATGTCATAGTTGGCAAGGCTGGTGACAGAAGTAGAAACATCCACTGTAACGCCCAGTTTTTCCAGGTATTCTTTTGTCTTTAACAGTTGTATGCTGTCACCGGCCAAATTTTTCAGATAATCAGGTCTGGTTTGAAAAAGAACTCGCAGTTTCATTAAAAAATCCTCATCTGTCAATTTGGGGACGTCTTTCAATTTGGGGACGGTTCTTGAATTGAATAATTTTTTGAAGTATTTCCTTTGCCCTGAGCAGATAGGTGTGTTTTTGGTAGACTTCTTCCTGCCCGGACCGGGCGATCTTTTCCCGTAAATAATCCCTCCCGAGGTAATATTTAACAAGATCCACGGTTTCTTCAGCGGATTTGCTCCACACCAGATGTTTATGGTTGGTAAACATGTTTTCTATGGCCGGGGTCCACTGTGTAATGTGAAAGGCGTTGCAGCCCAGGGCTTCGAATGTGCGCATACTCATCATGGTGGCAGAACTGTCTACCGAGTGCAGGCCAAGAACGATCTTGGCTGAGGAATAGGCTGCGGGAAGGCGCTCGTAGGACAGGTAGCCGCCATAAAAGTGACGGTCCAGGCTGAAGGGCCTTCTACCGTCCACCCACCACTGGTTTCCATATACCTTGATATTGTAGTTGCCGTTTAGCAGGGGCCTGAGGACAGTATCCAGTCCCTTTGTCCGGGCGGTGTATTTGTGGTAGTTGTTGCCTACAAATACCAGGTCGTGCCTTAAACTGTCGTCAGGCGCGACTTTTTTATGGAATGACGGCAGACAGGCGAATTGTATGTGCGCCGCCCGAATTCCATGCCGGAGGTAAAGGGGTACGCAGTCAATGTCTGTGGTAAACACATATTTAGCCTTGCGGGCCAGGTGTAGGGAGAAGTTTTTAAACTCCACCGGGTCGTCAATGGCCCAGAAAAGCAGGGGTACATTGAACTCCTGCAAAACCGGGAAAAGAACCTGGTAGGGTTTTAATATTGCTGTTCCTTCTACAACAACAAAGTCTGGCCGGTGAATTATCAGCTGTTCCCGGAAATATCCGGGGTTCATTTCTGTATTTCCCGGCACTTCAATGATGGCGATGTCTTCCCCGGCTTCGGCCAGCCCTGCCGCCAGGCCGTATTTTATAATGGGCGGACCGTTGACAAAAAGAAACTTCAAATGGAAGCCCTCCGCTTAGTGGACTTTATGTATGATATGCATTGAATGATTAGGGTGACAATTAGCCCATATATTTTCAATCTTCCCCGATAAACTCAGCATGCCGGACACTCCTTTAATAAATTGCATATTATCGGCTATAAGATTTACATATGCGGAAGCCATAAATGTTGTGGCAAAATATGGGTTACGCTAATAATTTATACCAGCAAACATTTTGTGAGGGGCCGGCCGAAATATTTAAAGGGTGTGCTTTGGTATAACGGTGGATATAACGACGGAGGGATTGCTAAATAATTAATATGGGAGTAGATGGTAATGAATCGCTTTGGGGAAGAAATTATAATGCCTCTGCTGACCGTGACAAATATAGTAAATATTGTTGAGATCGGGGCCGAGCACGGTACTAACACATTGAAATTACTTGCCTACTGCAAATCCAAAAATGGCGTGCTGCATGTGATAGATCCGGTCCCCCAGTTTGATGTCGACGGATTCAGGCAAAGGTACGGGGAAGCATTTAAGATGCATATCGGCTTCAGCCTCGACGCCCTGACCGGGATAAAAGATTATGACGCCGTTTTGATTGACGGGGACCACAACTGGTATACTGTTTATAATGAATTAAAAATTGTTGAAGAAAATGCGGAAGTCAGGGGTGAGTTCCCTGTAGTTTTTGTGCATGATATCGCCTGGCCGTACGGAAGAAGGGATTTGTATTATTATCCGGATTTAATTCCGCCGGAGTACAGAAAGCCTTACGCCAAAAAAGGAATGGAACCGGGGAGGTCGGAGCTTCTGGAGTCGGGAGGCTACAACCTGATTTACAATAACGCGGCGTTTGAATACGGGGATAAGAACGGTGTGCTGACCGCTGTAGAGGATTTTTTGCAGCAAACCAGTTGCCGGATCAGTTTCCTTAAATCAATGAAGCACAACGGACTGGGCATATTGATGTCAGAGGACATGAGCAAATTGTTTGCGGCTGAGTTGAATCAACTGCCCGTTTGGGAAGAGGAGTATCATTACGGCGGATAGTGTCCGGCACACTATCCGCCGTTTTATGTTCATTAATTGGGGACATTCCTTCCCGATTTTGTTAAGAAGCAAGGAATTAGTCAAACATTGAAAGGTGTGTCCCTTAACCGCTATACAAGGAAAATCAGGTAGATTTTTTGGTCAAGGTGTCAATTTATGGTATGTTTTCATATGGTATACCAGTAACGTATTCCCAAATTACTTATCATTATATGAAAGGATGGAAACATAATGGCACTGGTACACACTGATTATGTTAGCAGGCCCAACGTGGTTGGAGGAGCCTACAACACTTTCTGGGCCCCCGACGGCACGGCCTTTACCCGGTTTGCCAGCACTTACACAACGCTTTCGGCTCCCGCCACCCCCAGCCCGCTGTGGCCCGCACCTGCCGCCCCCGCAGCAGACCTGGCCCAGTTTATCTGGCGGGCAAGTCCACCCGCCACAGACTTTTCCGCCGGCGTGATCCTGCAGTTTGAACTGGTGGATCCGGTGGTATTTAACACCACCCTGGGCATTGGTGCAACAGTTGATGCGGTGGTTTACGTGATGGCGGACAATGCCTTTAACATTGAAGTACAGTTCAGGAGAAGTGTGACCACAGCTACTCTAACCCAGATATTTACCCTGAGCGACAATCCGCTGCCTATTAACACCCCGGTACCGTTTTCCCAACCCTTCGGCTGGCAAAACGTTTACATCTATTATTTGACTGATGTGTTCAACGGCGCTGTTCTTACCGGTGAAGACATCGATATAGACTTCCGGGGTAAAGTGTCCAACTATGCGCCGGGCGCCGCAGCGGCGGCTACCAACACAGCGGGGATTATGTTACGAATGGACGTGTTAAGCCTTGTCACAGCAAATGGGTAACTGATGTTGGAGGACATGAGCAAATTGTTTGCGGCTGAACTGAATAAACTGCCTGTTTGGGAAAAGGAGTATTATTACGGCGGATAGCGGCAGGCATACTATCCGCCGGTTTTGTTTGCTTCCACAAAGAAAATCAGATCATTTTTTGGCTTATGTGTCAATTTATGGTTTGTTTTTATACATTGTACCAGTGATGTATTCCTAAATTACTTATCATTATTATGAAAGGATGGAAACATAATGGCACTGGTACACACTGATTATGTTAGCAGGCCCAACGTGGTTGGAGGAGCCTACAACACTTTCTGGGCCCCCGACGGCACGGCCTTTACCCGGTTTGCCAGCACTTACACAACGCTTTCGGCTCCCGCCACCCCCAGCCCGCTGTGGCCCG
>LADO01000057.1 GCA_000961595.1 Peptococcaceae bacterium BRH_c4b
CGCTTTGAAGACGAGAAATGAGACATATCGGTACCAATCTCAGAGATGATCGTGATGGCAGAAGTGCGGTCAACTCCGGGAATGGTACAAAGAAGCAGAATGGCGCTCTCATAAGGAGACTGGGTTCAGAGATGCGCAGAACCATCTTCAAGGTCACCATAACGATATGCATAGAAAATAATATGTTCTATTTAATTAATTGACAAAAAATATTATACTACAAAAAACCTCGTGAAGAGATCGCGAGGTTTTTTTAGTGACTCATCTTTCATGCTGCAAAAGTCGAGTTATTAAATAATATAAATAGGCAATCGTTCCTACAGATAACTCTGTTGGTTTTTATTTTATGGAGAATTTCAATAATTAAGAGGTTTGTAAATATCCTTATAGCAATGTTTATCTTTGTAAGTATTTTACTCCCACTTGAAGAACAATACAAAGAAGTAAAGAAAAAAGCTAAAAGTGTGGAATCAAATATAGTAGTTTCAAAAATGCTTGATGATATTAGGATGATGATAGAAAAAGGTGATCTATGTGATAAAAAAATCGTTGATAAAATTATTTTCCAGATTAAAACTTTAGAAGAAAAAATTGAAAATAGTGGTAAATGTAAATTTATGTAGAAGATATTTAATAGTTATCCAATTGACAAGATGAATTTATTTTAAAAAAAGGTAATAATTGCGTGCCTGGTTTCCAGGTAGATAGCATTAATAGTGAATTTGAGAGAATAAAGAGTATTAACCCACCTATGATTTTAAGAACAGAGTATTACGGTTGCCCCATATCAGTTATTTATGTTTTCTGACACCGAAGGCAGTAAACATTTCATGGTAAAATTATGTATATAATTTTGTTAAATGGCTATTATCTCGCTAACAGCATATAAGACCCCGTCCTCGAAGGTTGGGGATCAACAGGTTGTAAAGCTTGTTTAGGTGGGGACATTCCTCCGACCCCAAAGTCAGGCTCCAAATGGAGGTGTGTTCCTATACCTTTATGTTCGCTCTAAAGGTTTGGTAGGGGAATAACCCCTTCCGAACCCAAGGCTCACTTATATCATAGTGTTTTGGAGGGTTGGTCATGGCTGAGGATTTAATTACCCTGGACATGGTGTACACGGCCAGACGGCGGCTACAAGGCATCATATATACCACGCCCCTGGACTATTCGGCACTGTTCAGCCGCCTGGCCGGGGCAAATGTATATTTGAAACTAGAGAATATGCAGAAGACGGGGTCATTCAAAATTCGTGGCGCATTTAATAAAATTGCAGGGCTTCCCCGCGGGGCAGGAGAGCTGGGGGTGATAGCCGCCTCAGCCGGCAATCACGCCCAGGGGGTGTCCTATGCCGCCACCCGGGCGGGGATCAAATCACTGATCGTTATGCCCGAGGGCGCACCGCTGTCCAAAATCGCTGCCACGGAAGGATACGGAGCGAAGGTGGTGCTTTACGGGCAGGGCTATGACAATGCCTATAGCCGGGCGCTGGAAATCCAGGCGGAAACCGGGGCGGCTTTAGTGCACGGCTTTGATGACCCTGAAATTATTGCGGGCCAGGGAACCGTTGCCCTGGAGATTATAGATCAACTGGAAGGTCTGGAGGCGGTGGTGGTTCCAGCCGGCGGCGGAGGATTGCTGGCTGGGGTGGCGTTTACGATGAAATCCCTGAAACCTTCCGTGAAAGTCATAGGGGTGCAGGCCCGGGGGGCTCCGGCCATATACCTGGCCAAAAAAAACGGAGGTACGGCAGACCTGCCAGCCACCGCCACCATAGCGGACGGCATCAGCGTACGGGTACCGGGACGGCTGACAATGGAAATAATTAATAAATATGTGGACGACATACTACTGGTGGATGACGAGCAGATATCCATGACTATGCTCATGCTGCTGGAACGCTCCAAGGTAATGGCTGAGGGGGCTGGCGCTACCGGGTTGGCGGCGGTAATCAAGGGTCTGCCGGAACTAATAGGTTTAAATGTGGCCACCTTAATCAGCGGAGGCAACATTGACGTTAATGTCCTTTCCAATATAATTGAAAGAGGCCTCGTAAAATCCGGGCGGAGGCTAAAAATCAGGATGGTACTCCCGGATCGACCCGGTAGCCTGATTAAAGTTTTATCCCTCTTGGCGGAGCACCGGGCCAACATAATATATATCAATCACGACCGTACCAGACCTCAGGTACCCTTGAAGCAGGCCGAGGTAGAGATGGACCTGGAAACGGAAAACCGGGGTCATCTGGAACGAATTGTAAATGCTTTGACCGTGGCAGACCTCAATCCTGAAATATTATAAATTTTTTGAATTATTTTTTAAATTTTTTGGTATAGTGAAGGATTTTTTACGGCAATGGAGAAATTAACCAATAATACCAAAAGCGGAGAAATTATTGGGAAGGTGGTGAGGGGATTAGTATGGTAGTTACCGATGTTAGGGTGCGTAAAGTCTTAGCGGAAGGCAAAATGAAGGCAATTGTTTCGGTAACCCTTGACGATATGTTCGTCATACACGACGTCAAAGTTGTGGAGGGCCAGAACGGACTTTTTGTAGCTATGCCCAGCAGAAAAACACCTGATGGCGAATTTCGGGATATAGCGCACCCCATCACTTCCTCAGCCCGGGAAATTATTCAGAATGCAGTACTACAGGCTTATGAGGCCGCCATTTAAATAATATATTGTGTATTTTAGGGAGCGAAAGCTCTCTTTTTATTTTTTAATACCTAAAAATAACCCGGGACAGAGGAAAACGTCATTTTTTGTTGAATAAATATTTTTTGTCGGGTAAATAAAGGTTGAATAAAGAATGCCGGGAAAAAATAAAATTAAGGTTAGGGGACACACCTCTATTTGGGGTTTAACTTTGGGGTCGGAGGTATGTCCCCAATTTATATATATTGTGAACAGGGGGACTTTTTAATGAGTCTGGCGGCGGTGGTGCTGGCCGCGGGCAAGGGTACCAGGATGAAATCAGATTTGCCCAAGGTTTTACATAAAGTATGCGGACTGCCCATGATCAACCATGTGCTAAATGCGGTGGAAGGGGCCGGGGCAGATAGAATGGTGGCCGTAGTGGGTTTTGGCGGAGAGCTGGTAGCCGGGGAAATTCGGGAGAGAGCGGAGACGGTCTTCCAGCACAACCAGTTGGGAACAGCCCACGCCTTGCTGCAAGCCGCCAGTTCCCTGCGAAACTTTAAAGGCGAGATTCTGGTGGTTTGTGGCGACACGCCGCTAATTACCGCGCAAACACTGCAGGAATTGATGGCCTACCACGGGCAAACCGGGGCCAGAGCCACGGTGCTTACCGCAGTGCTGCCGGACCCGGGGGGGTACGGCAGGGTAATCCGGGACCAAAATGGCAACGTAATGCGTATAGTGGAACAAAAGGACGCGAATGCCGGGGAACTGGCAGTTAAAGAAATAAACACGGGCATTTACTGCTTTAATAGTAAGGGGCTTTTTGCGGCATTGTCCGACTTGACTCCAGATAATGCTCAGCATGAATATTACCTTACGGATATAATCGAAAGCTATGTAGGATCAGGAGACAAGGTGGGGGCTCTGCCCGTAGTCAACGCCGTGGAAATAATGGGCATTAATGACCGTTGCCAGATGGCGGAGGCCGAAAGAGTGTTGCGCAGGCGGATGCTGGAGAAGATTATGCTATCCGGGGTAACTGTTTTGGATCCTTCAACCACCTACGTAGACAGCGGGGTGGAAATAGGCCGGGACAGTGTCATATATCCCAATACCTTCCTGGAAGGCGGTTGCCGTACGGGGGAGAGGTGCCTTCTGGGTCCCGGCGCCCACCTGACCGATGCAACGCTGGGCAGTGATGTAACGGTGCGCTACTCAGTGGTGGATGGCAGCGAGGTGGCCGATGGCTGCATTATAGGCCCCTATGCCTACATCAGGCCGGGTTGTGAACTGGGCAGGAAGGTCAAAGTGGGAGATTTCGTGGAATTGAAAAAAGCTAAAATTGGTGACGGAAGCAAGGTCCCCCACCTCAGCTATGTGGGGGACGCGGTTCTCGGTATAGGGGTCAATATCGGGGCCGGCACCATTACCTGCAATTATGACGGGGTAAATAAATGGCCTACACTTATCGGCGACGATGCCTTTATAGGCAGCAACACCAACCTGGTGGCACCGGTCAGGGTGGGTGAGGGGGCTGTAACCGGGGCCGGCTCCACCATAACCAAAGATGTCCCGCCCGGAGCCCTGGGGGTGGCCAGGGGCCGCCAGCAGAATATACTAGATTGGAAGAAACGGATGCGGGCCGGTAAAGAATGATATAAACCGCATTCCTGCTTAACCGGTTCCTGTATCATTGAATAAAGTGTATGTAAGATTGTTTGATCCCATGATATAAACATTTTAAAGTAACAAGAGTACGTTCCCCTCATTTTGTTTCTGGAGGTAACACGCAGATGTCATCACGAAAAAGGCTCAAAATTTTTAGCGGTAACGCCAATCCCCAACTGGCAGAGGAAATAGCCAATTATTTAGGTGTTTCCGTGGGTGCGGCCAAGGTTACCCGTTTTTCCGATGGTGAAATACAGGTCAAAATTAATGAAAGCGTCCGTGGCGCTGACGTGTTTATAATTCAGCCCACCAGCCAGCCTGTGAACGAGCACCTGATGGAACTTCTGGTAATGGTAGATGCGGCAAGAAGGGCTTCGGCCAGGAGGATAACAGCGGTTTTACCCTATTACGGGTATGCCAGGCAGGACCGCAAAACCAGGGCACGGGACCCTATTACCGCCAAATTGGTGGCCAACCTGCTAACTGCCAGCGGAGCCCGCAGGGTAATCACCATGGATCTGCATGCGGGCCAGATACAGGGTTTTTTTGACATACCGGTGGACCACTTGCCGGGGGTGCCCATATTGGCCCAGTATTTCCTCCAGAATAAATTAGATAACGTAGTGGTTGTATCCCCCGACCTGGGCGGGGTGACCAGGGCCAGGGATATGGCAGAACGCATCGGTGCTCCCATCGCCATCATAGATAAACGCAGGCCCGAGCCTAACGTGGCCGAGGTGATGAACATAATCGGGGCTATCCAGGGTAAGACGGTAATCATGATTGACGACATCATTGATACTGCCGGGACAATTAACCAGGGCGCCCTCGCACTTAAAAAATGGGGAGCCGGGGATATCTACATTTGCTGTACCCACGCTGTACTTAGCGGTCCTGCCTTGAGTCGCCTCCAGGAAGCCCCCATCAAGGAAGTACTGGTCACCAATACCATAGTAGTCCCCGCTTCAAAAATAATTCCCAAAATGAAGGTTCTTTCCGTAGCCCCGCTACTGGGCGAGGCCATCATCAGGATTCATGAGGACTTAAGCGTCAGCAAGCTCTTTGACGACAAATAAAGAACAATGTGATTCAAACGAAAAAGGGACAGTTTGCCTTGTTTTAGCAAACTGTCCCTTTTTCGTTTGCAATCAACAGTGCTGTATCAGCGGATAAAAACTATTTTACTTCAGTTTTGTCCGGGGGCTGTACGGCGTCTTCTTCCCTAACCCCGCTGCCTCCTCCGAAGGCGGGTTTTCCGCAGTTTGCTGGGCTACCGTAACTATTGAGGCCGGCAGGTCTTCTATAGTTTCCTGCCCCGCGCTATCTTTTGCCGGCGGGGGGGCATCAATCGATATTTTTTCAGCTTTCTCCCCATGTTTTCCGTTGAGACTGTCTCCGCAGCAGTGGCAATGTTCCCCTTGTTTTTCGTCTTCTTCCGAAGAACGGTATGTTTCGTTTTCGGTGGTCTGTTCCCCGGAGCATTTTTCTTCTCTTTCCTTTTTTACCTTGTCCAGGGTTTTGTTCAAGCTACTTCCCAGATCCCTGGTTTTTTGAACGGTTGTCGTCCAAAACTGGCCTGTGGATTCCCGTAATCCCCGGATTTTTTCCTGGAAGCCCCCGTCCATTTTGATTATGTTTTCCAGAGCGTCGTTGCTGCAGATAATCACTTTTTTCCCGACAGTCCGGACATGGTTGATGTCCAGGAACGCGCTGCCCTTCATCCAGGTACTCAAAGGGCCGCCGCTGAATTCAAAGCCGACTATGTCGCCGCTTTCCAGGTCTACATAATATTCGTCCACGTTGCCCAGAGCAGTGCCGTTTTCGGCAATCAATTTCGAGCCGGCGATTTCGTGATTTTCATTCAGAAGTTCCATGATTTCAGGCAGGCTGACGCCCTTTTCCGCATTTGACCTGCGGTCTATGGTAAGAGCATCATCCCCGATGCTGCGGACTTTGCTGAAGGGAATGAATTTTAAATCCTTGAACCAGCCCTTCTGTTCTATAATCAGGGCGGCCACTGCTTTTTTAGCTGGGTTTACCACCAATCCCTTAATGGAGCCGACTTGCTGGCCTTCAGCCAGGCTGATCACCGGCATGGACATAAACTGCTTGCTTTTGCGCATATATTGACCCCCCTTACATTCATTTCATAATATTGCTATGCTGGAGCGATGATATATATGACCAGAAAAAGGGAATACTAAAGGAAACAAACGGTACTTTTTGGGGGGAGGTTTTTCTATGTCCGATTATGGCATTAGTGCCGAAATGCGCAGTGGGAGGGGTAAAGGCTACCGCCATGAGCTGCAGGAAAAGGGAATGATCCCTGCTGTGGTTTACGGCAGGGAACTGGGCAGCATCCCGGTGGCAGTAGACGCCAGACAAGTGGAGAAGATACTGTCGTCAGGCGCCGGCCGCAATACGCTGATCAATTTCCAGGTCACCGGTGACGGGGGAGCCTATACCGTTATGCTTAAGGACATTCAGTACAACCCGGTGCGGCGGGAGGTTGTTCACGCCGACTTTCAACAGGTTAACCTGAGTGAAAGGATTAATACGGCCATACCGGTTGTACTGGTGGGTGAAGTTACAGAGGGGGTATTGCAACAACTCAAGAGGGAACTGGAAATATCCTGCCTGCCCGCTGAAATTCCCGAATCCATAACCGTTAACATTGCCGGCATGGCCCCGGGCAGTGCGCTGAAAGTTTCTGATCTGGTCATCCCTCCGGGTATCAGGGTGCTGGATGATAGCAATGAAATTTTGGCTACGGTGCTGAGCAAAACCGAAAGAACCATGGATTTGGATGTGCCTGATGAAAAAACTCCTGCTGAGGCTGTGAACGGCAAAGAAGAATAAAAAAACAAACAGATCTAAACATAATATACTACAATACTATCCCCGCCGGTAATTTCCCGGCGGGTTTTTTTGCGTACTGCAAGGGGATGGGCAGGGTTTTACTATATTGCCTCTGTCAGGGGTAACAGGCAGAGAATTTAAATGGTATATCAAGGCGATTTTACAATCGCCATATTTCATCATTATCTTGCAAAATGTTTTATTTTGTCGAAAATAAATCTAAACCAGGCCGGTAAAACCTGCTGAAGGTATAGGATTGGCAATACTTACCTTGCCGTGCTGTCGATATTAATCGAATTTACCCGAACGAAAGTCATATAAATAAGCAATAAATTGTTGTATGATACCGTAAAATACCTGTTATGTTAATGGCTGTTTAGCGGTATGCCCGGGGGGATGTAATTCTAAAAAGAAAAGGGGTCTGGAATGTGAATGAAAACATGGACAGATCAGGCGGGAGACGTTATGGCAAGGAAAAGTACCCGTATGTTTTAGAATCCCGTAATATCGGTGCGGCCAAACCTGTTAACAGAATTTTTTTCCCGGCCTGGCTACATGGGCCTGGCGGAGGGCGGGTGCGGAACGATTATAACCGGTTGCGCAGTGGTTTCTCCGGATACGGTTGCCTTTGACCGGGTAATGCGTATAGATAATGACCGGTTTATACCCGGGCTGAAGAGGCTGTTCGGGGATCTTCCCCATGTGGATATCGCTGCTGAGTTGAAAAAGTATGCCAGCGTGCCTGTATGCGCTGTTGGATCGGTGTTTACCCTGGAAGCGGCCGAGGCTATTGTGGCCTCGGGCAAGGCGGATTTTGTGGCCATGGGCAGGGCTCAGATGGCCGACCCTGCCATTGTGCGCAAATCTGCAGAGGGCCGGGATGCGGAGATAATAAAATGCCTCGAGTGCAATAAGTGCACATTTTGGACTACCGGCGATCCGGAGGTTTATTGCAGCATAAATCCGGATTATCGGAATAATAATTAGACCAGGCGGAATATGGAGAATTTATTTAAAGCATTAACAAAAATAGACGTATTATCCCCGCCCAAGCAGTATATCACAAAACTTTTGGAGGCAGTCTGTCAGCAATTGGGCTATTCCTTCGGTTCGGTGATTGAACTGGACCATAATGGCCGGGGCTGGATGTTTGCCTCGTATAACCTGCCGGAAAACTATGTGCATACGGCAAACCAGGTGGCTCCATATATGTCCAGTCCTTTTGGAGAAGCCATTAAAACGGGAGAAATTGTTGTATCATGCGATCCGCTGAGTGAAAAACGGCTGGAGCCCTGGCATGAAATCATTGGGCAAAACAATATCAAGACCATGGTATGGGTGCCCCTGCTAAATAAAGGCAGCGCCTTCGGAACATGCAACCTTTACGACATTCGGGTCAGGCAGATTGATGAGTTGGAATGGCATACCCTGCAGCAAATAGGGGTGACCATATCAATTGCCTTGGCCAGCAACCAATACCTGAATAAATTGAATGGTAAAACCAGGGAGCTTGAGGCGGAGGTTGCCAGGCGCAAGCAGGCGGAGAAAACCACCCACGAGAGCGAAAGGTTTTTAACAAACATTTTCACCAGCATCCAGGACGGCCTCTGTGTGCTGGACACCCAGTACAACATTATCAGGCTTAATCATACCGCGGAAAAACTTTACGCGGGGAACCGGACAGTTATAGGTAAAAAGTGCTACCAGGTGTTGCGGGGGAGAGATGCCATATGTGACGGATGCCCGGCCATCAGAACCCTGGCCGGCGGCGAATCAGACCATGAGGTGCTATCCAATAAAAATGCCGCCGGAGAAATTACAGGCTGGTCGGAAATATACAGTTTCCCTTTAATTGAATCCCTAACAGGAAAGATCAAGGGGGTAACCCTGTATATTCGCGATATTACGGAACAACGTAAAATGGAGCAGGAAATGTCCCGCTTTGAAAGGCTAAACCTGATCGGTGAAATGGCGGCCGGGATCGGGCATGAAATAAGAAACCCCATGACAACCGTGCGCGGTTTTCTGCAATTACTGGGTGGCAAAAAAGAGTGCTCTCTGTTCAAGGACTTTTTCGGTCTGATGATTGAAGAACTGGACCGGGCAAACGCCATTATTAGCGAGTTTTTATCCCTGGCCAAAAACAGGATGACTGAATTTAGCCTGCAAAATATCAATGCTATAGTAAACTCCCTGCACCCGCTTATTGATGCAGACGCCATGAACATGGATAAGTATGTTGAAGTGAAACTGGAGGATGTTCCCGATCTATGGCTCGATGAAAAGGAAATGCGCCAGCTCATACTAAACCTTGTGCGTAACGGGCTGGAGGCTATGGAGGGGGAAGAGGCACTGACCATCAGGACCTTTGCAGCGGAAAATGAGGTGATGCTGGCAGTAACGGACCGGGGCAGGGGTATTAAACCAGAAGTGCTTGAAAGAATGGGCACACCTTTTTTCAGCACCAAGGATAACGGCACCGGTCTGGGGCTAGCCGTTTGTTACAGCATCGCCGCCCGGCACAATGCCTCCATTAAAATTCAAACTGGCAGCGAGGGCACTACCTTTACAGTGCACTTCCGCCAGTGCTGCCTGCCAGGGCAGCACCCAGGGCGCCAACCAATTGGGGATTTTTCGGTATAATCACTTCGCCTTTTGCGACAGGGGACGGTTCTTAAAGGGGCCAATCGGAAGTTTTGCGCGTAAAAAGACTCAACAGGCGGGTGTTCACAGCCTGTTGAGTCTTAACAATATCTATGCGATAAAACTAACGTGCAAAATTTTTGATTGACCCAGAAGAATGAAGTCGCGACTGCCAAACCTATGGGATTTCAATTCTTTGTTACTGCCTTTTGAGCTTTGACTCCCCCCATTTTTTTACATGCCACATGTATTTTTTCGTTGTTTTTTCATTAAACCGGCTTGATTTAGGCATACCTTCCCCCTCCCCACATTGCAACGATGACAGATATGACGATAATTAAATGCTTTCTTCTCATCAATAATCACCTAACCTTTCCTATTCGTAAAATAAAAACCTTCATCTTTATACTAAAGCTGAAGGAGGAATTGCACATTATACCGGAGATATAGTTTTCTCTATCTTAAGTAATGCTTTTTTTGCGTCAGGAGAGCCAGTTTTCGACATAAATTTAAAAAGTCCTTCTTTGTCCGAAAATATTTTTCACTAAATTTTAGATAATATATATGTGATTGCAAGATATTCTTTTAATCACCGCGACTTCATTCTTCTGGGCCAATCAAAAATTTTGCGGATAGGTTTTGCGCATAGGTATTGTTAAGGCTCAACAGGCAGCGAATGTCCGCCAGTTGAGCCTTTTTTCGTGCAAAACTTCCGATTGGCCCCTTTAAGAACCGTCCCCTGTCGCACCCCCTGTCGCACTCGAAGAATAAAATAAATTCCGGATACACCATATTTATCCCCCAAGCATATTCTGGTTATATAACCGTAATTTTGTAAGGGGGTTAAATTATGTCCGGCGAGAGTGAAATAAGCGGTTCCAAGGGAGATAAGTACTGCCCTCCTGGTATGACCAGTATGCTGGCGGACAGGATTAGGGAACTTGTAGGTCAACAGGCAACGGTTTACATGTATGATATGGTATTGACAGGCATGGTTCACTATGTGGGCATGGATTATATGGAACTGCATGTGATGTACGACAACATGATGAGAATGGTGTTGATTCCTCTTTATTCAGTGATGGCCGTTGTGCCCGGTGGGCCACTGCCGGAGGAGGAAGTTGAACCCGCCGCACCTACTTGTCCGTCCACTCCGGGTATTCTCTAAGAGTTCGTTGAAAAACTGCGCCTGGCAACTCAGTCGTCGGTTGTCAGGCAGCCGTCGTCAGGGGTTATAAACCGCAACCTTGTTTCCTGAAGGACCGATTCTATTCCGACAGCTGACGACTTGCCAAGCTTGTTTTTGAACGGCCTATAGAATTATTCTCGATAAGTCTCCTAAGCGGTTGGTGGGGCGCCCCAGGTGGGGCGCTTTTTGTTGGTTCAGCTTTACCTTATTGCTTACTGCCCGGGGGATATAGTAAAATTTGTTGAGGCGGGGGTGGAAATATTGTTTCTGGTGGCTGGTCTTGGCAATCCGGGGGGCAGGTATGAGCTTACCCGGCATAATGTAGGTTTCCGGGTGGTGGACAGGCTGGCAGGCCAGCTTGATACCAAGGTGACCAGGTCTATGTTCAAAGCCCTTTATGGTGAAGCCGTGGAGGGAACGCAAAAGATTATTCTGGTGAAGCCCCAGACTTACATGAACTTAAGCGGGACAACACTGTCGGCCATGATGAACTGGTATAAAATACTGCCCCGGGAATTACTGGTTATCTATGACGACATGGATCTGCCGGTGGGTAAAATCCGCATTAGAAATAAGGGCGGCCACGGGGGCCACAAAGGCATGATATCAATTATAGAACAACTGGGAACCAGCGAGTTTGCCCGCCTGCGTATAGGCATAGGCCGCCCGGAAATACCGGGCTACGATCCTGCCGGCTGGGTTCTGGGGAGATTTTCCGATGATGAAGAAAAAGCCATCAACGATGCGGTTATAAATGCCGCCGAAGCGGCAAGGCATATAATTAAAGAAGGCGCGGAAGCCGCCATGAACAAATTTAACCGGTAGCAATACCGGTTTTTTTGCTGTGTAAAAAAATTGTCAATAATTTATGTTTTTTCCATGTTAAATATAGGATTTTATAGTTTTTTGTAGAAGTTATGCAAAAATAAATTTGAGGTACATATTTGAGGTATATAATGTTAAAATTTATTCTTTTTCTCATGCAGTCTTTACCGGAATCGTCAGGCATGATCGCTTTCAGTCTGGCCCTGGTCAGGGTGAAGCTGCGCTGGGGAATTATACTGGCGGCGGGTTTGGTTTCAACTTTGATAATTTACTTTATAAGGGAATTGCCTGTTGCCTTCGGGCTGCACACCGTAGTAAGTATGCTGTTGATGGCGGTTTTTATCAGCAAAGCCACAAAAGTATTGCCCTCCAGAAGCTTTGCGGCCGTTTTCGCCTGTTTTGCCCTGCTGGCGTTACTGGAGGCTATCATGTACGAAGCAACAGCCCGCTTGTTAAACAGGGAGATCAAGGACATTATGTCGGATTATCTGCTGTGGAGAATAACAGGGCTGCCCCAGGCACTGCTAATGAACATTGCCGCTGTTTTAATGTCCAGGTATAGAAAACCCATGGAAGGTATGTGGAAAATATGATTTATTTGCATTCAGCAGGCATCTGGCCGCCCATGCCGCTTTAACGGCGTTAATATTTTCTTTTTAAAAAAATATAGGGATGCGGTGGAAGTATATAGGGTTTTGGATGTTGTTGTCGAATTGAATAATTGCCGGTCATCAGGCGCTAAAACATATATGCGAGGTAATAACCATGATAAAAATAATTTTGTTTCTACTGCAGGGTATACCGGAATCGCTGGGCTTTATTGCGTGCGGTCTGGCCCTGGCCAGGGTTAAGCTGCGCTGGGGAATTATACTGGCTGCGGCACTTGTGTATACCTTGATCATCTATGCCATAAGGCAATTGCCGGTTACTTTCGGGCTGCACACGGCTGTGGGTATATTGCTGGTGGCGGTTTTCATCGCCAAAGCTACCAGGGTAAAACCCTCAATAAGTTTTGTCTGTGCCTTTGCAAGTTGTTCCGTCTTAGCCCTGGTGGAAGTACTTGGTTACGAAATGGCTAAAAAATTGTTGCACACGGATATAAATAATATAATATCTGACGATCTTATGTGGAGAATGGTAAGTTTTCCCCAGGCTGTATTATTGATCATAATCGCGCTGCTCATAGCAAAATACAGAAAGCCCCTGGAAGGCATGTGGAAAATATGAGTTACCTTGCGTTCAGCAGGCGCTGTGCCGGTTATCTGGGCCGGAAAACAAACCTGCCGGAGGAAAAGGAGATAATTCTGGCCTATGTTATCGAGGTGCTGGCGCTTAATGCGGCCAATATTGCGCTGACGCTGCTTTTGGGGGCCGCGCTGGGGGTGTTCCCGGGAACACTGGCAGTTCTTTTGACAGTGGCGTTATTCAGGCACAGCGCCGGAGGGGCCCATTCACAGTCCCCCTGGCGGTGCGCCGCTATAACTGTTGTCACTTTTCCCGGGCTGGCATGGCTGGCGTTATATATAGTCCGGCTGGGCCAGCCTTTTATTGATATTTTTACACTGGCATCTTTACTGACCGGCTTGCTTGCTATTTTACGCCTTGCTCCGGTGGACAATCCTGCCGCGCCTATTATATCAATGCGCAGGAGAAAAAAGTTAAAATATATAGCCATAACAACTCTGGTATTGCTGGCTGTGGTTGTATTCTTATTGCGGGAACTCGCCGGTGTAACTACCAATGACATACGGGTATGTATCAGCCTGGGCGTTTTATGGGTCGGCTTCATGCTTGGCGGCTGGGGGCACGGGTTAATGTCACTCATCGACAGCATTAAAATAGTAAACCGGAGGGAGGTGTAAACTAATGAAAAGATTAGTCGGCAAATTGTTTGTTTTTGCTGTGACGACCCTGCTTTTGCTGGCCAGCGTTGTTGCCGCGTCCGCCTGTACTATTACGGCTTACCAGCCCGAGGTGCCCGCATCGCTGAGAAAATAGTAAATTAAAGGGTATAAGGCTGCCAGCCGCCTTGCCTTGCATAATATATGACAGTTAATCGCCACGGCATTTATACATAAGAGGCGGTTTTAACTGCCTCTTATGTATAATAAGGATTAAAAGGGGTGACGTAGTTGACGCCGGGAAGTGAAAGGCAAAGGGAAACAGAGCTTCATGAGTACCTGACAACTACGCACATGCTTTGTTTGCTGATTATGGTATCGGCTTTTATTTTGAGCAAAAAATTTATTTCCGGTAAAATATACCCGGTCATAAATGTCCGCTTTTTTGCTCTGGCCGGTTTGTTCTGTGCAGGCGTGATTTTGATGTTCAGAATAAAAAACCATTTCCTTGCGGGCAATAAAGAAATCGTTACCTTGGCCAAATTAGCCTATCTGGCCTTTCCACTCTTTGTATCCTCCGCCACATTAATGATTATTGATGACAGCCGCTATCATTCCGAAATTCTACTATTGCTGCCGGTGCTGGTAACGGCCTCCGTCATGGGAAAAAAAGCCGGCCTGGCCATGGCCACCGTATGTTCGGCATCAGTAGTGTTTTACCAGACCGTAATAATGGGAAAACAATTCTTTCCCGCTCTGGAATACAACTTCCTGCTGATCTGCCTGATTTATGTCGTGGGCTGGTTCGTGGGCGGCCTGACGGATATTGAGGCCCAGCACCGGCAGCATTTAAACGAAAGTTTGCTTTCTCTGAAAAATGAAATCAATACCCGCCGGAGGGCGGAGGAACAACTGCGCATACAGTCCTGCGCCGTGGAGCAAAGCCCCGGCATGGTGATTATAGCTGACACCTCCGGCAGAATAGAATATGTCAATAACAGCTTTTCCCTGCTCACCGGCTATGCTTCCGGTGAGGTAGAGGGAAAATACCTGGTTGATTATAACGGGCAGGCTTCCGGAGATTTTTTGCAGATATGGAAGGACATTGAAGCGGGTAAGGAGTGGAAAGGGGAGATTAGTAGCCAAAAAAAGACCGGCGACAGTTACTGGGAAAACGCCACTTTTTTCCCCTTGCGGGATACCGACGGCACCGTAACACATTTTTTAAAATTTGCCGAGGACATCTCCGAGCGCAAACAAATGGAGAGGGACATGGCCAAGCTGGACCGTATGAATCTGGTGGGGGAAATGGCTGCCAGCATCGGTCACGAGATAAGGAACCCGATGACCACCGTGCGGGGCTTTTTGCAAATGCTCGGGGGAAAAGAAGAGTGCAGGCATTATAAGGAATATTACGATCTGATGATCCAGGAGTTGGACCGGGCCAATGCTATCATTACAGAGTACCTTTCGCTGGCCAAAAACAAGCCGGTAGATTATCAGCTACACAACCTTAATACCATCGTAAAAACATTGTATCCTCTGCTCTCGGCGGATGCCATCAATTCCGATATGTATGTGGAACTGGAAACTGAACCCATACCAGATTTTACGGTAGATGAAAAGGAAATACGCCAGCTTATATTAAATCTCGTGCGGAACGGTCTGGAGTCCATGCAGCCCGGTGGTAAATTAATCATAAGCATCTTTCCTGAAGGGGATGATGTGGTTTTGTCGGTCCGGGACCAGGGCCATGGCATCAGCCCGGACATTCTGGATAAAATAGGGACTCCTTTTTTTACCACCAAGGAAAAAGGAACGGGTCTTGGCCTGGCAATGTGCTACAGCATTGCGTCCAGGCATAACGCCACAGTAAAGGTGGAAACCGGGACGGAGGGAACGTTGTTTACAATTTTATTCAAAGTTTAATCATGATCGCCGAAAAAGGTGTCAATTATTTTTTCGGCAACTCTTTTCCGGGCGTTGGACTGGGCCACCAGCATTAAAACCACCAGAAACAACTCCGCAATATCCCTCTTTTCACTGGATACCTGTTCTGTCTTCTCCCTGCTCAAATCAAACTTCTCCATCAGCGTAAGCCTGGAAGAAAAACGTTAAAGGACTAAAACAGCCTTTTTCTGTCAAGTATATAAGCAAATACTTCCGGGAGGCTGCCGGAATGCAATACAATTTCATACCGGCAGCATTGGCGGCTGCGGGACTTTCCTGGCTGACTAACGGATTTATACTGCGGCTCGGACGCGGCGGGCTGGTATACCTGGCACCGGCGGCAGAGGAAGTTGCCAAAACGGGCCTTGCTCTGGCTGTGGGTGCTTCGGTGCCGGCAACTCATATATTTTTTGGTTTATTGGAAGCCCTGTGGGACGGGGCAGGAAAAAAGGATGTTCCCGCAGGGGCCATTGCTTTACTGAGCCATACAGTATTTGGTTTGATTACCTTTTTTGTACTGCATGCTACCGGGGCCGTGTGGCCGGCCCTGACTTTTGCTTATCTTGCCCATGTAGGATGGAATACCCTGGTGTTGCATCTGACCGGCAGAAAAAAGGGGGGTGCGGGGAGATAATAAACATTTGGCATATTTTGAATGATTTGCAGCAGACTTACATATACCATAAAATACCAGTTGTTGCTTGACGCCCCGGAAACCCGGGGATATAATAGGTGCAGCAATGACGGTGCGCACTAATCAATGTTCCTACCCGTCTGCACTATAAATGTTGGAAGAAGCTTATTGGTAAACATATTGATTTTTTCCTTGTACCATTAACCTGTTACTATGCATAAATTTAATTAACCATATAGGCGAGTAGGGCTTTAGCCTTTGCTGAAGCTCTTTTCGTTGTGCCCAATCGTTGAGCCCAAGGAGTACATATGCGCGGATTATTGGCACCATTGAAGAATATGAAAGAATTCCAAAGTCTGTGCCGGGGGCTTGGCAGAGGCCATAAGCAGCAATTGGTTTTCGGCCTTGCCGGTTCCCAGCGCGCCTATCTGGCCGCCGGAATTGCAGAAAGCTGCGCCTCTCCGGTTTTAATCGTCACTGCCGGGGAACAGGAGGCCGGGCTGCTGGCTGATGATTTGTCAGCCCTGCTGTCCGGGGCGAGGGTATTTCATTTTCCGGTGCTGCAACTTTTGCCGTATCAGGTTCTGGCCCATGGACGGGAAGTGCTGGCCTCCAGGCTAAAGGTTCTGGAGGCGCTAATAGACGGACAGCCTTCCGTTGTTGTGACTTCTGCGGAGGGTTTGATGCGCCGCCTGTCACCCCCGGAAATATTCAGGAGGGCGAATCTGGAAATAATGGTGGGCCAGAGGATCGAACCGGAGAAATTAAAATATCGTCTGGCAGAACTGGGCTATGAACGGGTTGACCTGGTAGAAGGCCGGGGGCAGTTCAGCGCCAGGGGCGGCATTATTGACGTTTTTCCCTCCACCGGCGATATGCCCTGCCGGCTGGAATTTTTTGACGATGAGGTTGACTCGGTGCGCAGTTTCGACCCTGATACGCAGAGATCAGCGGAAAAATTAAGTAAGGTGAATGTATTGCCGGCCGGGGAACTGGTGCTGGAGCCACCGGTCAGGGAGGCGGGAATTAAGGCCCTGGAGGCTGAGTACCGGACCCAGATGAAAAGAATTTCCCGGGAGTCATCCTCGGAAGCCAGGCGCCAATTGGAGGATATGGCCGGTACGGCCCTGGAAAGAATTCGCACGGGACTGCACTTTCCCGGGCTGGAGCAGTTTTTACCATATTTTTATCCCCACCCTGTAACCCTGGCGGATTATTTTCCAGCCGGGGTCCCGGTTCTGGTGGATGAGCCAGCCAGGTTTAAAGAAGTGGTGGAGGTAATAGAAAAAGAAAGGGCCGAGACATACGCGGATCTGCTGGCCAAGGGCAGGGTACTGCCCGGGCAGTACAGGGGTTATGCCGGCTGGCAGGAGCTAGAACAGTTTCTGAGGCGCCTGAATGCGGTGTATCTTTCCTTTCTGCCCCGCCAGCCCCAGTTTCTTGGAACCGCTAACGTGGTGACTTTTCCCGTTAAGGGCATGCATGTCTTTCTGGGCAGGGTGGATATTCTGGTGGATGATGTGCGGCACTGGAAACGCAACGGCTATGCCGTTGCCCTGCTGGCAGGCAGCGGGGACAGGGCCAGGCAGTTACTGCAGGGGATGAAGGATGCCAAAATCGATGCCTACCACATCCGGGAGATTGCCGGTGATATTTCCCCGGGCAACGTGGTGATCAGCGAGGAATCTCTTTCCGGCGGCTTTGAACTGGTGAGCGGTAAGCTGGTGGTGGTTACCGAATCGGAAATGTATGGCCAGAGGCGCAGGTCCCGCCGGAACCGTATCCGTCAGGCTCCCAAGCTGGATACCTTCACGGAATTGAAAAAAGGTGATTATGTTGTCCACGTCAACCACGGTATTGGCCGGTATCTGGGCATTATTTCACTGAATATAGACGGCATTAACAAAGACTATCTGCAGGTTAAATATGCCGGGGAAGATAAGCTTTACGTACCCACCGATCAGGTGGGTATGATCCAGAAGTACCTTGGCGCCGAGGCAGATGCTCCGAGGCTTTCCAAACTGGGCGGGGCCGAGTGGAACCGGGTCAAGGGAAGGGTTAAAGAGGCTGTTCGGGAAATGGCCCAGGATTTACTTGCCCTGTATGCCGCCAGGGAGACCGCCCGGGGCCATGCCTTCGGCACGGATACCGTCTGGCAAAAGGAGTTTGAGGCCAATTTTCCCTACGAGGAAACTCCCGACCAGTTGCGGGCCATCGCAGAGGTAAAAAAGGACATGGAGCGCCCCAGGCCCATGGACCGCCTGCTGTGCGGCGATGTTGGCTATGGTAAAACCGAAGTGGCCCTGAGGGCTGCCTTTAAGTCCATTATGGACGGCAAACAGGTGGCCGTACTGGTTCCCACCACCATATTAGCCCAGCAGCACTACAACACCTTCCGGGAGCGTTTTGCTCCTTATCCGGTAAAAGTTGAGATGCTCAGCCGTTTCAGGAGCCCCCGGGAACAGAAGGCCATCATAGCCGATCTGACTAGCGGAAAACTGGACATAATCATAGGCACCCATCGCCTGGTACAGGAGGATGTTGTTTTTAAAGATCTTGGCTTTTTGGTGGTGGACGAGGAGCAACGTTTCGGGGTGACTCACAAGGAGCGGTTAAAGCAGATCAAAAACAATGTGGATGTGCTTACCCTTACCGCCACTCCCATACCCCGTACTCTGCACATGTCGCTGGTGGGGGCCAGGGATACCAGCATACTGGAAACTCCCCCGGAAGACAGATTCCCCGTGCAGACCTACGTGCTGGAAGAAGACCCGGCCATGATCAGAGAGGCCATATTGAGGGAAATGGGCCGGGGCGGCCAGGTTTTTTTTGTTCATAACAGAATCATAGATTTAGACAGGCTGGCTTCCTGGCTGGCCGAACTCGTCCCCGACGCCAGGCTGGCCATAGGCCACGGCCAGATGAAAGAAGACGATCTGGAACAGGTCATGCTGGATTTCATGGATAACCAGTATGATGTACTGGTTTGCACCACTATCATTGAAAGCGGTCTGGACATTCCCAATGTCAACACGCTGATAGTCAAGGATGCCAACAATATGGGACTGGCCCAGTTATACCAGCTGAGAGGCCGGGTAGGCCGCTCCAGCCGGCTGGCTTACGCGTATTTAACCTACCGGCGGGACAGGATTTTAAATGAAGTGGCCGAGAAGAGGCTTGCCGCTATCAGGGAATTTACTGAATTTGGCTCCGGCTATAAAATTGCCATGCGGGATCTGGAAATCCGGGGCGCCGGAAACCTGTTGGGAGCGGAACAGCACGGCCATATCGCTGCGGTGGGATTCGACCTTTACTGCCGGCTGCTGGAGGAAGCAGTGCGGGAGGCCAGGGGCGAGGAGCATGTGGGGCCTGTGGAAACTTCCATAGAGCTTCCGGTGGAGGCTTACCTGCCGGATGGTTACGTGCCGGACAGCAACCAAAAGGTGGAGTTATACCGTCGCATTGCCCATTTCCGGGAAGAATCCGAGGTGGGTGATATAGAAGAAGAAATGGTTGACCGTTTCGGCGACCTTCCTGTTCCCGCCAGAAACCTGCTCAGGATAGCCACATTGAAAATTATAGCCGGGAAGTACCGCATGCGTGCCCTGGCGGGGCAGCCGGGTTTCTTTAAGCTACAGTTTGCGCCTGGCCACGTCCTTACGGGTGAAACACTGGTCAGGCTGGTGCAGACATACAAAAATCGCGTAAAATTCAACGATCTGGGCGGAGAATTTGAAATAAAATTAAAAGCGCCCGGTTATGAAGACAACCTTGGGCATTATCTGGATGTGCTGGAGGACTTTTTACGGGAGTTGGGAGGCTGCTCCTAAAACTGCGCCTGGCATTTGGGAAGTGTGAAGTGAGAGGTTAGAAGTGAGTGACTTCCTACGTCTCACCTCGCGTTTTTGACTAGCCTCCATGAATCTTCCGTTAATTTTTGGCTATTGCGGATTGACCGGCCTGAATATATAATCATGCTTATTGGGGAGGGATAGTATTGAATAAAAAATCAATCAGTTTAATTCTTTCGTTGGGCATAGTTTTTCTTTTATTGTTGGCGGGTTGCGGTAGCAATGCGGTGGCAACGGTAAACGGTGTAAATATCACCAGCCAGCAGTTGGACGAGCAGTTGACGGCTTACAAGGAGTATTATAAGCAGCAGGGCATGAACCTGGAAGGCGAGGATGCCGCTCCCCTGGTGGAAATGCTGAAAGCTCAACTCCTGGAGAGCATGATTAATCAGGAATTAATGCTCCAGGAAGCCAAAAAACAGGGGATTACCCCGGACCAGAAGGAAATAGAAAAACAAATAAAAGAACTTAAAGACAGCTACAAAACAGAAGCTGAATTTAAAAAATTTCTGGCTGCTAACGGTGTTTCCGAGCCCAAGCTTAATGACCTGGTGGAAAAGCAGTATCTTGTAACCGAATTGCAAAAAAAGGTTACTGCCGATGTGAAGGAAGCCGCTCCTGAGGAGGCCCTGAAATACTATCAAGAGAATAAAGAGCAGTATACTAACCCCGTACAGTATGAGGTGAGGCATATTCTGTTCTCCACCATGGACAAACCGGGCGGTCAGGCCAAGGTAGAGGCGGACGCCAAGGCAGCGGCCCTGTCTGTTGTAAACCAGCTTAACCAGGGCGGTGATTTTGCAGCCCTGGCCAAAGAAAAATCTGAAGACCTGGGGTCTGCTGATAACGGAGGCCTGTATACATTTAAAAAAGGCGATGCGGTGAAGGAATTTGAAGCTGCCGCACTGGCCCTTAAACCGGGCGAATATACCAGCGCCCCGGTGAAAACAGAATTCGGTTATCACATTATTAAACTGGAAAAGATTATACCTGCGACTACAATGTCCTTTGAAGTAGTCCAGCCGGAAATAATAGCGCAACTTACGGATAAGGCCAGGCAGGAAAAATTCTCCGGATACATGACAGAAGTAGCCGGCAAGGCTAAAATAGTCAATAATTTAAAAGCAGAACAGAAAGACACGAAGAAAAAAGAATAGTATCGAATAATGAAAATTAATTAAATGCCCATTGGTAAAAAATGAATAAATCCTTTCCTCCTGCTATATACTATCTGTGAAAGTTAATTCGTTAAGATTATGCAGAAAAAGGAGGGAAGGGTGATAGATGAAAGCCACGGGCATCGTGCGGCGCATTGACGATTTGGGCAGGGTTGTAATACCGAAGGAAATCAGAAGAACACTGCGCATACGTGAAGGGGACCCGCTGGAGATATTTGTTGACAGGGAAGGTGAGGTAATCCTAAAAAAATATTCGCCCATAGGCGAATTAGGCGATTTTGCCAAGGAATATGCCGATTCCCTCTATGAAGCCTTAGGACACATTGCCTGCATAGCCGACAGAGATACAATAATAGCGGTGGCAGGAGCGCCGAAGAAAGAATATGTCAATAAAGCTATCGGCCCGGCCATTGAAAAGGTAATGGAAGAGCGCAAGGCTGTAATAATTAATGGTACCGGGGAGGAGCCGTATTGTAAAGAGTGTATGATCGTGGAAGACGGTGAATGCAAATATTCCTCCGAGGTAATAGCTCCTATTATAGTCGAGGGCGACCCCATAGGTGCAGTGATACTGGCTTCCAAAGAACCAGATATCAAGATGGGAGAAATGGAGCTGAAGCTGGCAGAAACAGCGGCGGGATTTCTGGCCAAACAGATGGAGCAGTAATTCCCTTTTGTACTCCAGTCTTGGTTTACATGGTGAATATTCGCCGGAAACTGCTAACGGTTGTGCAGAGCGATATTCAACAAACAATATAGCCGGTGTCCGGTAATATGTATTACCCGGGCACCGGCTATATCTTTGGCGGTGGCTGGAAATACCACCTTTTTTTATGCTATAATAGTCAAATGTCGAAAGTCAAATGTCAAAAAGGTTAGTCCCTTCAAGTTACGCTGGTCGTGCGGTGTTTTGCCCCGGGCACTCATGACGTGCAAAAAGGTAATTCAAAAAGAAATATCTGTTTTTGCAACGGCTGAGATACAGTTTAGACGCATAGGTATAGTTACTGGCCGTTGCTATACTTGCTTCGGAGCGGACTAAGATGCCTGCATATTGGCCGCAATCATTACTTCACCGCACACGCGCCGCGATATTTGTTAACCATAACGGAAGGATATTTTAGTTGACTTTTGACCTTAGACCTTGGACATTTGACCTTAAATTTGTGCCGGAGGTATAAGATGGTTGCTGGAGAAATTATACTGGCGGGCTTGGGACCAGGCGATCCATCCGCCCTGCCGGGTGCGGTGCTGGAGGAACTGGCGGCGGAGGGGCAGATCTGGCTCAGGACCGAAATTCACCCGGCGGTAGCGCGGTTAAAGGAAAAAGGCATTAAATTTAACACCTTTGACCATTTATACGGGATTGCTGCTGATTTTGAGCATGTGTACCGCCAGATTGCTGAAAATATAATTGCAGCCGGCAGGACCGGCCGGGTGGTATACGTCGTTCCCGGCCATCCCCTGGTGGCCGAAGAGTCGGTGCGTCTGATACTGGAAGGTGCTAAAAAAGAGGGCATAGCGGTGCGGATCATACCTGCCATGAGTTTTCTGGATGCTCTTTTTGTGTCTTTGAGGATAGATCCGGTGTCCGGGCTGCACTTAGTGGACGGGTTGAGGCTGGACAGGCAGTGGCCGGATCCTGGAACCGGAACGGTGGTAACTCAGGTATATAGCCAGTTGGTGGCTTCAGACATTAAGCTTTCGCTTATGGAATATTACCCCGGGGAACATCGGGTTACTGTAATACGGGCCGCAGGGGTGCCTGGGAAGGAGAAGTTGGAGGAAGTGCCTCTTTATGAGATAGACAGGCTTTCCTGGTTGGATCATCTTACATGTCTTTACATACCACCTCTGGCTGACTACCATGGGCCTGCCAGATACCCCCTTGATCCCCTGGTGAACGTCATGGCCTTATTGCGCTCGGATAAAGGGTGTCCCTGGGACCGGGAACAGGACCACCATACCCTGAAAAAGTATCTTCTGGAAGAATCCTATGAAGTTTTAGAGGCTATAGAAACAGGAGATATGTATAATATTTGTGAAGAATTGGGAGACTTATTACTACAAATCGTTTTTCACGCCCAAATAGCTTCTGAGGAAGATTGTTTTGATATAAATGATGTGGTGGCGGGAATAACTGAAAAAATGCTCAGGCGTCACCCCCATGTTTTTGCCGGAGCCGAAGTGAAGGACAGCTCTGAAGTTCTGGTTAACTGGGAAGCAATAAAAAAGCGTGAAAAACAAGACAGTCAACAACCGGCGGCACAATCTGTGCTGTCCGGTATTCCAGGCCATCTAACGGCGCTGATGAAAGCTCAAAAGATACAGGTCAGGGCGGCTCAGGTTGGTTTTGACTGGCCGGACTATGGAGGTGCGCTGGACAAGGTTTATGAAGAACTGGAGGAGATCAAGGCAGCAATAAAACAGGAGAATAAAAAGCAACAGGAATCCGAAACGGGCGATTTATTGTTTGCCGCGGTGAACCTGGCCAGATTGCTGGGGGTTGATGCGGAAACGGCCCTGACAGGGACGGTGGGAAAATTTATTAATCGCTTTCATTACATAGAGGAAAAAGTAACTGAAAATAGAAAAGATTTAAAAAGGTGTAGTCTGGAAGAGCTGGATTTTTACTGGGAAGAGGCGAAAAAACATGAAAAATCTACAAAAATATAGGAATTATTTTCAAGTAAGGAGGAAATTCAAGAAATAACGCGAATAATTAAGTGCATTAATACGTAAATTTTGAGGGGGGTATTTAATGAACAAGGCAGATCTTATCTCGCAGGTTGCAGA
Organism: Peptococcaceae bacterium BRH_c4b; assembly: GCA_000961595.1. GTDB lineage: Bacteria > Bacillota > Desulfotomaculia > Desulfotomaculales > Desulfocucumaceae > Desulfocucumis. The sequence goes on from LADO01000057.1 coordinate 24,077, forward strand.
AAAAACCGAAATGACCAAGAAGGATGCCGAAAAAGCGGTATCTGCTATTCTGGCCAGCATCGAAGAAGCCCTATCAAAAGGAGAAAAGGTTCAGCTTGTAGGCTTCGGCACCTTCGAGATCAGGGAAAGAGCTGCCCGTAAGGGGCGGAACCCGCAGACCGGGGAAGAAATCAGCATAGCTGCTGCCCGGGTGCCGGTATTCAAGGCAGGCAAAGCCCTGCGTGATACCGTTTCCTCATAAATAGCCGGCAATAACCAGACTGACAGGTCTGGTTATCCGCTGTTGAGGGGATGGTTTTATGAGATTAGATAAGTTTTTAAAGGTTTCCCGTGTGATAAAACGCCGAACGCTGGCTAAAGAGGTTTGTGACGGCGGACAGGTTACACTTAACGGACGGGCAGCTAAAGCAGGCACCGAAGTGAAACCAGGAGATATAATCATAATTATTTTCGGTTCTAGGAAGATTAAGTTTGAAATTTTATCCGTACGGGAAAATGTGCCTGCTAAGCAGGCTGGTGAACTCTACAACATGCTTGAAGAGTCATTTGAGAGCGGAGTTATTGAATAAATTAGGGGACATTCCTTCTCGGATTTGTTAAGGTGTGTCCCCTTTCCTTTTTATACGAGTCCCTGCAAAGGGGCTTTTTATTATTTTAATGCCATCCAGAGTAAAAAATACAAGGTGTTTAACGGGCATAATATATTTTCCTCCGGTAAGAATAATAAAAAAAGTGGGGGAATGCCATGTTTACACGACGGTTTTCTTTTTGGCTGGCAGTTGTTTTAATAGTCTCTTTGGCTGCAGCTTCATGTGCCCGCAATCCGCAGCAAAAACCCGTGCCCAAGCGTTATAAAGACGAGCCCATGATAAGCCTGTACGTTAATGAAACAGGGGAAAAGAAAAATTTAAAAATGGAAGAATATATTGCCGGTGTGGTGGCGGCCGAGATGGATCCTGCCTGGCCGGTAAATGCCTTGGCCGCCCAGGCCATCCTGGCTCGTACCTTTACCATGGAAAATATTGAAGCTGGCCGGGTCAAAAAGCTGCACGGTACCGATGCTTCCACCAGCGTAGAGGAATTTCAGGCCTATGATCCCTCTAGAATTAATGATCATGTACGCCGGGCCGTGGAGCGCACCAGGGGGGAGGTGGCCACCTGCCGGGGTGATTTTATCAAAGCCTGGTTTTCCGCCTGTGACGGCGGGGTGTCCGCCTCCGCCAGTGAGGGTCTGGCCTATACCAAAACCCCAACTCCCTATGTTAAGTCGGGGGTGAAGGACAACTGTCTCTCCATTACCACCCCGGAAAACCGTCACTGGGAAAAGTCTATCCCCTTAAGCCAGGTGAGGGCGGCGGTTAAAAATATTGCTGGCCGGGAGCCGGGGGACGTCACTGTGGTGAAAATTGCGCAGAAGGGTCCTTCGGGCAGAGCTGAAAGAATTCAGATCGGTGATGTACAGGTGGGAGGACCTGCCTTAAGACTGGCCCTGGGTAGCGATCAGATCCGCTCCATGTTCCTGGAGGAGGTATCTCTAAAGGGTGATAATCTTATTCTAGCGGGCAAAGGATTCGGGCACGGCGTGGGTATGTGCCAGTGGGGTGCCAACCTAATGGCCCGTAAAGGAAAAACACCGGAGGATATAATAAAATTCTTTTTCAGGGATATTGAAATACAGAAGATTTGGTAAAGGTGGTTTTGTACCACCTTTTTTTCATATTTTCCGAGATGTGGCATAAATATGAATTGAGTTAAAAACGGGTACAGCGAAGGGGGAGAGGCTGTGGAGGATAGGAAAAAACACAGGCTGACCCTCACGGAGCGTAAACACCTGGTGCTGGAAGGGGTTCTGCATGTGGGCAGTTTCGATGAAAAAGAAATTACCCTGGATACCAGCCTGGGGTTTTTGTCTCTGAAGGGGGACGGCTTGCATATTACTCAGTTAAATCTGGATGAGGGTGTCTTAACCGTTGAAGGATTTGTTGCCTCTATTGAGTTTAATGAAAATAAAACATCAAGGAATAAGGGCAAAGGCATTTTAAACAGAATTTTAAAATGACGGTTTATAATTTATTGACCGGTTATAATTTTTCCAAGTGGTTTTGCGCCATTCCGGAGGGGGTGAAAATGAATTGCCCCTGGCTGAGCAAATTAATGTTTTTATGATGCTGGTGGGCACGGGCATGCTGGCGGGTTTCTGTTTTGATGTGTACAGGGTGGTACGGGATGCCCTGAGGTTGAAGAAAACAGGCACCTATTTTGGTGATATTTTTTTCTGGTTGCTGCTAACCGGCCTTGCCTTTTGCCTTTTGCTTAAGTACAACGCCGGCGAGGTACGGATTTATGTATTTGTGGGCCTTGCCCTGGGGTCGTTGTTGTACATGCAATTGTTAAGCGGGTATGCGTATCGTATGTTGAAACGTTGCTTATTAATACTAGGCAGAATAACAAAATTAGTTTTAGTAGTCCTTTTATTTGTATGGAAGATAGTTACTACTCCCTTTAAAATAACCTTTCTGGTAATAGCGTTTCCGTTCCAACTTTTGGCCAGGGTATACTACTCGGTGGGCAGGGGCATAAAAAAATATGGTGCTCCTGTTTACCCTTTGCTTGCCGGGAAGGCAAAAAAATGCCTGTCACTGTGTATAAAAACTATTTGGACAAAGTTGAAACCACGTAGATATAAGTGAGCCTTGGGTTCGGAAGGGGTTATTCCCCTACCGAACATACGTTGGGGACATTCCTCACCCCAAAGTCAGGCTCTCATAGAGGTGTGTCCCCTTTCCTTAAAAGCGAACTTAAAGGTATGGGGACACACCTCCATTTGGAGCCTGGCTTTGGGGCCGGAGGAATGTCCCCAACTAAACGAGCTTTACAGCCTGTTGATTCCCGACTTTTCGAGGACGGGGTCTTACAGGCTGTTAACGAGATAAAGGCCACAGGCTTCGTCTGCACGCGCATATGGAAGAATATGACAGGTAAACTCCTCCAGCTGACACATATGGTAAAATATGGCACTTGCGTACCTGTGTTAACATATTCTTAAAAGCGCAGGGGGTGTCCAGCTTGGGATGAAAGGCTTTATTGCCCTGGCGCTGATAGCGGCCCTGGTGGCAGGTGCTGTTTGGATAGGTGATATCATTCCTGCCATTATGGAAGCCGGTAAAACCACCCCGGCTGTGCTGCAGAACATTTGCCGGGAATTAACGGGACTGTACAGCATTGAACGGAAATACTACATGACGGCAGTAAGTGTGGCCGTCGGCTGGACGATGAGCGTGATGTCTTTGGTTTTGCCGCGCAGGGCCTGTTTTATTTTTAGGAGGTGACCGGTGTTCTTTCCGGCACGTCGGCAAGAAAAACTGCATAGGGAAAAAATAATGATCTGCCGGTGGAAAAAAATCCTCCGGGCCCGGCGGAGTTACCGGCTCCCCGGCGCATGTCTTCCCCAGGCGGGGAATGTTCAAGTTTTGATTTGAATCTGGTTTAAACTCAATTTGTCCGGGGTGGGCAGAAAGATGTTTGGCAACTCCAGGGTCGTTTAATCCTGCCGGATTAAACATCTAAAGAATCACCACAATAATTATTTATAACGTTTTCCCGGAGGTGGTGTATATGATTGTGCCGTCTGAAATATGCACCGGGGAGTGCCGCCCGCCGTAAGAGGCATATTCTTAAGAGGCCACAGCCCAGGGCCCGGGCGGGGCCGAAGAGACAGCAGGGAACGGAAAGGCATAATTTATCAGTTTCCGGTTAGAATACCATGATTTCTTCATAGGCGCCGCCTGGCGCAATTAAAAAGACTATCCGCGGTAGTCTTTTTTTTGTTTAAGGTCAGGGGACACACCTCTGTTTGGAGTCTGGCTTTGGGGTCAGAGGAATGTCCCCAATTAAAATATTTTTTAACAACGTTGCCGGTAAAGCAGGAGATTTTAACAAAACGTAGAATTGTTGTAGTCATATTGTCCATAATTTGTAGTACGATTGGACTCCCTGGTGAGGTGTTAATCTCCGGTGAGGTGTTAATTTAATAATGAAACTAGAAATCCGGGGAGTGGAAAAGCTCAGTTTCAGAGAGCGACAGGTTGTAACACTTAAAGAAATGGGAGTCTCAAGCGCTGAGATTGGCCGGCGCCTAGGTCTCAGTGGCAGCACTGTAGCCACCCTGATTAACAGGGCCAGGGGTAAGGGCTACGAAGTGGTTATCATCATACCTGGCTATAGCTTGGGTTTGTCAGGGCCGGATGAGCAAGAAGAGGAGGGTTAAGCTTTATGACCTCCCGTAAAAATAATATATATGAATTTTCGGATCCCAGGCGCACAGACAGGGTAAAAAAGCGCCGGGTTTTCAGGCCGGGTATAAAGTGTATGATTGCATTGGCATTTTTTATGCTTTTTTATATGATATTCTCCTTTGGAACTAATTTTAACCGTCTTCATACTATGCAGCAGGATGTTGAAAAAATTGAGTCCCAGATAAATGATTTACAAAAGAAAAATAATGAATTGAGACAGCAATTAAAAATGGCCCAGTCAGACGCCTTTGTGGAAAAGATCGCCCGGGAGGAACTAAATCTAATCAAGCCCGGGGAAACCAGAATAGTGCCGGTACAGACCAAGCCCCAAAAACCGGCAGGGCAAGTTAATGTCGGTGTACCCGGAGAATAAATCATTTCTTGACACCATCCCAGCCAACTGCATATAATTTAAATAGGTTGTTTTCGGGATTATGGAGGAGGAAATTTAAAAGCATGCCGTTGGAAGTGGGCAGTGTAGTGGAAGGTCAGGTCACCGGAATTACCAATTTCGGGGCATTTATTCAACTGCCCGGGGGGGAAACCGGACTCGTTCACATCTCGGAAATAGCCGAGGTTTATGTCAAGGACGTAAACGAGTTTTTAAAACAGAATGACAAAGTTAAGGTGAAGGTAATATCAGTCGACCCCCGGGGTAAAATAGCGCTTTCCATCAAACAGGCCAAGCCTCCCACGGAAAAACCTGTTTATGAAAAGAAATTCGCCCAGCGCAAGAGGTTTGAGCCTACCTTTGAGGATAAGCTGGCGAAATTCATGAAAGAAAGCGACGAACGTATACAGGTGCTGAAACGCAACACCGACTCCAAGAGAGGCGGGCGGGGAGGCCCTGGTCGCAGATCAGAGTGAACTAAGGGCATTTCCCGCCAGGGGAATGCTTTTATAATAGTTGGGGACATTCCTTCGTGAGATCGTTAAGAAGTAAGGGAATTAGGTGACCGAAGAAGGTGTGTCCCCTTTCATAAGTTGGGGACATTCCTTCGTGAGATCGTTAAGAAGTAAGGGATTAGGTGACCGAAGAAGGTGTGTCCCCTTTCCTTTATACGGAGTATTCTATGAGCGGGGATATAAAAAAAATTGCCGTGATCGATGTGGGCAGCAACTCCACAAGGCTGCTGATAGCCGGGGTTCACCGGGATGGGTCGGTTGAGCCGCTACATACAGATCTGATTACCACCAGGCTGGGCGAGGGTATTAACGAAGGTTTGCTGCTACCCGGGGCCATGGAGCGAACGGTGCAGGCCATGGCTTGTTTTAAGACTGTCATTAGTAACTGGAATGTGCATAAGTTGGTGGTGACGGCCACCAGTGCCGTACGTGATGCGGCCAACAGACAGGAATTCATTGATCTGGTACGGTTTGAGACGGGATACAAAATAATGGTTCTATCCGGTCCCGAGGAGGCCTTTTTCAGCTACTATGGCGTGGGGAAAGGGCTGGGGGAAGGACTTCAAGGGCTTGCGGTGGTGGATGTGGGCGGAGGCAGTACGGAGTTTACCTGGACGGAACGGAATTCCCTGGTGTGCGGCAGTACCAGGGTCGGTGCAGTGCGCATGACCGAGGGAGGACACACCGATGGCAAAATTATTGAGCTGTTAATGCCAGTCCTGGCCGGGGTGAAAAAATCTTGTCCCGCCGCCGTGGTGGGCGTTGGTGGAACCATTACCAATCTGGCGGCCATGGATTTGAAGCTAACGAAATATGATCCCGATAGGGTGCATGGACACCGGCTGTATATTGAAGGTGTGCACGATCTTTTGGAGGCCCTGACGGCGCTGGGGACAGAAGAAAGGAAAAAGTTACCCGGCCTGCAGCCGGCCAGGGCCGATATAATCGTGGCCGGGTCAAGAATTATATTATTAATTATGAAAGAGCTGGGCCTTCCCTATTTAATCGTAAGCGAGACCGACTTGCTATATGGCCTGGCATCGGACAGCATTTATAATGTCGAAAGAAAAAATGTAATACATTACCAATAATGACAATAATTACCCCCATCCCCGTACTATAATGTATTTTATACAGAAATATAGCGGGGGTGGGCTTTTGTTTGAAAGAGTTGATGTATATCCCTACCGCAGAGCGGAAGGTAAACAGGGAGGGAAGAGGAGGGCCGGCATCCGGGTAGCCGATTCCTTTAAGTATATCACCGGGCTGGATATCAAGAGTATTGTTAGACCCGGATTTTTATTGACGGTGGTAGCGGCATTTTGCCTGGGCCGGGCCATTCTGTTGGGTGAACTGGCACCTTTCGCGCCTGCCTTTGCCGCAGCCTGCGCAATTTTTTTCGGCGCCGGAGCGGGCTTTGCGGCGGTGCTGGCGGTCTGTGCGGGTCTTGCCACTGTTTATTCCGGAAATAATTTAATTGCCGGGTTGGTAACATCTTGCGGTGTTTATTTTTTTGTACGGGCTATGCCGGAAAAATATACATCCCGCTGGCAGGGTCCGGCCATGGCCGTGCTGGCCCTGACCCTTTCCGTGAAAGCAGTGTTGCTAAGCTTTAACAGTGCCGATGCCTACAGTTATATTAATGTTTTGTTTGAGGCAGTTTTTGCTGCTGCTCTTACCCCCGGCCTGGTTCTGGCACTTAAAGCACTGGGCAAAGTAAACGGCGCTAAACTCCTGCACACGGAAGAGGTGGTTTGTGTGCTGACTTTAGTTGCCGGGGTGGTTGCCGGAACGGGTGACCTGCATTTGTGGTACGCATCGGTAAAGGGCATCCTGAGCCGCCTGATCATTATGGTGAGTTCCCTGGCCGGTGGCGCCGGACTGGGAGCTGCCGCCGGCGCGCTGGTAGGAGTAATTCCGGGTCTTGTTTATACTTCCCTGCCTTTGCTAGTAGGAGCCTATTCCTTTGCCGGCGTGATTGCCGGCCTTGGTAAAATGCTTGGTAAGCCCGGTGTGGTGATTGGTTTTTTGCTGGGCAACATCATACTGTCCGTTTATATAGGCGATTTTACCGGTTTTACCGAGATTATGGCGGAAACTCTGGCTGCCTCACTAATTTTTCTGTTAATACCATTGAAGTGGATAAAAACCTTTACTTTTTCCCTGTCCCAGGGGCTGGCCCCGGGAAAAAAAGAAGAGGCGGCAAGCACTATCCGGGAAGTAATGCAGGAAAAAATACGTAATATTTCCTTGTTGTTCATAGAGTTGTCCAGGGCTTTCAGCCATGTTTCCGCCAGTGCCGAAGAAAGCGCCAAAGACAGGGAACTGGACTCATTGATGAAGGAAATAAATAACAAAGTTTGCTTCGGCTGTGGTATGTACCGGGTTTGCTGGGAGAAGGATTTTTACCGTACTTACCAGCATGTTATGGAGATGTTTGCCACGGTAGAGACTTTTGGCCGGGTTACCGCCGAGGATATGCCCGGTGAATTTAAGAGGCGCTGCACCAGGCCCAGGGAACTGACCATTACCGTTTCCTGCCTTTACGACGCCTATAAATTGAACAGGTTTTGGAGTGCAAAGCTATCTGCAAGCAGAGGAATGGTGGGCGTCCAGCTAAAAGGTCTGGCCGGTATAATAGAGAATATCACGGGTGAAATTGATTTTAGCAGTGGTGATTTTAAAGAGAGGGATATATCTTTAAAATATATTTTGAAGGAGCAGGGCTACCATGCTTATCAGGTCAGATTTGGGGATAACGGGACCGGTAGTGAAATTTTTGTGACAGGAAAGGCCTGCGGGGGAACTGCGGATTGCCGGTATAAAGTTGCGCCGGCAGTCTCCGGGGCTATGGATCAGCCCTATTATGCCAGCGGGTGCTTTTGTAACGGCATGACCAAAGGAGAAATTTGCAGCTTCCGTTTGTATCAGGGGCTGCATTACGATGTGGAGATCGGCGTTGCCTGTGACGGCAGGGACGGCGGTAACGTTAGCGGTGACAGCTACTCCTTTACCCAGCTCAGCGGCGGGAGGTTTGCGGTGATCATCAGTGACGGCATGGGCTCCGGGGAAAAGGCTGCGGTCCAGAGTTCGGCCACTATCGCCATTCTAAAAAAGTTGATGGATTTCGGCCTTGATATGGAGACCTCCTTGAAGACGGTTAATTCCATTTTAATGTTGCGCCTGCCGGAAGAGACCTTCTCCACGGTGGACATGACGGTGATCAATCTTTATACCGGTCAGGGGGAAATCATTAAAATAGCCTCACCGCCGAGTTATTTAATCAGGGGCAAGAGGGTCATGCAACTGCAGGGGAACTCCCTTCCGGTAGGAATCGTCAGCGATATTGAAATAAGCACAGCTATTAAAAAGTTCATACCCGGGGATATGCTGGTCATGGTCACCGATGGAATTGCAGACAGCCACCGGGGTTCGGGGGACAGGGAGTGGTTGACCGGTGTTCTGAGGGAAGCGGCCGGCATGGACCCCGGCGAACTGGCAAACCTTTTGCTGGATCTGGCCCGCAGCGGGGAAGGGCGGAACCATGATGATATGACGGCGGTGGTTGTTAAATTTATTAAGTAATAAGAAGTTTGCTTCCCACAGACCTCAGCGCAGGCTTTTTTTGTTGCCGGTGGGGAGGAAAATTAAATGTGCTGTGGAATCAGTAAGTGGAATCAGTAAAATGGTGTCAGATCTACTTAACTTAATTGCGGGTGGTGTTGCCCACTGGATTTGTTGGAACAGGTTCAGGCCACGGTATTAAAATTCTCCATGTTCACTCCTGGGGATAAAGTACTGGTGGGAGTATCGGGAGGGGCTGATTCTGCGGCCCTTTTTCATCTACTGTTCCGGTTGAGGGAGGAATTAAAACTAACACTTTTTGCTTGCCATTTGAATCATATGTTCAGAGGGGAAGAAGCCCGGACCGACGCGGAATGGGTTGCTGCACTGGCCGAATCCCTTGATGTTCCGGCAGTCATAGAAAGTTTTAATGTTCCTGCCTATATGACCAGGTACGGCCTGTCGGCCCAGGTGGCGGCCCGTCAGGTGCGTTATGATTTTTATCAGCGAACGGCAGACCGTTTGGGAGCCGTCAAGGTGGCCCTGGGGCACCACGCCGATGATCAGGCGGAAACTGTGCTGATTAATTTGATCAGGGGCGCGGGTCTCGCAGGGCTCAGGGGCATACCGCCTGTGCGTGATAATTTTTACGTGCGTCCTCTTATTGAGGCCAGAAGAGCCCGGATCGAGTCCTACTGTTCCACATACGGCCTCTCTTACCGGCAGGATTCGTCGAATTTAAAACCTGTTTATACCCGCAACAGGATTCGTCTGGAGCTGATGCCCCTGCTGGAGGAAAAATACAATCCTACCATGGTCGATTCCCTTAATCGCCTGACCGGCATAATTCGTGAAGAAGATGAATACATGGATGCCGTTGCAGCGGGAATACTGGTGAAGGCGACAATACAGGCCAGGCCGGGTTTCGTCAGGCTATCCCTGGAACACCTCGCCAAAACTCCGGCGGTATTGAAAAGGCGTATGCTCAGGATTATATACAGGGAACTGGCCGGTAGTCATAATGTGCCAGATTTAAGGCACATTGAAAATGCCCTTGGGCTGATGGAAAGTCGCCCGCTGCCGGGCAGGCTGGAATGGCCCGCAGGTATCACCTTGCTTCAAAGATACGGCGAACTGGAGATTGTTAAAGGTGGTTTGTGGGCCGAGATCCCGTACTATTGTTATGTGCTTAATATTCCGGGCTCCACCTGCATCCCTGAAACCGGGGCCACCATTGAAGTACAAATGAAGAATATCAGCCAGATAGCTGATCCGAAAACTCTGCACCCGGGGGAAGCGCTGCTGGATTACAATAAGTTACCAGGTCCAGTAAAGGTACGCCGCCGCAAAGACGGCGATTTGTTTTGGCCGCTGGGGTTTAAGGGTACAATAAAGTTAAAGAAATTTTTTATTGACCGGAAGATCCCGAGGGAATTAAGGGGATCAGTACCTCTGGTGGTTTCAGGTGATGATGAGATAGTCTGGGTGGCCGGTATGCGCCCGGGTGAGAAGTGGAAAATTACCGAAGAAACTGAAAAGTGTTTGCACCTGAAACTTATTACAAAACACTGCAAGTAATATCAATGTCCTAAAATATTCTTTTAATTGAAAGGAAAAATCTTATATGGTAAAATACCCATTATGGGGTAACCGGGCTCGGAAGGAGTGGCTTTGTTGAACAGAGTCCTGAAAAACCTTAGTATTTATCTTCTTATCGTACTGGTAATAATCGCCTTAATTAAACTATCCTCTCCGGCTGGCACCGCACCGGAGCCCATAGATTATAACCAGTTCATCGCGGCTCTTTCCAAGGGAGAAATAACTACCGTAACCATCCAGGCCGAAAACAATACAAATTTGATTACCGGCAAGTATAAGGACGGCAGCAGTTTTGAGAGCCGGGGACCTCAGCCTGATCCCGGGCTTTTAGACCTGCTGATTGAAAAAAACGTTAGCTACAGATTTGAAAAACCACCCCAGCCCAGTTGGTGGGCCGGGCTTTTGACCAGTTTGCTGCCTATACTCATATTTGTGCTGTTGTTCTTCTTTATGATGCAGCAGACCCAGGGCGGCGGCAACAGGGTTATGTCCTTCGGCAAAAGCAAGGCCAAACTGCATAGTGATGAAAAGAAAAAAATTACCTTTGCGGATGTGGCCGGGGCCGATGAGGTTAAGGAAGAACTGGAAGAAATAGTGGAGTTTCTGAAGAATCCCAAAAAATTCAACGAATTAGGCGCACGAATACCCAAGGGGGTCCTCCTGTTCGGACCTCCGGGAACCGGTAAAACACTACTGGCCCGGGCGGTGGCCGGTGAAGCTGGTGTTCCCTTTTTCACCATCAGCGGCTCCGATTTTGTGGAAATGTTTGTGGGTGTCGGGGCGTCCAGGGTACGGGATCTTTTTGAACAGGCCAAAAAGAACGCCCCCTGTATAGTTTTCATAGATGAAATAGATGCTGTGGGCCGTCAGCGGGGCGCCGGCCTGGGCGGGGGTCATGACGAGCGGGAGCAGACGTTAAACCAGTTATTGGTGGAAATGGACGGCTTCGCTCCCAATGAGGGCATTATAATCATCGCTGCCACCAACCGTCCGGATATTTTAGACCCGGCGCTGTTGCGACCCGGCCGTTTTGACCGGCAGGTGGTGGTGGATGTTCCTGATCTGACCGGGCGCAGGGAAATATTAAAAGTACATGTCAGGGGAAAACCCCTTGCTGGTGAGGTTGACCTGGATGTGCTGGCTAGGCGCACCCCCGGCTTCACCGGGGCGGATCTGGCAAACCTGGTTAATGAGGCAGCCCTCCTGTCGGCCAGATTCAATAAAAATGAAATAGGCATGAAGGAGATGGAAAGTTCCATTGAAAGGGTAATCGCTGGCCCTGAGAAGAAATCAAAGGTTATCAGCGACAAAGAGAAAAAATTGGTTTCCTACCACGAGGCGGGCCATGCCCTGGTGGGATATTTGCTGCCGAATACCGACCCCGTGCATAAGGTTTCCATTATACCCAGAGGGCGGGCTGGCGGTTATACTCTTTTGTTGCCCAAAGAGGACCGTTATTACATAACCAGGTCAATGCTGCTGGACCAGGTGACCATGCTGCTGGGGGGCCGGGTGGCAGAAGCTGTGGTTTTGCAGGAAATCAGCACCGGCGCCCAGAATGACCTGGAGCGGGCCACGGGAATAGTGCGCCGCATGATTATGGAGTACGGTATGAGTGATGAACTGGGCCCCATGACCTTCGGCAGCAAGCAGGAATCCCCGTTCCTGGGCCGCGATCTTTCCAGGGACCGCAATTACGGTGAGGAAGTGGCCACCAATATAGACAAGGAAGTCCACAATATTATGGATAAGAATTATAGCAGGGCCAAGGAACTGCTTATTGAGCACATGGATACACTGCATCTGATAGCCAATACATTGATGGAGAAAGAAACCATAGAGGCTATCGAATTTGGGGAATTAATGAGTAAAGCCGGAGAAAAGCCGCATGAAGATTAAAGGCCGGATTGGAGGCATAACATATGGAGAGAACTTATGCAATGATCAAGCCCGACGGGGTACAGAGGGGTTTGGTGGGGGAAATTATTTCCCGCTTTGAGAAAAAGGGACTTAAAATAGTAGGTCTAAAAATGCTGCAAATACGCGGGGAAATGGCGGAAACCCATTACGGTGAGCACAAGGGCAAACCATTTTTCGGGCCACTGGTGGATTACATTACCTCCAGCCCCGTGGTGGCCCTGGTTCTGGAGGGGAAAGATGCCGTATCGGTGGCCCGGGAAATGATGGGCGCCACCAACCCCCTGAAGGCGGCCCCCGGAACAATAAGAGCCACCTATGGTATGGATATTGGCAGGAATGTGATTCACGGCTCCGATTCAACGGCCAGCGCCGAGCGGGAAATAAACATTTTTTTTAAGCCGGAAGAATTGACGTCCTACAAAAGAGAGCTGGAAGCCTGGATATATGAATAGCAAAAAAACGGTAAATGCCGGGACGGTGTTTACCGCTTTTTTTAGCTGGGCGGCGGCGCAGAAAAAATAGTCTGACAAAAGATGATGTAATTACCAGGCCAGGCAGGAAAAACAAAAGTCACTGTTGAAATTTTATATACAATATTAAATAATTGCAATTTATGGCATCCTTGAAGAGGAATAGGATTGCCCTAAGTTAGAAAAATTAATTAATAGGGGGGATTGGTTAACTTACTTTTGGATTTGCAAAGTATTTTAACTGGAAAAAGAGAAGGGAGAGGAAATATTTAAATGTCTTACGATGCAACCAAGTTAAAGGACTTCGAAATAGCTGAATTAGCGGAAAGGGAGATGCCCACTCCGGATGAGTGGAGAGAGAAGCTGGGCCTCCAAAAGGATGAGGTTATTCAATACGGCAGAATAGCCAAACTTGATTTCATGAAAATTATTGACCGTCTGAAAGACAAGCCCGATGGTAAATATATCAACGTTACAGCCGTTACCCCCACTCCTCTGGGCGAAGGTAAAACCACAACCACCATGGGTCTTGTGGAAGGTCTGGGCAAGCGGGGCAAGAGCTGCGGCGCCGCTATCCGCCAGCCTTCGGGCGGTCCCACCATGAACGTTAAAGGTACTGCCGCCGGCGGCGGTAACGCCCTTGCCATCCCCATGACCGAATTTTCACTGGGCCTGACCGGCGACCTGAACGATATTATGAATGCCCACAACCTGGGCATGGTTGCCATGACTGCCCGGATGCAGCACGAAAGAAACTACGACGACGCCGAGCTTGCCAAGAGGAACCTGCGCCGCCTGGATATAGACCCCACCAACGTTCAGTTTGGCTGGATCATCGACTTCTGCGCCCAGGCTCTGCGTAATATTATCATTGGTATCGGCGGTAAAATGGACGGCTATATGATGCAGTCCAGGTTCGGCATTGCTGTGAGCTCCGAAATTATGGCCATCCTGGCTGTGGCCAAGGACCTCAAGGATATGAGGGAAAGAATCGGCAAAATTATTGTTGCCTATGACAAGAAAGGCAACCCGGTTACCACCTCCGATCTGGAAGTTGCCGGCGCCATGACTGCTTTCATGAGGAACGCCATCAACCCGACACTGATGAGCACTGCAGAGTACCAGCCCGTGCTTGTTCACGCCGGCCCCTTTGCCAACATCGCCATCGGCCAGTCCTCCATCATAGCAGACCGCATTGCGCTTAAGATGTTCGATTACAACGTCACTGAGAGCGGATTCGCTGCCGATATCGGCTTCGAGAAGTTCTGGAACGTAAAGTGCCGCTTCAGCGGACTGACCCCCAACGTTTCCGTACTGACAGCCACCATCAGGGCGCTGAAGATGCACGGCGGCGGTCCCAAAGTGGTGGCCGGACGTCCCCTGCCCGAAGAATATGTCAAGGAAAACGTGGGACTGGTGGAAAAGGGCTGCGCAAACCTGGTCCATCACATCGCTACCCTCAAAAAGGCCGGCATCAACCCGGTGGTTTGCATCAACGCTTTCCACACCGACACCAAGGATGAAATTCTGGCTGTCCGCAAGGCCGCCGAGGCTGCCGGCGCTCGCTGCGCTCTTTCCGAGCACTGGGCCAAGGGTGGCGACGGGGCTCTGGAACTGGCCGATGCTGTTATCGACGCCTGCAACGACAAAGTGAACTTCAAATTCCTCTATCCGCTGGAAATGCCGCTGCGTCAGCGGGTTGAAACTATTGCCAGGGAAGTATACGGTGCTGACGGCGTATCCTGGACTCCTGAGGCCGAAGAAAAGGCTAAAATGTTCGAGTCCAACCCCGAGTACAAGGATTTCGCCACCATGATGGTTAAGACTCACCTCAGCCTTAGTGCCGACCCCGCGCTGAAGGGTGTTCCCAAGGGCTGGGTCCTGCCGGTTCGCGATGTACTTATCTTTGCCGGCGCCAAGTTCCTCTGCCCCATGACCGGGACCATCAGCCTGATGCCTGGCACAAGCTCCGACCCTGCTTACAGGCGGATCGATGTGGACACCGAAACCGGAAAGGTTATGGGATTATTCTAAGATTAAAAAAACTTTTAAAAAAGCCCCGGAATTTCCGGGGCTTTTTTAATTAAGGTCAGGGGACACACCTTCTTGGGTAGTCTAAAATACTTACGTCTTAACAAGTTCACGAAGGAATGTCCCCAACTTTTTTGTTTCATCTTGAAGGATTTGCAATAATGATTACAGAATTAATATTTTTAATTATAAGAAATATTAGTCAACATACTTAACTGCGGGGTTTTTATGTATTAACGCATAAAAATATGTTATATAATTATTTTATTGCGGGCAATTATTTCGCAGGTTTATGGGTAATTCATATTGGCAAAAACATTATCAATCAAAAATTATTAGAATCGGGGTGTGCCCATGTCCAGACCTCCAAAATGTCGCCGGGTTGAGTTTCTTCCGGAGTTGACTTATTTTAAGCCTGCCGGCGTCCCCATGAAGGATCTAGCAGAGGTGATTCTGTCTGTTGAGGAATTGGAGGCCATCAGATTAAAGGATTTAATGGGTTTGGAGCAGGAAGAATGTGCGGTAAATATGAACGTATCCCGCCCCACCTATCACCGTATACTGTCCGCAGCCAGGGCCAAGGTAGCGGATGCTCTGGTAAACGGAAAGGCCATCAGGGTGGAGGGGGGTAATTTCCAGTTAGCCGTGCGCCGATACCGCTGTACCGGCTGCGGCAACGAATGGGAGGCGCCCTGTAAGAGGGGAAGAAACCTCGGGGAAATTGCTTGCCCTTCCTGTAGTTGTGCCGAGGTTCGCCGGATTAACCACGATGGGACATTGTTTAATTGCTCACGATGGAGAGACGGTATAGAACAGGGTAGCTGCAAGGAGTAATAGTACTTGGAAGCAAGGGGACGGTTCTCGTGCTTCCAAAGATCTGTAGGGAAGCAAGGGGACGGTTCTCGTGCTTCCAAAGATCTGTAGTAATTTCCGTCAGTTGATAAACAGACCGCTCTGACGGTCTGTTTTATTGTGATTACGGAGGTAAGTGGGGTGGACCCTTGGACAGGCTGAAGGCAATTATTAACGATCATTTTTATATTAAGTGTCTGGCCAAAAATGCGGACAGGGAGAAGGAACGCCGTTTCTGCAGGCATGACTACCGGCATATGGATGAGGTGGCGCGGGTCAGTTATAATTTATTGCTGGATAGCGGCAGCCTCGCTGAAATTGCAGTCAGCGGGGAAGCTTCCGGGTCAGACGTGACCCGTGAGGTGGTATACGCCGCCGGGCTTCTTCATGATATAGCCCGCTGGGTGCAATATGATACCGGCGAGGACCATGCTCTGGCCGGAGCCCGTCTAGCCCGTGGCATCCTGGCAAGAGCGGGGTTTGATGCCCGGGAAAAAGCGATAGTCCTGCGGGCTATCCGGGAGCACCGGCGGGGCGGACCGGGGGCCAGCCTGCTGGGTCAAATACTTTGCCTGGCAGACGATCTGGCCAGACCCTGTGCAAAATGCGAGGCCAGAATGGACTGCTATAAAATCGAACAGATGGAAAAAATAAAAAGCACATTTTTAATGGCCCGGAAAGCCTGAACCAGGTAGCGAAAAAATAGTTTTAACCGGGGTGTAGGTAATGAAAGTAAGAAATCTGGTTGTGTTAAATAAAGAGGAAGCACTGGTAGAACTCTCCCGCATAGGGGCCGACCGGGCCGGTTGCCGCCTGATGGCACCCAAAGCTGTGCACCGGCTGTTGAAAATATACGGATTGTCTCCCAAGCAGGCCAGCATATTAAAACAGGAAATGCTCAGCAAGGGCGGGGAGGCAGCGGTGGCCAGAGGGGTACTGGATGCTTCGGCGCCGGTCAGTGATGTTATTCTGATGGGAACCCTGAGGCAGTATGATGAGCTGATTATTAAGTTGAAAATGCAGCCCTTCGGCCTGCCCTCTCTGGCGGAGCAGATTAAAACCGTGCTGGCGAATAGTGAGGGACGGCTTGTTATACACATGAACTGCCGGGGGAGAAGCATAACCATCGGGCGCCGGACACTTATTATGGGTATACTTAATGTAACCCCGGACTCCTTTTCCGACGGAGGCAGGTTTTATGACCCCGGCCTGGCGCTGGAGCATGCCCTGCGTATGGTGGAGGATGGTGCAGACATAATCGACCTGGGGGGTGAATCCACCCGCCCCGGCCATGCTCCGGTGGGACCGGAGGAAGAAGCGAAACGGATACTGCCGGTACTGAAAAGGCTTGTACGGGATATTAAGGTGCCGGTATCTGTGGATACCAGCAAGGCTGCGGTGGCGGAGGCGGCCTTGGAGGAGGGCGCGCATATTATTAACGACCAGTGGGCTTTCAGGTATGACGAGGATATGGCTGGAGTGGTAGCCCGCTTTCAGGTGCCGGTTATTCTGATGCATAACCAGAAAGGCACGAATTACAGGGAATTGATGGGCGATATGATTGAATATTTTGCCGTTAGCATAGCCCGGGGCTTGGAGGCCGGGGTTAAGCGCGAGTATATGATTATAGATCCAGGCATTGGCTTCGGAAAAACTCCGGAGCAAAATATTGAAGTGATGGGGCGGCTGGGGGAGCTGGAATGCCTGGGCCTGCCTGTATTAATCGGCACATCCCGCAAATCGCTGATTGGCAAAGTGCTGGACCTGCCCGTGGATCAGCGGCTGGAGGGCACTGCTGCCACGGTCACCCTGGGTATTGCCAGTGGGGTGGATATTGTCAGAGTGCATGATGTCAGGGAAATGGCAAGGGTGGTAACCATGACCGACGCCATGGTACGCCGTAAAAATTCCGGGGTGCCTGCCGATGGATAAAATTTTACTGTCTGGAATGAAATTTTACGGACGCCACGGGGTTTTGCCCCAGGAGAGGGAATTGGGCCAGAGGTTTGAGGTGGATGTGGAAATTATGCTGGATCTCGCCCCTGCGGGACGGGATGATGATCTGAGTAAAACCATCAGTTATGCTGAGGTTTACGCAGTGGTGGAAAATGTACTGACAGGACCTCCGTTACAATTAATTGAGGCGGTGGCAGAAAGGGTAGCCCGGGACATTTTGGGCAACTTTCCCGTACTAAGGGTAATGGTCAGGGTCAAAAAGCCGGGAGCTCCGGTGCCGGGTAATTTTGATTTCATGGCTGCTGAAATTGAGCGCGGCAGGTAATGTTGATACGGCAATTTATTGACGTTAAATCTGGACAGCGCAAATAATTTGAGAAGCGGGATGTTTTTTTGAAAAAAATTGTATATATTGGTTTGGGTTCGAACCTGGGCGATAAAGAGGAAAATATCCGTTTTGCCCTGAACATGATTGCTGAAACCCCCGGGGTGAATATATCAGGAGTGGCCCCGCTGTATAAAACAGCGCCAGTGGGGATGGAGCAGCAGGACTGGTTTTTAAATACTGTGGTTGAAGTTTCTACCGATCTGGCCCCGCTGGAGCTTTTGCACAAGCTGCAGGAGATAGAAAACCGTATGGGACGGGTCAGAAAGGTGCACTGGGGTCCAAGGATAATCGACCTGGACCTTCTTCTTTACGGAGACGAAGCAATAGATATACCCGGGCTAACCGTTCCCCATCCCATGATGGGTGAAAGGGCTTTCGTACTGGTTCCGTTGGCTCACCTTAATCCTGATTTGGTGCTACCCGGTTGGGGCGGGGTAGCCGAGTTGGCCGTGGAGATGTCGGAAAGACAACAGATATCCTTACACCTGATAAAGTAAAGAAAAGTTTGTGGCCCCGGCTCATACACAAGGTGAATGATGAAAGAAAGGCAACGTAAATGTTGTCCTTTCTTTTTTTACATTAAAAATCCTTCTGTCAATATGGAACCTAATGAATGCTCATGGTAAAAAAAGATTGGGTTTCCACTGGACTAGCACTTACAACAATTGGTAGCCATATTATACAAAAGTAGGAAAATAATTTAGGGCATTTATTATCTCGCACTTATATTTTCAACAGTTGAGAGAAGGAGGACCGCTACATGGATGGTTTTGGGGAGACAGTTTTAAGCATATGTGTAACGGCTGGAATAAAAACCGATGGGTCCGGCAAAAAAATGGAGCCGCAAGTTAATCCGGAAGCAGAGATAAAGTTACTTCCGGATGTATACTTGACCCTGCCGGCGGGGGAGTCGAAACAGGAGGAACAGTATGCAGGTGAAGACGAGGAAATAAATAAAGCGGCAAAAGTAGATGATGTAGTGCAAAATCACACTGAGCCGGAGGCCTTAATAAGTGAAAGCAAAGAACCTGTAGGTAAAAACGCAGGTGACGACAGGTTGGAAACATTGGAAAAGCTTTTTAAAGAAGCGGCAGAACTGTATAAAAGGGGTGTGATCGGGGATAAGGAAGCGGTTATGGAGGCTGTAGAGTATCTCATGTTAAGAATTTTTGACAGTGCCGCAAATTCCGAACTGGATAACTTAGATAGCAGATTCCTAAGGACCGGACTGAGTTTCAGGCTTCCAAAGGCTTTCTTTCGACGTACGGCCACGGCTATTGCCTATCTGGAGTACCTGGTGAAGCACTACGGGGAAGATAAAACCTTCCCTGTGGATATCTACTGGCAGTTCCTATACGATTTGGGCGAAACCTACCGGCGCCTGGGTTTAAAAATTGAATCACTGAATGTGTGGGAAAAACTCCTCTCCGTCAAGCCCGACCCCAGGTTTAGCGGGTTGATTCAGGAGCAACTGGGCCATCAAGGGCACAGCGGGAGCAGTAGAGAAATGCTTTGACTTTGGGCAGCTTTTACCGGATCTGGGCTACATCGAACCCGATCCCTGCCCCTGTGGCGTTGTCCTGCCGAGGCTTTTCTTAAGGGACAGGCTGATTGACCAAATATCCATTATATCTATACGAGTGTCTGATCAACAAATAAAAGCCCGTAAGGGCTTTTATTTTGTTTACACCAGGAAAGTATATAACAGCAGACAGGGCATTATTTATAATTCCCTGAGGGGATGGACTTCAGTGCAAGGATATTCAAGCCAGATGCACCGTTTTTATGTGCTGCAGATTAAAAGAAACAGTTTCTTCATTGGCCGTTACCAGTTCGGCAAAATTGTTTTCTATTTTTTGGAGTATTCCTATTTTATTGGGATCAAAGCCCAAATCAAGGATTACCATGTTTTTTTTCAGCTTTGTCAACTGCTCTTTAAAGGTGGGAGCTGCTGCCGAAATCATTGAAGGATAAACACGGATGTGCTGTTTGCTCAATGTATAATAGGTCTGGTTATGATTGCGCAAGGACAGCCATTTTATGTGGTCAATAGTAATAATAATGGTTTTGTGAACGGGAGAATTAAACAATATATAATCATTGAAAATGTCTCCAATACAACCATGCACCGATTGATTGCCGGTAACGTAAATTTCAACGAATAAACCTTTTGCATTTTCCAGTATTTTTCTATAAGAAATCATATCGGCGCCCATACCAATAGGGCTATGTTGAGAAAAGCTATCCGGTTCAGAGACATAATTGGGGCTCAGCCTGATATGCAGTATATGAGCCATAGGAATATAAATAAATTGTTTTCCATCATGCAGCACAGTGATGTCTGAACCAAAATCTACAAGTATACCTTCGTGATGCATGCTTCCCGCGACTTCTATGTGTATATTTTTCCCCGCATAATACTTTAGATAATTATTCATAATAGCACCTCCCTGCTTTTAGAATAGCAGTTTCGTCCAATAATAAAGGCATAATAATGTAACCAGCAAGCCAATGGGTATAGTTGCAGTGGTAACGCTGAGGTAATCCTTCCAGGAAACTGGTATCCTGTATTTTTTCAAGATAAACATCCAAATAAGTGTTGCCAGTGTCCCTGTAGGCAATATAAGTGATCCTATGTCGCTTCCGATAATGTTGGCAAGGTACGCTACTTGTAATGTTTGCTGATCCAGTCCCATTTTGGTTATGGTAAGGGTTCCCAGCATAACGGAAGGAAGATTATTGAACAGGTTTGACATTACAGTCAACAGCAAGCCCATAATCAGGATGGCTTTGTAATGGTCGTTCGAAACGGGCTCCCGAATTAATTCGATAATTGATGATGTTAATCCGACATTATGAAGTCCGTAAATAATAGTATACATACTGAAGGCAAATACCAGAATATGCCATGGTGTTTTTTTGACAATATCAGATACGCCTATTGACTGCCGGCACCACCTGATGATAATCATGACCACTGCGCCAATAATTGCAATCAGTTCAATGGGAATGCCGTAATTTGACAGAATAAAAAAGCTTGCTCTAACTACTATGATAATTGCCATATAAATCCGGAACATTGTCCATTCGATGGAATTTTGCTCATCCTGGCTTTGTGATAACGGGTGCGGTAGTTTGATCGCTTCAATTTGCATAGATAATGGCATGTGCGCTTTTGGATATTGGGAAATAGTTTTGGGAATGTCTTTTCTAAAGTAAATAAAAAGAAGCAGACTTATTATGAAAAGCCCTGCCATTGATGGTACAAACATTATTTCTGCGTAGGTGACTAAATCCATGTTAACTATTTTAAGTGCAATTAGATTAGCCAGATTGCTTACACCTATAGGTGCGCTTGAAGCTGTGGCAATTATCGCCCCACTGAATAAATATGGTGGTTTTTGGTGTGGTTTCAGATTTAGGAGAGTTACAATTTCTATTATGATTGGAGTAGTAATTAAAATACTGCCATCATTATTAAAAAACATTGTCATTAAAAAACAGAGCAATATAACATACCAATAAAGCAGGGTTCCTGAACCTTTTGCCTTGGTAACCAGGTTTAAAGCTGTCCAGCGAAAGAACCCCACACTCTCCAGCACGATTGACATTACTATGGTAGAAATGATGGTTGTAGATGCCCCGGTTACAATCACCAATATTTTATGAAGATCAAATAATGTGACTGCCCCTGTTAAAACGATTAATGCTGCTCCAACCGAGGCTGGGATAGATTCATTTAAGCCTCTTGGTCTCCACAGTAAGAACAATATGCTAATGAAAAATATGGTTATTGTGAGTGTTGCTTTGGTAGTAAGCATTGGTATTGCCCTTTCTGTTGAATTGTTGCTGGCGATTCATCAGGTATGTTTGAGGTTTTTTCGTTAGTTGACATGATGGCGGGCTTAACAAGAGAAAACAATGCTAAACCAGCTAATAATACAAATAGTAAAATAATAATCAGAAAAAACATTTTGATCCCCCTTTCCCAGTCACTGCAAAAATACCGGCTTTGTGTATAATATGTTTATATATAGAAAGTGACACATTATTTAACAATAATGCACAGCTTAATTATGGTATCGTTGGATTATAATGGTATCATGATATATTGGTTTAATATGGTAGAAATAGTAATAATTAAAGCAGTATGCTGCTCATAAAATACCAATTAATGGTTAAAGAAAAATTCTTAATTATGATTGTAACGAGTTACCATAGTCTTAAATATCATGTAATAAATGCCATAGATTTAAAAAAATAGATCTAGTGGCAATATTAATCGGGAGGTTTTAATATGGTGAACACCATAGCTTCAAAAGATGAACGTATAGTTGGTCAGGGCAGGACTCAGTTATTGTGTGAAACCCGTTTTTCAGTCAAACCCGCCATGTCGAGGGTGCTGGGGGAGTTATACGATGTGGAGATTACTGATTACACAACGTTCATTGACAAGGTCTTAGTTAAAGGTATTGTGGAAAAAAGCTTCTTTTATAAGCATCCACATCTTGGAAAAAGGGACGGAAATAAGAATGACGGAAAAAAGGACGACGGAAAAAAGGACGATGAAAAAAGGGAAGCCGGAAAAAGGGACGACGGAAAAAGGGACGACGGAAAAAGTGACGACGGAAAAAGCAGAGATGGCAAAAAGGATGAATACAAAAAGGGAGATTCCAATAAAGCTGATGAAAAGAAAGACGATAGGGTAAAGGATGTCTCCAATGAGTTCATTAAGTGGTTGTTTCAACTAAACCTCGGTCAGTCGGCATCCAGTGACGTGAACAAACAGGAGTCAAGGCAGGAAGGTAAAAATGTAAGACTAAAGAATCGCTGGTTAAATGATAATCTAACATATAACGGGTTAAATGATAACCTAACGTATAATAGGTTAAATGACAACCTAACGAATAGCAGATTAAATGATAACCTGAAGTATAGCGGGTTTACCGAGGGCATAAAGGAAGACGGGGAAAAGTATATGACTGGCTGGTGCGCACGGCTCGATGAACATGACGGTATTGTTCATTTTTATCAGGAGACTCTGGAGTTTGCCGGCGTTATGGAAATACCGGGGGTTATGCCTGGAGACATATGCCATGTTGAATCTGCGGAAGTTAGAAACTATGATTCTGTAAAAGCTACGGAAATGAGTGATGATGGTTTGGTCAATGCCGGCAGGCAAATTTTCTTAATAGAGGTTGCCCTGAAAGTTACCCGGAAAGAAAATAAGAGTACGATAGAAAAGCAAGATGATTTTGAAAAGTCTATTCTAAATGTAAAGCCCATTCTTGTTAGTAGTTGGGTTGAGAGTTAATTAATAAAACGCTACGCCTCGGGGAAATACGTTGGGGACATTCCCCGAAGGGGTGTGTCCCCGTACCTTATAACCGTCCTCATGGCTCCGCTAACCTTAACATTTAAAGGCAGAAAAAGAACAGCGACTTTATTGATTATATAAAGCCGCTGTTTTTTTTTAGTTCTCCCAAGTCTCTTCCACAATTTTTAGAAGAAGCTTGTTTTGATCTGTTTGTATGTCTCTCTCGTCCCAGTCGACAGAAAGATAATAAGGAATGTGAAACATATCCTTCAATCTCCTTTGGTTCAGGTAACGGGTTGATACCTTGATTTGAACGTCCCTTGGGGAAATGGGTCTTGTTGCTGCCAGACAGAATCCCCAATCGCTTCCGAACTCAACGATAAAGTCAAAATGATAGGGCAATACATAAAAACCGGCCGCTTTGAGAGTAGCTTGAACGGCCCCAAAATAATCGGGCATTGTAGAGGAAGAAGAGCAGGCAACCGTTATTACTCCTTCCGGCTCTAAATGTTCTTGCAATATTTTGTAATACTCTACACTGAAAAGACGACTAAGCTCAGGGCACTCACTGGCTGGTTCAGGGAGATCCTGAATGATTATATCCCATTTTTCAGAGGAGTTTTCCACGAATGCCCGACCGTCCTGGATTACCGTACGAACTTTGGGATGGTTTAAGGATCCCTTGTTGAACTTGACCAAGGGTTCTAAATTTTTGCCAAAATCCATTATGGTGGCGTCAAAATCAACAGCCGTTATTTCATTCACTTCAGGATAAAGGAGCGCTTCACGTGCAGTGATGCCGCCGCCGGCACCGATGATCAGGATGCGCTGTCTCTTTTTAGCAACGGCCATAGGCACGTGGATGATTGCCTCTGCATATTTGTTTTCATCTTCCGTTGTACTGAACATTTCGCTTCCATTTGCGAAAACATGATACTGCCCATATTGTTCGACCAGGGCTATTTTCTGTACAGGGCTTTTGATTTTTTTAATTACGCGATAGTTCCCACCAGGTTCCTCCTCTTCGAATATATAATCCCTGAGTGAACCTGCTCCAAAAAAACGCCAGCAAAACCAAATCAGAGACTCGGTTATTACTGTAAATCCTATCCCCATTCCAAACCAGAGAAGTTGATAATGATCAATCATGACCTTATTCCCTCCCAGCAATTACAATTTGTCTATCTTATGCATATATAACAAATAATGCCATTGATGTTAAAATATTGTGCCGGTGGTTTGTTATGGTGACAGGGTTTCTTGCAACCAATCGGCTCTGCAGACATGCCGGGCGAACATTTAACCCTTTTGCGTTTTAATAGGAAAGTTTTATTATAAATATTAATTAATGAGAATTTTTTCATATTTTTGCACAACTCCTAAAATAATCCATATTATGAATTAAACCTAAAAATTTCTATTTAAAAGGAGTGCTGCTTATGCGGGATATGAATAAGGAAGAGCTGAGAAAATTACTCCAATATGGAAATTTCGCCGAATTATTTAAGATGTTTATGAAATGTAATTCTTGGGACGATCACAAGGATCACAAGGATCACAAGGATCACAAGGATCACAAGGATCACAAGGATCACAAGGATCACAAGGATCACAAGGATCA
>LADO01000014.1 GCA_000961595.1 Peptococcaceae bacterium BRH_c4b
CCCATTTCCCGCAAGGCAAGAAACTCGCACTCTCCAGACAACACCATGCGGGTGCCATCTGGAAAATCTCCCACCACTGGGGGCGTGAGCAGGCCATACTCCCGGATAACCCGTGCACAGCGCTCCACATCCTGCCGGTTTACCGAGAGAGACAGTACCTGGTTGTCTTTCACGCAGGCCGTTTCTACCCGTGTAATGAGTTGTTCTGTTCTTTCCATGACTGAGACCTCCTCCATGGCCCCAGAGTAGCAGAAAGAGTGGTGCAAGGATACGGTAATTCCGCAATAATGCTTTACAACAAAAGATGGCCGTATTTGATAAAATACTGGTAAGCCAGCATGTTGCCGGATTCCGGAGATGAAAAAAGGGATGCAAGCACATTGAACAAATGCGGGGCGGCACGTTTGCGCGAATCGGTCCAGCGGGGGCGCACAACCAGAGAAGGTTGGCCGGGCAAGGTAGCCGGTATCGCACGTTCTGCTCCAGTCCCAGCCTGAGGCAATTCTGATTCCAACGGACAGACGGCAGTCAGTCCATCTATCTTGAGCATCAACGCGTCCAATGTCCGGCTGATGGTGGAATGACTGAATCCGGGCACGCCAAACCTTTCGGCAGTTTCCCGGGCGGCTGTTCTCATGCTCTTGCCGCTAAGATACAGGAGAACGGCATACAGATAGACAAAGACGGGATATTTGCGGTAAGGAAGCTTGAAGGCAGGGAGAATGATGCCAACAGGTTTCTTTCCATCCA
Source organism: Peptococcaceae bacterium BRH_c4b (assembly GCA_000961595.1). GTDB lineage: Bacteria > Bacillota > Desulfotomaculia > Desulfotomaculales > Desulfocucumaceae > Desulfocucumis. Next base: position 751 of record LADO01000014.1, read on the forward strand.
GTTGAACCGGACATGCCACCTGGATGTCCCGATAATGCAACACCATTCGGTAGTTCCGTTTATTTTTAGCCACTATACCCGCCTGCCGAAGTTTCTCGAATTCTCCCTGTGACAATGGACAAAAAAATGTCTCGCAGGACTTGTATTCAGCCTGAACCAGTGTTATATTCATATTGTTTTGGGGTATAAAGTTTTAAGACCATGTGGCAGGTGCGAGCTGCCACATGGTCTTTTTTCGTATCATTTTTCTCTCTTTATTCCCCTAAATTCCCCTGGTTCCTTTTCTGGTCCCCAAACAAAGTAGCGCTAACAAAAAAGGGAGCCAGTTTCCTGGTCCCCGTTTATATTATCATTGGTTCCCTTTTTGGTATACGTTCTGAATAGCATTTCCATCCACAACTGCGAGCTGTTTAATATGACCGGTGAGAGTTACCGCCTTGCCCACAGGAACAAGATACTTTAGGCCAAAAAACATCCAAATTTAATGGCCGTTTTTTATCCAAAACACTTGACCGCTTACATCTGAGAGTTAATAGGCAAAACGGCTGTTTAATATCTTGGATTACTCTTGGCAAATAGCTACGTCTTATAAAGACGAGGCGGATCAAAATCCGTCTTGCATCGCCCCAGCAGATCAAACACGCCACGTTTAATATAAGGTTTGTCTATCTAAAGGATTTTCTGACTGGCTCATTCAGGAGAGCATCTTTTCGGAAAACCCTTGACGGGCTTTAGGCGGAGAAAAACCGAGGGAAGGATTGTCAACATCAGAGAAGAAGAATTGGCTGGCGATGCTGCAAAAGCTACCGGACAGGTGAAGTAATCGATCCAATATGGCTGTGGCAATAATGGTGTCACCGAAGATCTCTCACTATTGGCCAAATATACGGTTGTATGTTAGAATGATTGACTCTTTTTCATATCAACTCGATGATTTGGAAACCAGATGGGCTCCATGGACATCTACCGGTAATAACCAATCTCATCGATTATCAGTCTTTTAAAGTAACCAGCCTCCCTTAATAAAAACGTATCAGCAAAATAAATAAGCCCCTGTCCCGCCGGGTCTCATGCTTTTCACCCAAACTGGTCCAGGTGCCAAAGTTGTAAGTATTGCAACTCCTTCAGCCGGCGCTGCATTTAATCAGTTGGTCTCCCCTTAACTCAAGTTTGAAAGCCATGTCCGCAATTGAACAGTGCAGAACCGCTGATTTAGGTGGTCATAAGGATGTTTGCAATGAATGCGGGTATACAAGAATCTCCTACAACTCCTGTCGCAACCGCCATTGCCCCAAGTGCCAGACGCTTTCTAAGGAGCGTTGGATTGATAGTCAGAAGAACAATCTATTAGATGTGGGATATTTTCATGTGGTTTTTACAATTCCGGATACGCTCAAGACCCTTATTTTTCAAAACCAAAAGAAACTGTATACGATCCTGTTCAAATCTGCTGCCGAAACCCTGCAGGAGTTATCCTCCGACAAAAAGTATCTCGGTGCTAAATTAGGATTTACTTCCATACTGCATACGTGGGGCCAGAACCTCATGCATCATCCGCATTTGCACTGTATCGTTCCGGGCGGCGGTTTAAACTCGATTGGTAAATGGGTCAGCTCCCGAAAGAAATTCTTCCTACCCGTTAAGGTATTATCCCGTAAGTTCAGGGGCAAGTTTTTGTATTATTTAAAGCAAGCTGATCTTAGCTTCTATGGTCAGTTAGATTATTTATCAAGCCCCACCAGTTTCAACAATTTTCTTTCTCAGCTTTATAAAAAAGAATGGATTGTTTACTGCAAGCCACCGTTTAAAAATGCTTTTTGTGTTGTCGAATATCTCGGACGTTACACGCACAGAGTTGCCATATCAAACAGCCGTATTTTAAATTTGGAAAACGGAAATGTCAGCTTCAAATGGCGTGATTACAAGGACGCCAACAAGTGGAAAGCTATGACCGTTTCAGCTGATGAGTTCATCCGAAGGTTTCTCACTCACATCTTACCCGCCAGGTTTATGAAGATTAGGCATTATGGGCTACTGGGCAATCGTAATAAAACCTCTAAACTGTCTCTTTGCAAAAAGCTAACGGGTACGCAGGTTTTACCGTTTAAAAAAGCTTCCACCATCCAACTTATACGGAAAATCCTCGGTGAAGATGCTTTGAAATGTCCCCACTGCGGCTCGGACAAACTTAGCCGTTATATGGGTTTTGGAAATGCCCCGCCAATTATCACTCAAATTGCATAACCTTTAAAATCATGCCAGTTTTGGGGAGGGGGAAGCTATGTCCATTTTACTGCAATTTTACTAATTTTCGGCATTGTTGTTATCAAAAGTAGTGCCCCAGCACCTTGAACATCTTATTTTTGCCGAGGACACGAAAGATTGAAACTCCATAGTCTGTGCCTCTACCTCCGCAGTTTCGTGCTATTCGAATTATCCAAAGTTAGGCAGCTTTTCTGCCGATCCAAAGCTCAAGCTAAAAAAATAGTTTGAGCTTTTTCACTGCCTAACTTCGTATAATTGACTTAGAATAATGTGCAGTTTAATGTCTCTTAAACGTGTCATGTTATAAACATAATGGGAAATTCTAACTCTTGTTACAAATCCTGCTGATATGGTTAAAGGGAAGCTGATATTTGAATAATATGAATCAATGAATCCTAACGCAAATATGATACAAATTGACCGTTCTGCCCGAACGGCTGTGATTGGTTTTCATTATCTTTAATTCCGAATACCCATATTCATCATCAATGCTTGTGTCTGACGAGAGTATCGGCGCAGGGTAGGTGTAATTCGATACATGGACGGAATACTTTTCCCAAAACGAAGCAAAGTCTGCGACTTTGACGTATAACAGGCATACATTGAATTTATTCCCCGCAGTATCGTATGAAAACACTTTGTCTAAATGTTTATTAATGTAGATTGTGTTCACGGAATCAAGGTTCATAGCCTCAACGACAGCAAAAGGCAGTCCATCTTTGAAAACGAAAATATCTATTTCGCCAGCATCCTTTCCGGTCGAAGAACTACCACGTCTGGTTTGGTCTTTCACAGTATAACCTATAGCCCCAAGTATATCGCCGATATAATCATTACGCTCATCTTCGCTTGAATGGGAATAATGTTTTCTTGCCTGTAAATTTAGACAAGCTCTGACTAAATTCCTAATGAAATCATCTTGCGATTCGAAGTCTTTTGTGAATTCCAAAGAGAGGGATTTGTCGCTGTTTTTCAGCATGATAACGAAGATGTTCCTGCCATCAATGCTGATATTTCCACATTCAACTTCAATCTCAAAAGAGATAAGGTTTAGCGCAGTTTCAATGGGTTCTTTTATGCTATGAATTATCGTAGGACTTACTCCTTCGACCATGTAACAATCTATAAGTTTCGTTACACCCATCACAACATAGCCATATTCTTCGGAATTGTTAAGTGCTTGAAGCATATGTAAAGCCAGTTCATACGGCTTTAGCTCCATGCCTACACCGACTAAGTTTTTAGATGATGTTGTACCTAACAACGCACTGATTGTAGCTCTATCAATCGCCATCCTTTAAGCTCCTTAATGGAATTTTGTTTACCCCTGTCAATTTAAGTATTCTGCCAAGTGTAATTTTTTTCGGGATTGGGTCAACGCCATTTTCCACCCACAATTCGCATTCCTTATCAAACTCTAACAAATCTATTTCAGTATCGTAGTACAAAATTACTTGCTCAAAATCAGAAGGTCTGGCGATGATATATATTTCATACCCCAACTTGCGAACTCTGAAAATAGTGTTGCCGATGAATTGAAGGTTTTCTCTGTCAAATGCATAGTCATCATGCTCATATAAATAATTGATAATATTATTTCTTGCACGATTGAGAATGGTTTTGACATAGTCAAAGATTTCAGCACTATTTTTGGAGTGATGAATTTGAGCAGAGCCAAATACATTTTTCGACAAAGCCTTGCGAAGTTCCTCTTCTGATATTATGCCCCACTGAGCAAGCAATTCTTTTGAAATGCTGATAGTTTCACTTTCGGCTGCATTTACGACTGAATGCGATGCAAGGATATTCGCCAATTCATTAATATCGGCTACGTTGTATTTCTTTAGAACTTCATCATACTGTTCTGACTTTGCCATGCTTTCAGCAATTTCTTCGTCGTCATAGAACCAATGAAAATTTTCTATAAGCTCTTTGAAACACTTGCTCACTTTACTATCCTTGCGGTTATTTCTAATCCATGCGGAAGTGTTTCTGAATGTTTCCCGCACCTCGAAATTCTGCTTGCTTATGAATTTATTGTTGTTGCGAACAAACGCTGTGATTGCAGGAGCTACATATTCAAGCGAAATAATTCTGTTTGACGGCAAATCAAGCATAATTCCCCTAAACAACATTTTTTTCCTTACATCATTTTCTGAATACATAGCCGCATCTTTTAGAATTTCATTAACACTACCGTCGTCAAGAAAGATTTCGCTCTTACGCATAAAAACCCCATGTTGATTAGGTAATACGGCGTATTTGTCAAGTAAGTTGTCGTCCTCGCATATTCTAAAGTGGTTTGCCAATTTTGAAACCCATTCAGCTACTTCTCTTTCATTTTCAAAGTCATATTGTTCAAGGACACTGTTAATAGAAGCACAGAAACTTAAATCTATACAAAGCATTTCTCTCCAAAACTTCAAAGCGTCGGAGAGTAATTTTTCATTAAAATAAGGCACTCTGCTATATTGATCAAAGCAATCGGGATACAGGCGTTTAGCTATTTCAACAAATTCATTTTGCCTTTCATTTCTGCCTGCGCGAAGATTGATGATACATTTATAAAACTCAATTTTCGTTTCTTGGTTAATTTGGGCATGAATAAGCTCATAAAAAACATTCTTCAAGTTGAGTTCTTGCAACCCTTGTAGATATTCTCTTGAAACCCTGTTGTCAAGCAATCTTTCTCTGAAATCAATGCCTGCTATTAAAGCTATATCTTTGTATGTTTCGCCGATGTTGTTTTCGGCATATATTTTGTCCAATGGTAAGAAATCACCATATTGGTTAGGCAGAATGGACGGATTGCGCTCTAATTCAGCAATGAGCTTACTTGAATTATGATAGAAAAGACTAATTAAATCGTTAAGCCATTTTATCGAATCACAGCTTAATCGATTATTCAGAGTTGTCAAATCACCGCATTCCTCAACCTCTTTAATTAGGTCAATAATGCCAAAATTGCGACACTCTATCCACAACGAGTTGTACCAATGTTCGATTTCATCTTTTTGGGTCATCATCGCGGGCATTAATCTATTTGACAACGCCCAGGCTTTTCTTCTAAATTCAGGAGTTTCGTCTTTCATAATGAAAATGCTTGGGGTTCCACAATCATCGTAAAGAGAACAGGCATCCCCCAAACTATTATGAATGAATGTCGTTGTTCTTATATGCTCTTTGATTGGTTGAATAAGCACTTGCTCAACCCAATCTGCGTCGAGCCAATATTTTTGGGGTTGTTCAGAAATCCTAACTATATTATAGAGGTCTTTGTAACCTTTCGTTGCAAAATAGTCGAGCATAGTATTATAGAGGGCTATTGCTTCTATAATTCTATTTCTGTTTTCGTCAGAATCTCCACCCTCGCGTCCCGGTTGAACCAAAGGGATGCCATCACGCGGCTCGGTTGGGTTAAACATTGGGCTATTGATTACTATGGGGAAAGAGAAATTATTCGTTCCTAACAATGGGAAATCACAAAAAATCCGCGGCAAATCATTGTGAAGTCTAAGCAAGTGTCTGTCGTTGTCTATTGTTTTTATTTCTGCGGCTATCGAAACCAAATCATTTGAAAGCATGATGTGGGCGCGCGCGTAAAATGACCGCCTAAAAACTATGTATGCGCAATTTGGTTGGCCGCAAAGGGAAATATATACATAATGTAGAAAGAAAGGGGATTCTGAAGATCGGATAATAAAGAATCCCCAAGACCTCAACTTTGCGAGAGCGGTCAAGGGGACCTCCCCGGAGGCGAACCTCCTTGACAATTAAAATAGCACAAATTGCAATTGTTGCCAAGGAAAATCGTGAGCAAGCCAGCAGGCAAGCCAGGGAACTCGGCATCATTTGCGAGAATAAAGACTGTCCCCGATATGCCAAACGGATGTGGGGCAATGGTGGAAAAAGCCGTGGTGCAATAGATGAACAGGGAAACGGTGAAACAGTCATATGGCGGTTGCGCTGCGGTGGTTGTAATACAACAGTAACGGTGTTACCAGCAGGACTGGTTCCTCATTCACCATTCACAGTCGAGACCCATCAGGAAGTGGTGGTTGCCTACGCCACAGACAGTGAGCCATACGTGGAAATAGCCGAACGCTATGGAGAAGAAGGACTGCTCACATCCAGCACTGTCTGGAACTGGACAGACTCCTGGTTGCGGCAAAGCGAATCCATGTTAGGGGCGATGGTTCAAACTAGCGGTGAATATGTACAGGCTATCGACATCACCCGTTATATAACCCCTTCTGTGGAAGAAATAAAAGCCATTGCCCAAAAGACTCAAAAGCCAGCCAAACAGCAGGCCTTCGTATACTGGAACCGCCTGTGCTGGTATGCGGCCCATATCGTTAGCAGGATGAAGCAAGCTGCAGAATCATTAACCGTATTGCCACGGAATCTGCTTCAGTTCATTTTACTTCGCAACCAACAGCACTTCATATTTCAGCGATCCTAAAACGATACACGAGAATAACCCCTATTCCCCCGCCTTTAAAATCAGATGCACAAAGTCCCATCATACTCTTCGAAATAAGACTTTCGTAAACCCCTCGCAATACGCCGGGGTTATTGAACATGGATAAAATTTAGCAGTACTAAACCATAAACAGCCAAAACCGCAAGAAATGGAGTTTCGGCCAAATACTTGGCTAAACAAATTAGAACCGCATCATAACGATAACTTAATATGAGTCATTCTCCACACACTTTATTAAATGGAAGCAGCCATTAAGTATGGTATATCCTTGATTGTGTTAGGAACAACTGCTCCTAAAACACAAACAGGGAGGGATAAATTCATGTCCACGGAAACAACCAGTCCCGGACTGGCCGAAGCACTGTTCCGCTACAGTGTGGCCAGCCCACTTTTGGAAGCCGGCCTTTTAGAAGAAGAGCGGCGTCTCCGGCGCCAGCGCATTCTCCAGAACACCCATCTCCACCCGGACGGCCGGATGGTACATGTGTCCGAGCGAACATTGCGCCGCTGGATAGCCAGTTATCGCGCCCACGGTCTGGACGGCCTTTTCCCAAGCCTGCGGGAAGTGCCGCCATGCCAGGCAATACCGGCCGAAGTGCTCCAGCTTGCAGTTGATTTGCGCAAGGAATCACCCAGCCGCTCAGTGCAGCAAATTATCAAAATACTGGAGCGTGCCGGGAAAATCGAGCATGGATCTATGTCCCCATCAACATTGGGGCGTCAATTTCGCCGTCTGCACGCAACCCGCCAGGAGGTTGCAAAGGAGAAACAAAAGGCTAGGCACCGGTTTACAGCCAAACACAGAAATGCCCTGTGGATGTCGGATGTCCACCATGCCCTGTGGCTGCCAGACGAAACCAGGCCAGGCGAGCGCAGAAAGGCGTACCTGGTTATTTTCCTGGATGATTTTAGTCGTGTCCCTGTAGGATGCAGGTTCTATTTTCACGAAAAAGTGCCTATGCTGGAAGACTGCTTTCGCCGTGCACTGCTTAAGCACGGTCTGCCAAATGTTTGTTACGTCGATAACGGTGCAGCTTACAGATCCAGCCAATTTCATCGCATCTGTGCAGAATTAGGCATCCGGCTGATCCACACCAAGCCCTATGACGCACCTGCTAAGGGCAAATGCGAGAGGTTTTGGAGAACGTTTGACTTAAGTTTTCTCCCTGAGATTGAGCTATTGATCAAAGCGGGGGAGCTAACTACCATTGACGAACTAAACCGCCTGCTCTGGATATGGATTCAAGAGGAATATCTGACGCGTCCTCACCGGGTATTAAAAATGTCACCGCAGGCCCGGTATGAAAGTGACCCGCACCCCCTGCGCATTCCCAGCTTAGAGCAGATCCGCCAGGTATTTTTGTGGAGGGAGCACCGGCGGGTGGACAAAACGGGCTGCATCAGCCTCTTAGGCAACACTTACGAAGTAGACCACGCACTTGCCGGTAAAACTGTAGAGTTGGCGTTTGATCCCTTTGAGCTCTCAATTGTCCAGGTCTGGTACGAAAAAAAACGTTTGTCTGACGCAGTGCCCTTCCAGATACGACATGGTCATCACCCGGCGGTGCAGCCGCCACAAGCACCACCCACTGTTTCCACGGGCTTGAACTTTCTGTCCCTGCTTGCGCAGCACCACGAGGAGAAGCTGGCGCTGGAGGCGGGAAAAATTGACTTCTGTGCGCTGGCGGGGCCCCGGGGAGATGATGACCTTGTTTGAATCATTCTTCAGCCTAACCCGGATGCCCTTCGGCTCTGATTTGCCGGTAGAAGAATTGTTCCGCTGGCAGGCATTTAATGACGGGCTGGCCTATCTTACTATGGTTGTGAAATACCGGCGAACCGGCATCCTCACCGGGGAGCCCGGCACTGGCAAGTCCACTATCATGCGAACATTTGTTGGGGGTCTTAAGGATAACGGACAGCCTGTCATCTATATCGCCGAAGCAGGTCTTGAGCCCCGTGCATTTAATTATCTCGTCCTTACTGCACTGGGGGTAGAGCCAAAGCGTGACCGGACTGCGGCAAAGAAGCAGCTGAAAAGTCGCCTGATGGAATATCTGGATAATTTGCACCCATGTATTATTCTTATCGATGAGGCGCAACTTTTAGCCCCGGCAATGCTGGAGGAATTAAGACTGCTCACCAATGCCAACTATGACTCTGTTTCTCCAGTTGCACTGCTCTTGGTGGGACAGACGGAATTGCGGACCAGGCTGACGATGAGCCACACGGCTGCTCTTTCTCAACGGGTCGGACTGCGCTGTCACCTGAATTTGCTTACCAATGTTGAAACTAAAGACTACATTGAGCACCACCTGAAAATGAGTGGAGCCAATCGCGCCATCTTTACCGAACCGGCCTGTATGGCTATTCACCAATACAGCCACGGGGTGTGCCGGGTGGTCAATAATCTTGCCACGACGTCGCTGCTCATCGCCTATCAGGATAGGCAGTCTCTGGTGGATGAAGGCATTGTCGGGCGTGCCAAGGCTGCACTGGGCATGTAAGGGGGCGGTGAAATGTGGATAGATTTCCGCACCTTAAAAGAACAGATTTCTCTTCAGGATGTCCTGGCTTACTATGGTATTGTACTCCATGGGCAGGGACAGGAACGTGTTGGGACATGCCCAATTCATCATGGTGATAACCGCACGGCCTTTCATGTGAATTTGGCAAAAAACCGCTGGTATTGTCACACCCGCTGTGGCGGCGGTGATGTCATTGACTTTGTGGCCAAAAAGGAGATGTGCACTTTGCGAGAGGCATCGCTATGGCTACTTGAACATTTCGGACAAGCCCGTGACAAAACTTTAAAATCGCATTCTACCATGCCATTGGCCAACATGGCAAATTATCCCTACCTACGGGAGCGTAGAATTACCTCCGAAACTGTGTCTTGCTATGGCATTACATATACCCCACTGGGAGTTTGTATCCCGCTTCGCTCACCTAATGGCAATTCACTGGGCATACTTCACCGTGCGACTGCTGAAGGGCTGCCCCGCTACCGCTTTCCGGCTGGATTTCTAAAACGGGATTTTCTCTATGGTGCAGACCGGGTTGAACCTGATGCTACAACACTTATTGTGGTAGAGGGATGTTTTGATCTATTCCGCCTATTCCAGGCAGGGCTTATTTCTGTTGTGGCTCTCATGGGATCCCGCGCCACTTCTTCGCAGTTGGCCGGAGTGCGCCGGCTGGCCAAACATCGTGTTGTTCTCTGCCTTGACGGTGACCGGGCAGGCATTAGCGGCGCCCAACAGATAGCTGCCCAATTAGGCACAGACAGGGAGGTTATCGTGATATCACCTCCCTGGGGGCAGGATCCGGCTGATCTTACTGAGGCGGAGGTGATCGATTTGCTGGCCCCGGCTGTTCATGCTCCAATTAACGCTCAGCCACGCTTGCAGCTGGTACGTGGCTAAATGTTATCCAACCGGGTAAAAAGTCCTGTTTAATCGGGTATTTTACCCGGTCAACTTTTTTAGGCAAAGAACTATATGAAAATGGTCAGTGCATATGGCCGCTTATTTTTTTTGGGCGGTTTAATTAGGTGGTTTTATTCGGTCTGGTGACAGGTTAATCCGGTAGTTGTTGTGGTTGGTGGTTGATTGTTGGTGGTGGTGTGCGGTTTTTTTTAGCTCGGCCATGCTAATTGACTACTACTCGGCCAAGTTAAATGGCTGCCTACA
>LADO01000041.1 GCA_000961595.1 Peptococcaceae bacterium BRH_c4b
CTGACCTGTGCGCTAACGGCGCCCGGCAACGGACAAATAACCTTCACCAGCACAGTGACGGCAGACAGCAATGCCTTTACCATACCGCTAAGAGCGGCAAAAGCTTTGACAGCGGACACAACAAGCAATGATGTGGACCATGACATAGATATCACCTTTGCAGCCGATGCAGCTTTCGAAGGCGCAATAACAGATGTAAGCTTCAACGGAACGGTCCTGACTGCACTAACTGACTATGTGGTTGAAAGCGGAAAGGTAACGTTGAAACCTGGTGGAGGGAACATAGCTCTCAGAACCCCGGCAACCGGAGACGTGGCGATAACCGCTACGGGATACAGCAACTCCACAGTATCGCAAATCGTAACGGCTGGAGCGATGGTCAGCCTTACGGTGAGTACCCAACCTGTACCGGGAACAGCAAGCGGAGACGCATTTGCCACCCAGCCTGTAGTGACCTTGAAAGACCAGTACAACAATACCTGCGTCAACGGACCGTCCACCACGGCCAATGTAGTGGCAACAGCCACGGCAGGGACAGGCTCATGGACCTTCGGAGGCACAACCACCAGGGCGGCAGTGGCAGGGGTGGCAACCTTCACCGACCTTATCTGTACGCTTACTTCTTACGGAAATGGTTTGATCACCTTTACCAGCGGGATTTTTACTGTGGACAGCAGCATTTTCACAATATCACCTGCGATTCCGGCTGCACCCGTAATTCAGTCGGGAGTGGGAGGAGATTCGCATGTAGTACTTAATTGGAGCAGTGTTCAGGAGGCAGCAGGCTACAATATTTATCAAAGTGTTACATCTGATTTGTATGGCAGTCCTATTTTCACTACCGGCAATTCAGAGTTAAGCTATGATGTTACGGGTCTAACCAATGGCACTACTTACTACTTTGTTGTCAAAGCAACAAATGCTGCGGGTGATAGCGCAGCTTCCAATGTAGTAAACGCAGTACCGACGGCGCCATCATCCGGTGTCAATCCGACTCAACCAGTTGCTCCTCAGGCAGGGGGTACAGGTGTGGAGGTATTTGTCAATGGAAAGTCTGAAAACGCAGGGTCTGCAACCACTACAAAGGTAGGTGATCAGACCGTCACAACAGTTGTTGTTGATCAGCAAAAACTGGCAAGCAAACTTGAGAGTGAAGGCGCAAACGCAGTTGTCACCATTCCCTTTAACACCAATGCTGATGTTATTGTCGGCCAGCTGAACGGGCAGATGGTCAAGAATATGGAGCAAAAGCAGGCAATGGTAGATCTCAGGACAGAAAAAGCTTCCTATACCTTGCCGGCCGATCAGATCAATATTGACGCTATTTCAGATCAGATTGGGAAGAAGGTTGAACTAAAGGACATTAAAGTGCATATTGAAATCGCAAAGACCTCGGAATCAACCGCCAAAACTATCGAGAGCAGTGCAAAGAGAGGCGAATATACAATTGTTGCGCCGCCTGTGGACTTCAGGGTAACCTGCACCAATGAAAACAAGACTGTAGAAGTCAGCAGGTTCAGCGCCTATGTGGAAAGGACAATAGCCATACCCGAAGGTGTCGACCCCAGCAAAATTACCACCGGTGTGGTGCTGAACAACGATGGGACCTTTACCCACGTACCTACAGTAATAATTATAAATAACGGCAAATACTATGCGAAAATAAACAGCCTCACCAACAGTACCTATTCTGTAATATGGTATACCAAGAAATTCAAGGATGTTGAGGGTCACTGGGCAAAAAAATTCGTTAACGAAATGGGTTCAAGGCTGGTAATTAAAGGAATAGACCAAAATAATTTTGCTCCCGACAGGAACATTACCCGCGCCGAGTTTGCCGCAATAGTCGGAAGGGCGTTGGGACTCAGGGAAAGCGGCACAGTAAACAAATTCAGCGATGTAAAGGGAAGTGACTGGTTCTCCGGAGCAGTGGGCATAGCTTATGAGTATGGAATTATAAGCGGATATGAGGACGGAACCTTCAGGCCGGATGCGGCAATCTCCAGAGAAGAGGCCATGGCAATGATTGCACGGGCAATGGCCATAGCCGGAATGGACATCAATATTTCCGAGTCCGACACAGGCGAACAGCTTGCCAGGTTCATTGACAAAGACGGCGTTGCCGGCTGGGCGAAAAAGTCCGCTGCAGCATGCGTCAAATACGGCATAACAGTAGGCAATAACAGCTTGCTTACGCCGAAAGACAACATTACGAGGGCGGAAACCGCAACAATAATTATAAGGACACTACAGAAGGCAAATTTGATTTAGAATTTATCAAGCAACAGAATGAACCCCCCCAGGTCTAGAACCAAGGGGGTTTTTGCATGAGTTCTTAGGGGTCAGGCTTGAAAACTTGACAAAATGACAGGACATTATATTCGACGTCAGAAGATGCCCAGAAAACCCAGGGTACACTACCCCGGTGCGTTGTATCATGTTATATACCGGGGCAACATGCGGAGGTCGATATAAAAAAATTACTCAAAAAGTCAAGTATTCAGCCTGTCCCTCTAAATTCCGCAGCCGGGATGACCTTGCGAGGGCAGTTGAGGAGCCAATTTGGAAATAGAAACCACTCCAAAAGGTTAATAATTGGTCCTTTTAGTATGCCGTAACATAATTTGGCACCTTCTCATATGATGTAATAGTTTAATTAGTTTAAGAGATGGTGGTGAGTTTATGTTAAGAAACTTTCCTAACCCAACTTTCGACTTTCATGGTTGAAAAGCCTTGATCTATTTAGGTTCTTTAAATTTTTTTGGTCACTACAAGCTATTTTTTTACATCTTATAGCTTTCCTTCCATGAAAAGTGTTGAAAATACTCAATTCCAGCTGATCAAATCTAGTTTACCAAAAAAGGCAATTAGAGCCAAACCCATAATTTACCATGGTAATTTTTTTAGGTCACTATTTCTTAAAAAAGGTCAGATATGTGCCCCTTCAACCCAGAGAACATGTATAGAGAAATTATTTTTAGCTCAATTTTTTGCTGGAAAATCGGAAAGTTGGGCTAACATATATTGTAGACCAATTGGTTTTTTACTCAGGGACCTAGAAGAATATATACAAGATGAACTGAGGGACAGTAGATACTATTTTATTTTAGCTTCAAAGGCTCCAACTGTAAGGGCTCGGGAATTAATTCTGGAGTTCGGCAGAGATGAAGAGATGCATGCACAGAACTTTAATGAGGCTTACACCAGAATCACAGGCAGACCTTACCGTCCGCCTGAAATAGTTGATCCTATAGTGCCTGATTATGAGGAAGCATTAAAACAAAGAGTTTTAGCCGAAACAGCAGATTACAAAAAATATGGTGAACAATATCTATGCTCTAGAACGAATTATCTTAAAGATTTGTTTTTTATGACTAGAACTGATGAAGCAATACATGCCATGAGAATTCCGATTCTATTTGAGGAAGAAAACGATTGATTCTTGAAGGCTCTTGAAGAATACTCCTGAATACTCTCACCCTTGATGCTCATATCATAGTAGAAAATGTAAAGCAGGGTTTTGGCTATGGTCACAATCCATCGGTTTTATTGGCGGCTGAAATTCAAAGTACTATGGTTTTTGCTAATAAAATTGAAATGATGGCAGATATTTATGAAATTGGGGCTAACGAACTAATCAGCCGAAACAGGAGAAAAGAACTGGGTCTGGCCCGCAGAACCCAGGTAAACTATTGCAGGGAATATACCAGAATAACCAACCGGGAAATGGCAGAAGCATTCGGCAATACTGAATCAGCTAGATCCAAGATGTTGGCCTGGGGGGAAAGAAGATGCGGAGGTCAATACTCAAAAGGTCAAGTATTCAGGCCTGACCCCTAAATTCACCTAAATTCCCCCAGCTCATTGAATAAACCAATCATCGTTGAAATATATACCGGGTCTGTAGACAGCCAGGTAAGCCTTGGCATCAGTAAGACAACCGCCGTCCCAGCCCAGTTTGATATGATGAATCATTTTGAATAAGGACAGGCACAGTGCATTATCGGGTGTTTTTCTTCGTTTTGCAGGCAGAGCTATTGTTCCCGGATACAGCAGCAGTCCTTTACGTTTTCCGGGATAACAATGTACGAATTCCTGTATAAAATCCAGCAATACTGTCCATTGCTGGGGATTTTCATTATCCCGGTCCATATAGCACTCGATACCAATTTTGGAAGCCGGGCCATCTCCCGTAAGGTTCAGGTCAATTGCCGTGGCCCGTAATAATGGGGTCAGCCTGTGCAGGAATTCGGATAAAGCCAGCTTGTCCCCCTTCCAGCCAATCTCGGACAGCCAGCCGGGAATGGCTTCGGGATGCAGTTGATTCACACAAACCCGGATATCCTTGCTGGGTCTGCCCAGCATAGAGCCTAATTGAAACAGCTGTCCTGCCGGCGGTATGTTATCCATAAAAGATTGCAGATCTGCTAAAAGAAAACCCGGAATTTGCAGCAGATCAGATGCATGATGCAGTAATTCCGCGCGTTCCGGCCTGGATAATTCCTTACTACGCAAGCCCAGAAAAACAGAAGGATTGCCAGTGAGATGTGCTGCAAATTGGTGCGAAGCTAGTTGTTCTGTATCAAATTCAAGCCAGAGATTACTGATGTGCTTATTTAATATGTTTGCCCCATGAGCCCATTGGTCCGCAAAAGACCGTATTTCCCGCCAGACAGAATATTCTGCGCACAGACTATCCAACATAGAAGGTATATGACCGGCAAGGAGCTTTTGGCCTAAAGATCTATTTTTTATTTCAATCAGGACATCAGCCAGCGGATCGGCTGAATGCAGCCTGCACTCCAAACCCCAAAAATTCGAGAGTTCAACGGGAAGCAGTGCCGTAACCTCTGCCAGCCTCAGATAGCCTTCCCGTTCTAAAAGCTCTTCAGTCATATCTTTGCATATTGTATTTAGATCCGCTTTCAGGCTTTCTTTAGTGAGCGTAATATTCATGATAATATTCCTATAGTAGGCTCTCGGGTATTGAGCTTGACTTCATCTAAAAAACCATTATTAAACAAATGTTTTAACACAGCGTGTACCGCAAAAAGATCCTGTCGGTATTTATCCACTAAAATGTCACTTGCATCCTGATAACTAACAGGCGTGTTCATTAAAAGCTCACCCAGAACATGAAAAACACTCTTGTTATGAAAATGATGGATTTGATTTGGGGAAACCAGGTCAAATCCGTTTGCCAGCGGCCTGCAAATAATATCATCCCTTAGTCTAAGCGGCATATTCGCCGGAGGCTTCTGTGGCATATTATCGATCATTTCGAGGACAGTGCTGTGAAAATCCTCAACTGTATCAAAAGAAGCCTCATCAAATACACGATAACCATAAGGCCACTTCTCTGAAGTAAAGCAAGGACTGACCAGCTTGATATCCTTTCTGACCAGATTAATATAAAATCCGGTAACACAGGCAATTGATCCTTGAGGTATTACATTCTGTAAATAATTTGTGCTGTCACGTTCTCTCATATCGCCTTTTTCTTCAAAAATCCGTCCCCCAGGTACTTTGGGCCGCTCGCTGTCTTTCATTTGCATTATCATGGAAACATCCCTTAACTCATAAGGTGAATGCTGGTCATGAATTTTATTCAGCATTTTAGTGGACAAAACACTTAGCCTCGGCCAGGGCAAATTCTTTGGCCGGTAAAAGGCCAGTAGATCGTCAATCCACTTTTTATTCGTACTGACTGCAGTGGATGTACAAACATATGATCCTGTAATATCTGCAAAATCCTGCATGTAGTCTATATAATGAGGATTATCACAGGGTTCTGTTGCATAATAGAGCAGTGCCATGCCTGCTGTTTTACCACCGAAAATATCGGTGCACACCTGGGCAATACCCCTGAAAAAGTCATTACTTTGATTATAATCCAGTATTTTTTGCAGTTTTTTAGAGCTGAATGAACAAAACCAGCATTGGACACTGCAACCTTCAGATAATTCTATGGCCAGGATTGGGTGATCAATGTGACGGCCGAATGCTCCTAATTCACTTTGGACAGAAGCGATACGCCTTTGGCGCCAGTTTTCAAACCTGGTGTTCTTCGAAATAGGAAGGCGCTGTGCACATATTTTCTTGAACTGCATTCTTTTGCGCAGGATGAATCTTAACCAGAGTTCCAAGAGCGGATAATCATTCAACAATTCAGCGTGTTCTTCAGAAATAAAAGAGTGTTCTGTGCTGCACATCCGGGAGGTGAACTTTTCGATTATTTCTGGTTTCTCCCAAAGTAAGGCTATCTCCCGGGGATGAAAATCAATACCGATTTGTTTCATGCGCCTTTGTTGTTCAGCATTAATCTGCCCGGAATTGACGGCTGCTCTAAATTGGGCATCCCCTTCATAACACTCAAAGAACCGCTTGACTTGAGATATGTGGTATAATTCGTCCCGGGTGAATGGATCCAAGACATACTGATAGCTATTTGTATGTGTTTTAGCCATGGTATAACCTCTTTTATGGGAAAATAAAAAAATGGCGAAGCCGATAATAATGAAAGAATATAAATTAATTTCTATACTTTTCGAGGACGTATTAGACTTTGTGTAAATGGTTAAACTCAACTAAAAGGAGTTGGCCATTTATGGAAAACATGCAGGATAAGACAATAAGGGAACTTGCTAAAAATTGCCAAACAGTAGAAGACGTTCATAATCTTTTAAAGAACCTATTCAAGGACACCCTGCAAACAATATTCGAGGCCGAGATGGATTCCCACCTTGGCTACGAAAAGCACAGTGTGGAGGGCAATAATACAGGGAATAGCAGAAACGGATTTAGCAAAAAGGCCATCAAAACAAAGTTTGGCCAGACAGAACTTAAAATACCCAGAGACCGTAACGGTGAGTTCAAACCCCAAATTATCAAGAAATACGAGACGACTTCAAACCAGCTGGAAGAACAGATAATTGCCATGTATGCCAAGGGCATGTCAACCCGTGATATAGAAGACCACATGAAGGATATCTACGGTATTGATGTTTCTGCGACCATGGTCAGCAAGGTGACAGATAAAATACTACCCATGATTGCCGGATGGCAGTCCAGGCCACTAGACAGGGTTTATCCGGTAGTATTCCTTGATGCCATACATTTCAAAGTACGTAAGGATAACAGGATAGTAAACAAGGCAGCCTACAGCGTATTGGGCATTAACATGACCGGCCAGAAGGAAGTCCTGGGTATCTGGATAGGGGAAAACGAAAGCGCAAGCTTCTGGCTGGGAGTATGCAATGACCTGAAACATCGGGGTGTTGAAGACATCCTGATTGCCTGTAAGGACAACCTGTCCGGATTTTCTGAGGCGATCAACACCGTTTTCCCCAGAACAGAAATACAATTGTGTGTTATCCACCAAATCCGCAATTCACTGAAATATGTTTCCTACAAAGAGCAAAAAGAATTACTGGCGGATTTAAAGAACGTGTATCAGGCGCTGACAATCGGGGAGGCGGAGCTGGCTTTCGCTGCCTTCAAAGAAAAGTGGGGCAAAAAACATCCTATCATTATCCGCTCCTGGGAGAACAACTGGATAGAATTGACGGCTTTCTTTAAATATCCCCATGAGATACGCAGGATGATATACACCACCAATGTCATTGAGGGTTATCACAGGCAATTGAGGAAAATAACCAAGACCAAGACATCATATCCAACAGACGAATCCCTGGTTAAAATAGTTTATCTGGCCACTGTTGAGGCTTCAAAGAAATGGACGATGCCCATGAGGGAATGGAAGACCTGCATCTCGCAATTTGCCATATACTTTGAGGATAGATTGGGGTCAGAAATGGCAATATAAAACAAATGAGTTTAACGCTTCGTTCTCCGCAGAGATAGCAGGTAAAGAATTAGCAGGGGCAACCTGATAGGTCATCCCTGCTATCTCTGGCAGAACCCCACCGGGCGCTCGGGTTGTTCTCCAACATTGCCCTACCCTCCCGGCAGGTAAGAGCCAGAGTTATTATAACCAAGAAATGGCAGGTGAATTCATCAAAGATAACTGTCGGTTTACCAATAATACCCACCAGACCCTATGGTAATAATTCCATTTACACAAAATTATTTACATTCCC
>LADO01000018.1 GCA_000961595.1 Peptococcaceae bacterium BRH_c4b
TTAACATATTGGTACCCTATTTTAAAATGGGTCTAATGAACAATGAATTCTGTATGTGGGTTACGTCTGAACCAATCAACGCAAATGAGGCAATATTGCTATTGAAAACGTCTATTAGTAATTTTAACGAATACCTTGAAAGAAACCAAATTGAAATACTCTCGCACAAGGAATGGTACTTAAAATATGGTAAATTTGATTCCGAAAAGACATTACAGTTATGGATTAATAAAATCAACAAAGCCACGCAACAGGGA
Source organism: Peptococcaceae bacterium BRH_c4b (assembly GCA_000961595.1). GTDB lineage: Bacteria > Bacillota > Desulfotomaculia > Desulfotomaculales > Desulfocucumaceae > Desulfocucumis. Next base: position 258 of record LADO01000018.1, read on the forward strand.
TTCGAAGGAATTAGGATATCTGGAAATACTACCTGGTTAGAAAAAAGGTACTGGAAAGATTTTCAAAGATATGAGGCCCTTGTTGAAAAGGAAATTAAGCAATTAAAAATGATTGCCATATGTACTTATAAACTTGATTCATGTAATATTTACGAAATAACTGACATTGTAAATAACCATCAATTCACATTTATAAAAAGTCAATACAGCAAAGAGTTAACAGATACATTAACCAGATATGATCGCATAAATAAAGTTACTGAACTAGCTGCAAGTGTAGCTCACGAAGTAAAAAACCCTTTGACAACAGTGAGGGGATTTCTGCAATTATTTAAAAATAAACCTAAGTTAGAGGAGTATGATAATTATTTTAACCTTATGTTAGAAGAACTGGACAGGGTAAATAGTATTATTGATGAATATTTATCCTTAGCGAGAAACAAAGTTTGCACTGTTGAGAGTAATAGTATTAATAATATTATTAACATGATTCTCCCGTTATTACAAAGCTTTGCAATTAAAGAAGATAAGAATATTAAGTTGGAATTAGGGCAAACGCCTAGTTTGTTACTAAATAGTGAAGGGATTAGACAAATAATTATTAATCTTGTAATGAATGGTTTGGAAGCAATGTCTCCTGGTGGGAATATAATATTGAGAACCTATACTGAAAACAATGAAGTAATATTTGAAGTACAGGATCAAGGATGTGGTATAGAACAAAATGTTTTAGATAAACTAGGTACACCATTTTTTACTACAAAAGCGAATGGAAATGGATTGGGTTTAGCAGTATGCTATAAAATAGCCTCACAAAACAATGCAGATATAACTTGCAAGACAAGTTCTTCTGGAACAACTTTTATTGTTAAATTCAAGCAAGAATTACAATTAGCAAATATACAATGAAACGCCATAACATTCCTATTCCGGCTTCCTGTCATGGAAGCCGGAATTTTTTTATACTGTTGGGTGCTTCTCGCTTACAGTGTTAATGTCCGCAGCAACATCCCCCTTTGTTGTTCTTATTGGCCTCTGTTTTTTTCGTACCAATTTCAATTTCCTTTTCCTTTTTAGCATTATTATCCTTTATGGTATTTTCAGTCAATAAGTAACACCTCCTCGCCATTAGTTTGTATTAATTCAATTAATATAGACGGGGTATCTTTTGTATATTTTGTTTGGCAGCAGGTAATTGTAGAATTAGCGAAACTCTGTTGTATGATGAAATATTAACAAATAATGGCAATGCCTTATACCATGGCAATAAAAATATGATATTTGGCCAGGGGGATAAAAGAAAGTTGAATGTTAAAAAAATAACTATAAAAGTTCAAGGCATGGAATGCGCGGCTTGTGCTGCAAAAATAGAGCGCCAGTTGAAGAAAATAAATGGAGTGAAAGATGCAGTAGTTAATTTTGCTGTTGAAAAAGTAACTATCCAGTATGACAGGGAACAGGTCGGGGTGGATAACCTGGTGGCAACCATTACAGACCTGGGATACCGTGTATCAACAGAACGGGTGGATTTAAAAATAAGCGGTATGACCTGCGCGGCTTGCGCAGCAAGGATAGAAAAAACCTTAGGAGGCCTGGAGGGTGTTCTCCGGGCCAATGTGAATTTTGCTATGGAACGGGCTACAGTAGAATACAATCCTGCCCAGACAGGCTTGGAGGATTTGAAAAAGGCTGTAGCTGACGCGGGGTACGAGGCAGATGAAGGAGACAAACGTTTTGACGTTGACAGTGAGAAACTTGAGAGACAAAAAGAAACAAGAAGACAGATTAATCTTTTAGTTTTGTCGATAGTGCTTTCTTTGCCCCTATTGGCAGTTATGTTTGCTGAACTTTTTAAATTTTACCTGCCGGCCCTTATGTATAACAAAGTTTTACAGTTTGCCCTTGCCACACCGGTGCAGTTTATTGCCGGGTATCAGTTTTACCGGGGAGCTTACAAAGCTTTAAAACACGGCAGCGCGAACATGGATGTGCTGATTGCTCTGGGTACATCGGCCGCATATTTTTACAGCGTGGGCGCCACTTTTTTCTACCGGGGACACGTTTATTACGAAACGGCAACTATCATTATATCCCTGATTATTTTGGGACGGCTGCTTGAATCCATAGCCAAAGGCAGAACTTCCGAAGCTATTAAAAAACTCATTGGTCTTCAGGCTAAGACGGCCCGGGTAATCAGAGACGGGCAGGAAGTGGATATTCCTATAGAGGACGTTATGGTAGGGGATACTGTACTTGTTCGCCCCGGTGAAAAAGTACCGGTGGACGGGATAATCAGGGACGGATTCTCCGCTGTGGATGAATCTATGCTTACCGGGGAAAGCATACCCGTGGACAAACGTGCCGGGGATGAGGTTATAGGTGGTACTATAAACAAACATGGTGTCTTCAAATTTGAGGCTACAAAAGTAGGGGCAGACACCGCCCTTGCACAAATTATAAAAATTGTAGAAGAAGCCCAGGGCTCTAAAGCTCCCATCCAACGCCTGGCTGATATAATTTCAGCATACTTTGTCCCGGTGGTTGTGGCCATAGCCATAATAACATTCCTGGCCTGGTATTTCATAGCCGATCCCGGTAATATGGCCAGGGCGCTTATAAACTTTACCGCAGTGCTTGTTATTGCCTGCCCGTGCGCTCTGGGTTTGGCCACTCCAACTTCCATCATGGTGGGTACCGGCCGGGGTGCAGAAAACGGCATACTTATAAAAGGGGGCGAGCACCTTGAGAAGGCCCACGCTATAAATACCATCATTCTGGACAAAACAGGTACCATTACAAGGGGGGAACCCTCACTGACCGATGTTTTCCCGGCAATGGATGAGCTTGGAGATAGCGAACTGCTACGCCTGGTGGCCTCTGCAGAACGGGCCTCAGAACACCCGCTGGCTGAGGCCATAATTAAAGGGGCCAGAGCAAAAGGCTTTGAGCTTGCGGAGCCCAATAGCTTCGAGGCCATACCGGGTAATGGCATCAGGGCAAATATAGATAATCAGGAACTTTTAGTTGGTAATCGACGTTTAATGTTTTCCAGCGGTGTCAGGATAGAGAGCTTGGAGAATAAAGCTGCCTTATATGAAGGGGAAGGTAAAACAGCTATGCTGGTGGCGGTAAATGGTAAAGCGGCAGGTGTTGTGGGGGTTGCGGATACCGTCAAGGACACATCCGCAGAAGCCATAAGGGCCTTAAAAAAGATGGGCATTCAGACAATCATGATTACCGGTGACAACCGGCAAACAGCCGAGGCTATCGCCCGTCAGGTAAGTATTTCTCCGGACAACGTCCTTGCTGAGGTACTCCCTCAAGATAAGGCCCGGGAAGTTAACAGGCTTAAAGAGCAGGGCAAAGTGGTGGGCATGGTTGGCGATGGTATTAACGATGCTCCTGCACTGGCAACCGCAGATGTTGGTTTTGCCATTGGGACAGGCACTGACGTAGCTATGGAGGCAGCGGATATTACCCTCATGAAAGGTGATCTCCGGGGCATCGTCGCAAGTATAAAACTGAGCAGGGCAACGATGAAAAACATTAAGCAGAACCTTTTCTGGGCCTTAATCTATAACTCACTTGGTATTCCTATTGCTGCGTTGGGTTTTCTTTCTCCAGTGCTGGCCGGAGCCGCCATGGCCTTCAGCTCAGTCTCGGTGGTAACCAATTCTTTAAGGTTGAAGCGTTTTGACTCATATCGTGAGTTTCGTAGTATTGAAAAACCGTCTAAACGTCAGTTGATACCAGCGCCGGCTAGGCGTCCAAAGTAATAAACTATTAGAATAGCCGGGTGGAGGACAAACTATGGAACAATTGTTGACGGTTTTCAACGGTGGCAAAGAAATTCCCCTCTGGGGGTTTGCACTGCGGGCTGCCTTGCTGTACTTTGCATTAATCATCGGCATCCGGTGGATGGGCCACCGTGAGGTGGGCATTCTGGCCGGCCATCACTACCTGGTGGCAGCGGGCATAATGAGCTTAGCGGCGGTACGGATGGTTAATGCCGAGGCTTCGCTAACAGCCGCCCTGCTGATTGTGTTTGCATACTAACCACCTCCAGCGACAATAAAAAGCCAAGGCTGAGCCAGCGGGTCGAAGACTACAAAAATACCCGCATCTCCCTCCCACTTATCAGTGAAGAAGACCTCCAGATGTTGGTAAATATGACGAGTAGAGAGCGGGACAAAGCGAAGATCATCCGGCTAGTCAACTCCGCCTATGAGCAGGGGGGCCTGTTGACCATCGAAGAGCTTGCCCTAATGGTAAACAGGTCACCCATGTCCATATCCAAGCGGATTAAAGAATACCAGGAAGAGCACCATGTAGTTATACCAATCAAAGGCAACAAACTGGACATGGGTCCCGGAATCACCCACAAACGAATTATTCTTGGGCGGTGGACTCATCCAGGATATAATTTCTTCCTCAATCTGTTTAGCGCACGTTCCTTCATTTGGTGTACAGCCGGTTGCGACATTCCTAATTCCAAAGCAACTTCTCTTTCTGTTGCGCCTTTTATAATAGTTGCCATAATTACCTTTTGTTGTTGAGACGTCAATGTTGAGAGCATATCATGAATGTATATGCTTTCCTCTGCTTCAGTAAAAGTATCAACAACCGCAGCAACGGTATCCACCATAGCTATTCCGTCATTCTCAACATTCCATTTCACCGGTCCATCAAGAATCAATAATTCACGCTTCTTCAGCCGTCTGTGCTTCTTTGCCAGCCTATGAGCCTCACGACGCAAGCCGGTTAAAAACCAGGCCATTATTCTGGCATCTTCCGGATCGGCTTCATACATTCTGGCGTCAGGTGTAATGTGTCATTGTATATACCCCCTTGCCAACTTTGTTGTATGCCCCCTTACTTAGAAGAGAAAATAGAGGGCATTTTTGATAACCTTTTCGCCAAAAGTTGTTCAGCTAAATATCTGGGTAACGTTGAACAGTATTCAATTCCCCATAAAACTAAATTGGGCCAAAGACGATAATAGTGTTTTTTATTCGCAGGATTAAGCAGGTAAACCAGCTGAAAAAGAGAGTCCTTGTCACCGTTTTTAGCCTGGAAAATCAGTTTCCGAAGTTTCAGTTTTTCCTGAATAGAATTTTACCTCCCTTCGTATTGACGGAATTATCAGTCAACCGGTCATGGATTATTTGAAAGCTTCCCACAAAAGCAGCCAATAATAAACCATTAAGGATACAAAGAGGAACATTTATAATTGTCAAACTTCCTGCAGCTAAGTTAGTAAAAAACACAATTCCTTCGGCTACTACCACTACAAGACACCGGGTGGAAAGCCGCTTAAGAGGTCCAACTTTTTTAATCAAATTGACAACAAGCACGGTTGCGGCTACCGCGCCAGCCAGGGTGCCAAGAGGAGCGTATGTAAACAGATTTTGCATCTCCTGCATAGCAATTCACCTCCCAGATAAAATATCTCCCACTACTATCGTCTTATTATATAAAGAGGAAAAATAGGGTTCGTTTAATAACCCCCTTGGAGAAATTTATTAATTATTTTTTTTTTGTCGCGTTTATTTAATAAAGTACATTCTATCTCTTCTTCGTCCAAGTTGGTATTTGGTCTATAATGACGGATAGTGTTTATCATCCATAAGATCAAATCTGAATAGGCCCCATCGTAGCCCATGCGTTGGCCATGTTTTTTGACTATTGGCAGGACTCTTTCGAGTAGTAAGGCAAGGGCTTCCTCTTCGCCGTCTTTGGCTCTGGCAATCAATTCACGAAGTTTTGGTCTTTTAGGCAACTTAATTGAGCCTCCTTTTCATTAGTAGGAGACAATGAATGTTTCACGTGTTAGTTTTTATGTCGGAAACTGCAAATAAGCCGTTTGAAAAGGGAAATGTTATAGATAAAGCTACTGTGCAATACGGAACAGTATGGTTTCCTGCTTTGTATGGGAAGCAAAAACTGCCCTCAAGAAGAAAGGGGCAGGGAAGGTGTTGGTATTATGATGGCAACCAGGCTGTCATAGTGCAGTCAGCACCTTAGACCCTGTAGCTTTGCGTCCCCGTCTTTCGGCGAGTTTGCCTTTTTCTTTTTTATAACTTTATTACATAAGACGTATATATAAACATAATGTTCCTGTAATGGAAAAATATATTATATTATATGCTAATAAATTTTTAATAGCAATATTTAATCCCCGAAAAGAAACCGAATCTAACGAATTGGGAAAGAGTGAAACTCCTCCCTGCTGCAAAGAGTCATTAGATAAAACAGCCTATTTTATATATCACCAGGCCTGTTTATCTTTGAGGTATATATATATATAACTTAAATATGTAAGTTATACTTGTTTCCATCCATATTTTTATTTCTCGATGCTGCGGTGGGAAATAAATTTATCCGGCTTGTTAAGTTAATAATAGATTTAATAATTATTTCCACGACGCGGTGGGACGGGAGGTTTGAGATGTCAATGACGACATCAGAAAATAATATTTGTAGCAAGAACACCCTTCTGGAAGAAACCATCCTACAGGTGGAAAAGGCGGTCCAGAGACTGGGACTGGATTCCGGATACGTGAAAATACTTAAAGAGCCCAAACGGGTTTTATCGGTTTCCATACCCATTCGCATGGACAACGGGTCCATCGAGGTTTTCCGGGGCTTCAGGGTGCAGCACAATCTGGCCCGGGGCCCGGCCAAGGGAGGTATCCGCTACCATCCCGAGGTGGATATGGATGAGGTCACTGCCCTGGCCATGCTCATGACCTGGAAGTGCGCGGTGGTTAATATTCCATACGGCGGCGCCAAGGGGGGCGTCATCTGCAACCCCAAGGAACTCTCCCTGGGAGAGCTGGAGCGCCTGACCAGGCGGTTTGCCAGCGAGATCAGTATAATCATCGGCCCGGAAAAGGACATACCAGCCCCTGATGTTTACACCAACCCCCAGGTGATGGCCTGGATAATGGACACCTTCAGCATGCACCAAGGCTTTTCGGTGCCGGCGGTGGTTACCGGCAAGCCCATTGAAATAGGCGGCTCCCAGGGAAGAAACGAGGCAACCGGGCGGGGAGTGGTGTTCACCATCGAGGAAGCCGCCTCACGGCTGGAAATAAACCTGGACGAATCAACGGCGGCGATACAGGGTTATGGAAACGTGGGGTCCGTGGCTGCGGCTGATCTGTCAAATCTGGGCTGCCGGATAGTGGCTGTAAGCGATTCCAGGGGGGGGATCTACAGCGAGAAAGGGCTGGACCTGGAAAAATTAAACGCCTATAAGGCCAGTACCGGCAGCGTAGTGGGATACCCGGAAGTAAGACCAGTTTCCAACCAGGATCTGCTTACCCTGGATTGCGACGTATTGGTTCCGGCCGCCCTGGAAAACCAGATTACCGGAGAAAATGCGCCTAAAATAAAGGCCAGACTGGTAGCCGAAGGGGCCAACGGTCCCATAACCCACACGGCCGACCAGATTCTATTCGAAAGAGGAATCACTGTAATACCCGACATACTGGCCAACGCCGGCGGGGTGGTGGTGTCCTATTTCGAGTGGGTCCAGGACCTGCAAAATTTCTACTGGACCAAGGACGAGGTAAACCGCCAGCTGCGCAGCAGGATGGTGGAGAGTTTCCGGGAGGTTTACCAGTTCAAGGAGCAGGATGGGGTAAGCATGCGGGAAGCGGCGTACATGCTGGCTCTCGGGAGAGTAGCCAGGGCCATGGAGTTTAGGGGGCTGTATCCGTAAATAGGATTCATATAACATAGTTTAAAACTACTTAGCGACGATGAAGGAGCCCCGTCCGATTGGATGGGGCTCCTTCATCTGGGAAAGAGAATTGAGAGAAAGAGGGTTTGGGAAGTAAGCTATGTTACAGCCTGGTAATCGGCTTTACAGCCCTCCGGTGCCCGCCAGGAATAAACGGCTTTAATGGGTATAGGTAATTACTATTCTTTTAGTAGCATTTATGATATATTTCCGTTTTATTCGTCGGGGTTGTATAATTTAAGATGATTTTCGCGATCTCCGGCGGAGGGCGATGCAAGCGGCGGGGGATAGGGGTAAAGGTTAATGAGCTATGAAAATGCACTGAAAAAAATTATTAAAGACGGAAAATCTGCGACTGTGGGGGACGTCACAGCCCTTTTGGGTGCGGATGCGAAAAAAAGGTCACTGCTGTATGAGCTGGCAGATTCCGTGAGGTCGGACTTCATGGGTGATGAGGTCCATGTAAGGGGAATTATAGAGTTTTCCAGTTTTTGTTCGGAAAATTGTCTGTATTGCGGACTGCGGGCTGGTAACAGGGTGTTGCAGCGCTACCGCATGGAGCCCGGGGAAATTATAGCCGCAGCCCGGGATGCGGCGGGGGTGGGGATAAAAACAATAGTATTACAGAGTGGGCAGGATGTATATTATACAGCGGATGTTTTAGCCCGGATTGTATCGGAAATAAAAAGCAGCCTGGATGTGGCTGTCACGCTGTCCCTGGGCCTTCGTCCCCGTGGTGATCTGGAAGTGTTCAGAAAGGCCGGGGCGGACAGGTATCTTTTAAAGCACGAAACGGCGGACCCCGTACTGTTTGCCTGGCTGCGCCCGGGAACCACATTGAAGGAGCGCCTAAATTGCATCTACACCCTCAAGGAGCTTGGCTACCAGGTGGGTTCGGGCAATATGGTGGGGTTGCCGGGCCAGACCATAGTAACGCTGGCCAGGGACATAGTACTTTTGCGGGACCTGAAAGTGGAGATGGCGGGTATCGGTCCTTTTGTGCCGAATCCGGATACCCCGCTGGGAAATAGCGTTGGGGGCGATGTTGAGGCCACCCTTACTGTTCTGGCGGTGGCCCGTCTTTTACTTCCCAGGCTGCACCTGCCGGCTACCACGTCCCTGGGAACAATACATAAGCAGGGGCGCAGGATGGCCCTGAAATGCGGGGCCAATGTTATCATGCCCAATGTCACTCCGTTGCAGTACCGGAGGAACTATGCCATCTATCCCGGCAAGGCAGGCAGGGAACTGGAACCAGGCGCTAACGTCAGGGAAATACAATATCTGCTGGAGGATATGGGCCGCCGGATGGGAGAGGGCTACGGCCACAGTCCGGATTATATGGCATAGGCCGGTCACTGCGGAGTTTATAAGCAAGAGACAAACCACCGCACAGAGAACGGGATGTTACTGAACATTGTAATTTATTAAAACGGAGGAATACCGCTATGGGTTACCGCGTGGAAAATGATTTTCTGGGGGAGATGGAGGTTCCCGAAGGCGCTTATTACGGCATACATACCGCCAGGGCGGCGGATAATTTCAGGGTGTCGGGGATAATCGCGCATCCAGTTCTGATCAGGGCCATGGCCCGGGTAAAGCAGGCCGCGGCCAGAGCCAATGTGAAGGCGGGCCTGCTGGACCCGGCCATAGGTGGGGCCATCGAAGAGGTTGCGGCCGGGGTGGCCGGCGGTAAACTGGCCGGGGAGTTTATGGTGGATGCTTTCCAGGGCGGGGCAGGAACCTCCACCAATATGAATCTAAACGAAGTTATCGCTAATATGGCGATCGAATTGCTGGGGGGCGCCCGGGGAGATTACAGCCTGGTACACCCCCTGGAGCACGTCAACCTTTCCCAGTCCACCAATGACGTATATCCAACCGCCCTCAGGGTGGCGGCCATAGGCATGGTGCTGGAGCTCAGCGAATCACTGGCGGCGCTGCAGTCAGCCCTGCAGGAAAAAGAAGCGGAATTCGCCGGTATTATAAAGTTGGGGCGCACAGAAATGCAGGATGCGGTACCCGTTACCCTGGGGCAGGAATTCAGCGCCTACGCCGAGGCCGTGGCCAGGGATCGCTGGCGGTTGTACAAAGTGGAGGAGAGGTTGCGCCAGGTAAATATTGGCGGCACTGCGGTGGGCACCGGTCTTAATGCCGATATCAGATACATATATACGGTAACAGAGGAATTGCGGGAAATCACAGGCTACGGATTGTCCCGGGCAGAAAATACGGTGGACGTTACCCAGAACGCCGATGTTTTTGTGGAGGTCTCCGGACTATTAAAGGCGGCGGCGGTTAACCTGGCCAAGATCGCGGGGGATCTCAGGCTGATGTCGTCCGGCCCACGGGGGGGACTGGCGGAAATTAGACTGCCCCAATGCCAGGCGGGTTCATCCATCATGCCGGGGAAGGTAAACCCGGTGATACCGGAGATGGTCACCCAGGTAGCCTATCAAGTAATGGGCAACGACCAGGTAATAGCCTGTGCCGCTGCCTCCGGCCAGCTTGAGCTTAACGCCTTTTTGCCCCTCATAGCCCATAACCTGCTGCAGTCATTGGAATTACTCAACAAAGCGGCGGTTATCTTCGACGCAAGGTGTATCCGGGGGATTAAAGCTGACAGGGAGAAGTGCGGGGGCTGGCTTGAAAACAGTTACGGTTTTATGACCGCCCTGGTGCCGTATCTTGGTTATGACCGGGCCTCCGGATTGGTGAAAAAGGCGGCGGCCGGGGGAAAACAACTCAGGCAATTAATCCTGGATGAGAAGCTGTTCACGCTGGAGGAACTGGATGAAATCTTTTCTCCCGGCCGGCTGACCAGGCCGGGAGTTGCGGCTGAATTTTTAAAGAAAGCTGGTGATAGCCATGGGGGCGGGAACCATGAATGACACGCCCCGGGGCAGCAGGTTGCACATAGCCATCTTTGGGCGCAGGAATGCTGGTAAATCGAGTCTCATCAACGCTCTTACCAGGCAAGAAACTGCCATCGTATCCCCTGTGCCCGGCACCACCACCGACCCGGTGTTCAAATCGATGGAGATTTTGCCTGTGGGACCGGTGGTGGTCATTGATACGGCGGGTATAGATGATGTTGGGGAGCTGGGTGAGCTAAGGGTTAAAAAGACACTGGACGTACTGCACAAGTCTGATTTGATACTCCTGGTGATTGATCCCGGCCAGGGTGCCGGCCCTTACGAAAAGGACTTGCTGGACAGTGCCCGGGAGCAGGGTGTGCCGGTGGTGGGGGTTATAAATAAAATTGACCTCCAGCCGGAACTGAGCCCCGTGGAACTGGAGGAGACCCTGGGCTCTGTCCTGGTACCGGTTAGCGCCGTTACCGGGGAGGGCATTGAGAGGTTGATAAGGGAGATCATCAAATCAGTCCCCCGTGACTGGTCCGCTCCCACTATCATGGGTGACTTGATTAGCCCGGGGGACACAGTGGTGCTGGTGGTGCCAATAGACCTGGCGGCGCCGAAGGGAAGGCTTATTCTGCCTCAGGTGCAGACCATCAGGGATATTCTGGACAATGACGCCTGTGCCCTGGTGGTTAAGGAGAGGGAACTAAAAAAAGCCCTGGCCAGCCTAACAGGCAGTCCTAAAATTGTAGTGACTGATTCCCAGGCCTTTTTGAAGGTGGATGCGGATACTCCCAGGGATATAGCGCTGACCTCCTTTTCCATTCTATTTGCCCGTTACAAGGGGAATCTGGAAACACTGGTGACGGGAGCCCTGGCGGTGGACAAGTTAAGGCCCGGGGACAGGGTGCTTATCTCGGAGGCCTGCACTCACCACAGGGTGGCGGACGATATAGGTACGGTAAAAATACCCCGCTGGCTGCGCCAAAGGGTGGGGGGAGAACTCTCCTTTGAGTGGTCCAGCGGCATTGATCTGCCGGGTGATTTGCAGCAGTATAAACTGATTGTGCACTGCGGCGCCTGTATGATCAACCGCAAGGAGATGCTGCACAGGCAGATGCAGGCTGCTGCCGCCGGGGTGCCGGTGGTGAATTACGGGGTGCTGATAGCCTATCTGCACGGCATATTAAGGAGGGCGCTGTCGCCCTTTCCGTCTGCCTTTCGCCTTCTCGAAGACGCAAGGTGATAGATGTTGCGGCTACAAACATAAAAGGGGGTAGAGAACGGCTCGGTTATGCGGTGAGCCGGGGTAAGATGAAAAACAATTATGCAACTGATTATATCAATGACCAGGAGATCAATAGTCTGCTGGAAAGGAGTGTCGGGGCGACCAGAGAGGAAGTTAAAGCTATCATAGCCAGGGCGGGGGATGCAAAAGGACTTACTCCAGCTGAAGCGGCGGTGCTGCTGAACGTGGAGGATGAATTCCTGCTGGAGAGTATGTATGACACCGCCCGTTTCCTGAAGGAAAAGATTTACGGCCGCCGGCTGGTGTTTTTTGCCCCGTTATATCTTAGTAACCACTGCGTCAACAATTGCGTGTATTGTGGCTATCGCTGCAGCAATGGCGGCATGGCCAGGCGTCGCCTGACCATGCCGGAAATAGAAGAGGAAATTAGAATACTGGAATCCCTGGGGCACAAGCGGCTGGCCGTGGAGTGCGGCGAACATTCCGCTGAGTGCCCCCTGGAATATGTACTGGAGGCCATCAAAACAATATACTCGGTCAAGGAGAAAAACGGGGATATTCGCCGGGTAAACATAAACATAGCCGCCGCCAGTGTGGCAGACTACCGCAAACTGAAAGACGCCGGTATCGGTACCTACATACTGTTTCAAGAGACCTATTACCGGGATACGTATAGGGCCATGCACCCGCAGGGACCCAAATCCGACTACGATTATCACCTTACCGCCATGGACAGGGCCATGGAAGCTGGTATAGATGATGTGGGTATCGGTGTGCTTTACGGTCTCTATGATTATAAATACGAAGTCCTGGCCACCCTGATGCACGCCCTGCACCTGGAGGAAAAATTTGGCGTTGGCCCCCACACCATTTCAGTACCGCGTATGAGGCCGGCGGATGGGGTAACCATGGGAAATTTCCCTCACCTGGTTCCGGATGGTGATTTCAAAAAACTTATCGCCGTGCTCAGACTGGCAGTGCCCTACACGGGAATGATACTTTCCACCAGGGAGAGAGCGGATTTCAGGGATGAGCTTTTGTCGGTGGGTATTTCCCAGCTTAGCGCCGGATCTTGCACCGGTGTGGGGGGATACAAAGAGGAATACGGTGGTGCACACCGCAGCGGGGTAAGCACGGCCCAATTCAACGTGGAAGACCACCGCAGTCCTGACGAGGTAGTGCAGAGCGTCTGTTCTTCCGGGTATATCCCAAGTTTCTGCACCGCCTGCTACCGCCAGGGACGCACCGGGGACAGGTTTATGGCGCTGGCGAAGTCAGGCCGGATAGGCGACATCTGCCAGCCCAACGCCATACTCACCTTCAAGGAGTATCTGGTGGACTACGCCTCACAGGACACCCGGGAGGCCGGGGAAAGGACGATTAAAGAACATCTCACACAGATATCCACCCCTGCCGTGCGCAGGGAAACTGAAGCGAGGGTTGAAAGGATAACGGGTGGCGAAAGGGATCTGTATTTCTAAGAACTTGCTTGGCTCATGAGCCAAGGGGTAGGGCCATCGACTATCAGGGCTTACAAAAACGGCAAACAATGAGCTATATTTCTGGATATCGGTCAATACCAAAGGGAGGCCTTTTATAGTAATCTGCACGGGTAAATCAAAAGCCCGTGCATTTTTGTTTCTATATAACAGGCATGGAAGACAAAGATCGGGTGGATAACCGTGGCGCCTCCGGCATAATTTACCATAACAGCAAATATAAATATTGCGAGGAGTGACTGTAATGGACTGTGTACCGCTGACTGCCGGCCGGGTGGCCGGTGGAGTGCATCAATTGGAGGAAATACTGGCGGTGCTGCCACGGAATCTGCGCGCGATTATATCTTCCCTGCCCGGGGACATGCTGGGCTGCCTGGAGGAAATCCGCGTCCGGCGCAACCGGCCGCTGGTTCTGGTACTGGGTGGCTGCAACCGGTTTATCGACCGGCAGGGTGTCCCGGTTGAAAAATGCCATAACCCATACAATGTTTCTGGAGAGGATATGGACAGGACGCTGCAAATGGTCAGCGGCTCGTCCATGTACGCACTGGAGGAGGAACTGAGAAACGGTTTTGTTACCATACCCGGCGGGCACAGGGTCGGCATTACCGGCAGGGTGGTGATGGACGGGGGAAAGATCAAGACCGTCAAATACATTGCGGGCATTAATATTCGCGTTTCCAGGGAGGTGCCCGGGGCAGCCGACCCGGTTTTGCCTCACATTATACGCCGGGAGGAGGGAACGGTGCTGCACACCATGATTTTTTCCCCTCCCGGCTGCGGCAAAACAACAGTATTGAGGGATATCATCAGACAAATCAGCAGCGGGATACCGGCAATGGGATTTAGAGGTATCAATGTGGGGCTGGTGGACGAGCGTTCTGAACTGGCTGGTTGTTACCGTGGCGTACCAACTATGGATGTGGGGATTAATACGGACGTGCTGGACGGCTGCCCCAAGGCGGAAGGCATGGTAATGCTGCTCCGTTCCATGGCACCCCGGGTAATCGCCACCGATGAAATAGGTAAAAGAGAAGATATATCCGCCCTGGAAGAGGTTTTAAACGCCGGGGTGAAGGTAATTTTTACGGTGCACGGATCTTCCGTTGAAGAACTATCCGCCAGGCCGGCCCTAAATTACCTGTTTAAACTGGGCATGGTTGAAAAATACATTAAACTCGGCAGGTCCGGGGGGGTGGGAACGGTGGAAAAAGTATTTAACCGGGTAAATATCCCCGTGCCGGAGGTGGGAAAATGCTTAAGCTTGCGGGAGCACTATTGATCATTGTGGCCGGCGGCGCGGCCGGAATAATCAGGGCCAGGGAATATATGCGCCGGCCCGGTGAACTGAAGTCTATACTGGCTTCCCTGCAGATGCTGGAAACGGAGATAACCTATGCTGCCACACCTCTGGCTGAGGCGCTGGAAAGGGTTGCGGCGGCAGGCGGGCGGGAAATGGGGGGGCTGTTTGCCGGGGCAGCGGCTGAGCTGCGGGCCATGAGTGGCTGTACAGCCGCCGAAGCCTGGCAAAAATCGCTGCAAAGCTTTTACCCTGCCAGCGCCCTGAGGGAGAGCGACCTGTCCATTTTATACAATTTGGGTAGCGCTCTGGGTATATCAGACCGTCAGGATCAGAGCAAGCACCTGCGGCTGGCTTCAGAGCAGTTAAAGCTGGAAGCCGCCAGGGCCGGGGATGAGGCCACCAGAAACGTAAAGATGTGGAATTGCATGGGTTTTTGCGGGGCTGCGGCGCTGGTATTTCTTATTTATTAATCGTTTAAGGAGGGAAAATCATTGGGGGATATAGACCTTATTTTTAAAATTGCGGGAGTGGGCATATTGGTGGCCGCCGCCCACTGGGTGCTGAAGAGTTCGGGTAAGGAGGATTATGCTTTTATCACCACGGTGGGAGGGGTGGCGGTGGTTCTGGTCTGGGTTATACAGCAACTGGGAACCCTATTTGACCAGGTTAAATCAGTGTTCAAACTTTTCTGAGCTACAGGCAAATAACTACACTCTTTTGCAGCATTCGTCATGAATGACTTGCGGGGCGGTGCCGGGAGCATTTTGTGCGCTGGAGAGCGATATGGTAGCGCACAGTTGCTGTATACTCATCAATTAGTCCATAAAGAGGGGGTGACGCCTTGGAGATTATACAAATTGTCGGGCTTGGCATAGTAGCCACTGTGCTGGCGGTGGTGTTGCGCCACAACAAGCCTGAAATGGCAGTATTCCTCAGCATTTCGGTGGGTGTCATGCTCTTCTTGCTAATGCTGGGCAAAATAGGGGCGGTCATCGATGTGCTAAAAGAGCTTTCGGCCAGGGCGAACCTCAGTATGGTATACCTGGGCACTATACTTAAAATAGTGGGCATTGCCTATGTTGCAGACTTCGGCTCCCAGATTTGCCGTGATGCCGGGGAGGGCGCGGTAGCTTCAAAAATTGAATTTGCGGCCAAAATTCTGGTGCTGGTGCTGGCGGTACCCATAGTGGTAGCAGTTCTTAACTCTTTGCTGAAACTGGTTCCGTGAGGTGATGGGCATGACCCGCTTAACATTATTATTATTTCTAGCAGCACTGCTTTTCTTGATCCCTGGACAGGCCATGGCAGAAACAGAGCAGCCCGTTCCGGCGCCTGGGCTGGATGAACAGATGCATAAACTGGACATGGAGGAGATAGACAGATTTATCAATTCTATGGATGAGGAAACCCAAAAGTCAATACCAGGGGGTTTCAGTGAAATAGTATCCAAACTGGTGCACAGAGATTTTGACTGGAAGCCCGCTGACGTGTTCCGAAGTATTATGGCCGGCTTCTTCCGGGAAATTGTAGCTAATTCGGCACTGCTGGGCAAGCTGGTGGTCCTGGCCATAATTTGTGCCGTGCTGCAAAACCTCTCTTCCGCTTTTGAGCGGGGTGGGGCCGGGCAGCTAACTTATATGGTGACATATCTGGTGCTGGTAGTCCTGGCCATGGGGTCTTTTGCCCTGGCGGTGAACGCCAGCCGGGAAGTGGTGGACAAGATGGTTACCTTTATGCAGGCGCTGCTGCCGGTTTTGCTGACACTGCTGGTGGCGGTGGGGGGATTTGCCTCGGCGGCTATTTTTCAGCCGGTGCTCTTTGTTAGCCTCACTGTTATCGGAACGCTGATTAAAAACATCGTTCTCCCACTGATTTTTTTGGCCGCTGTGCTGGGCATCGCGGGGAACCTTTCACCCAGGCTAAAATTGTCCAACATGGCCGGGCTGCTGAAAACTGTGGCCATGGGTATACTCGGCATATTTACCACCGTTTTCCTGGGGCTGCTGGCCATTCAGGGTGTAGCCGGGGCGGTGGGTGACGGCGTGACTTTGAGAGTAATCAAATTTTCCACCGACGCTTTCATCCCCGTGGTGGGAGGCATGTTTTCCGACGCCCTGGAGGCCATAGTCAGTTCCTCCCTGTTGATTAAGAATGCCGTGGGTATAGCCGGGGTGGTGGTGGTAGTAATGTTGATGGCACTGCCGCTGCTGAAAATTCTGTGCCTGGCCTTTATCTACAAGTTGGCCGGGGCCATGATTCAGCCGGTGGGGGACGGGCAGGTGGTGGATTGCCTGAATGACCTGGGCAGCAGCCTTATTTCAGTATTTGCCGCAGTGTCGGTGGTGGGGCTCATGTTCTTTTTTGCCATCACCGTGGTGGTGGCGGTGGGCAATTTTACTGTTATGTTGAGATAACGCACAAAATCCTGTTTCAGCATAGCTGAGATATAGCCGGGGTGGTGATACAGGTTGGAAACGTTGCGACTACTGGTGCAAAACCTGATTGTGATCGCGGTGCTGGCCGTTTTTCTGGATATGTTGCTCCCCGCCAGCCAATTGCGCAGCTATGTGAAGATGGTGATGGGGCTTTTGATTATTGTGGCCGTGCTGCAAACTGCCGGCAATGTAATCAAAGGCGACTGGCTGGCCGGTTTGCCCGCATTCACCGTTCCGGAAGATCAAGCAGGGGCTGGTATCAGCGACATCATTGAGGGTGGAAAAAAGCTCACCGAGGGCAATACTGCCAGGGCCGTGGAGGAATATAGAAAGGGCATATCCCGCCAGATTTCTGCCCTGGTGGGGCTGGACGGCAACGTCGCGGTAATAAGTGCCGATGTTGTTGTGCAGGAGGACCGCTCGGCGCAGGATTTCGGCCAGGTGCAAGAAGTCAGGCTGCTGGTAGGCAGGCAGGGCACTGAAAAAAACGGCTCTATAGTGGTTCAGCCCGTGAAACCGGTTACAGTAGGACCGGCGGCTGAAGGAGGAGTGGATGGCGGGGAGTCAGGGATACCTTCCGAGTTACGCCCGTCGGTGGAAAAATTGAGTTCCACCGTGGCTAATTTTTATAATCTCCCGCCGGAGCGGGTGAAGGTTATATACCAGAATAACGATAAGGGGGGTAAAGGATGATCAACTTTAGGGATTTATTACAGAAGTTTAAGCAAACAGAAGCCGGCAGCGGGGGCAAGCTGTCCAGGAAAAAAATATGGTGGATGGCCGGGCTGATGGCCCTGGGAGCGCTGTTGGTGATGGTGGGCAGCGGTGGAGATAATAAGGACACTACGGGCCAGGATAATGCGCAGAAAAAAATGGCTATTCCCTCGGAGGTCGCTGCCAGAAGCGCTATGGAGAGGGAGGAGGATTCCCTGGCGGGCAAACTCCAGGACATGCTGAGCCAGATCGAGGGGGCTGGCATGGTAAAAGTTACAGTAAAGCTGGCCGCCTCAACCCGGGAGGATTATGCTATTAACACAACTGCCGGGAGCAAGACCACCCAGGAAAAGGACCAGGGTGGCGGCACCAGGGTTACCACTGAAAACACCGACACCAATCAACTGGTATTAATAAGGGAAGGCAGTGGGGAAAACCCTGTGGTGGAGCAGGAGCAGGCGGCAAAGGTGGCCGGTGTGCTGGTGGTGGCGGACGGGGCCGGCAATCCGGAAGTTAAGGCCAATCTGTTTCAGGCCGTGCGTGTCTCGCTTGGGGTGGAGCCCCAGAAGATTGTCATATTACCCTCCAGGAAAGGGGAATAAGCATGTCAATTTTTATTAAGAAGCGTACCGCCTTTGCATTCTGTATGTTCTGCCTGGGTCTTGGGGCGTTATTCCTGGGATTCAGCGGCCTGCCCGGTGAGTTCCAGCCGGCTAAAAGCACCACCGGGCAAACAGATGAGACCAAACTGCCTTCATTTGCCGGTGGCGGTGCGGACAGCGAAGTAGACAGTGTGTCTGCCGGAAAATTTATGGCCAGGGACAGCGGGGATGCTGAGTCGTTTTTTGTGGAATACCGTCTGGAGCGGGAGCGTGCCCGGGGGCAGCAACTGGAAATGTTGCGAGAAGTTATAAGCAGTTCCGGTTCCGGTTCCGGTTCGGAAACGGGGCAGCAGGCCCAGGAGCAACTGCTGGCCATCAGCCAGAGCATGGCTAGGGAGTCAGAGGTAGAGAATCTGGTCAGGGCCAGGGGCTATAAGGATGCAGCCGCTTATATGGACCGCAAGGGAGTTACCGTAATTGTCCGGACAGATGATCTTTCTACAGAGGACGCCTCACGCATCAGAGAGTTAGTGGCCAGGTGTACTGGGGCAAGCGGGGAGCAGATTATGATCATACCCAAAAACTGATTTTAATTAAACCAATAACCAACAATTAGCTGTAATTTTGGTGGTCTCTGGAAAGAATCGATTCAATCCATATTTCCGGCTCAAACTTTAAATTTATGATGCAGCCGTCAGTTAGTTGAATCATTGGCCTGGAAGGATAAACCGGATTTATGAACACCACCATGCCGTCCCGCCCGTCGTTTAGTCTGATGGTTTCGCCCAAATAGCACTCGGCTATCCTGTTCAGGAAAGTCATTAATATCCTTATATCCAGCGACCCAAGGCAATTATACTGAAACTCCTCCATCACCTTAAACGGGCAGATTTTACCCCGGTATGGCCGGTCTGCGGTCATGGCGTCGTACATATCGGCTATGGAAACTATTTTGGCGGCGACTGGTATATATGGACCGGTGAGTCCGTTGGGATAACCATAGCCGTCTTCGCGTTCATGGTGATATAACACACCCTTGCTCACGTTACCCGGGGTGCTGGCCCCTACCAGTATCTGGTAGCCATAAATGGTGTGCTTTTTTATTTCCTCCCATTCCTGTGTTGCCAGGCGGCCACGCTTTTTTAAAATAGCCTGGTTAATCCTGGTTTTTCCGATATTGTGTAGTAGCCCGGCTACAACGGCGTCCCTGGTGACATCTGCAGGCAGGTTCAGCCACTGGCAGAGCAGGCTGCAGATAAGTGATACATTAATGCAGTGCCCGTAGGTATGATCATCCAGCCTGGTTACCATGCTCATATAGGCAAACAAATCACTGTGTGAACCAAAATCCTTTAATATGGAGCGGGGTATGCAGTTGGCGTGTTCAATATCTATATTATTACCATCGCTGATGTACCTTACCAGCCTGATTACCTCATCCCTGGACTCCTGGTAGCTTTTTTGGAAATGCAGAAATTTAGGATCCAGGTGTAATAATTTTTCACTGGAGCAGTTTTCAGTTTCTTTTATACTAACATCCTTGTAACCAAGCCTTTTGATAATCTGTATTTTTTCCACGCATAAAACGGCTCCACTGGCTAAAAGGAGTATACTATCCCTGTTATATATATCCTCATTCAGTACCATGCCCGGTACCAGTTCTTCGGTAAGGCGGCGCAATGCCAAGGTTCATCCCCCCAGATAGAAATACTGTGATATGTAAGGTGGCTGCGGTAACAGCCGGGAATACCGGATCGTGTGGATAGTGAAGTTGCGCAAGGGGACGCTATGTCTTGAAGCGCACATAAAAGGTTGTGCCATCGGGTCTGCTAACTAGTGAAATGTCGGCGTTGTGGCGACCGGCGATACTTTCGCAGATGGCCAGGCCCAATCCCGTTCCCTGTTCCTTGGTGGTAAAAAAGGGAGTGCCTATCTGATCGATTATAGCAGTATCAATGCCTTTGCCCTGATCGGTTATTTCCAGAACAGCCACCCCGCTGTCTGTAAAGGTTCTGATGGTGAGATTGCCCCCCGGAAGCATAGCTTCCATGCCATTGCGCACAATGTTGAGAATAAGCTGGCGGATTTCCTTATCATTCAGCATCAGGTCTGGTACATCTTCCAGTTGCACGTTTACATTTTTGTTGGAGTTCCTGGCATCTGCTTCGATTAAAGGCTGCAGGGTATTTATTATGTCGTTCAGATTAAGAAGCTTAAGCTGGTTGGGCTTGTTCTTAGCCATAGAGAGAAACTCGGTAATTATCGAATTAGCCCTGTCCAGTTCCTCGATCATAAGGTTGAAGTATTTCCGGTAATTGATGCAATCCTCTTTGTCCATCAGTATCTGCAGAAAGCCGCGTATGGATGTCATGGGATTACGTATCTCGTGTCCAATACCGGCAGCCATTTGCCCCATCAAGTTGAGCCGGTCCAGACGGGCCATCTCTTTTTCTATCCGTTTACGTTCGGTAATGTCGGTGATTATGCTTAAGATGCATTTCTCACCGTTGACTATAATTGACTCGGCGGATAAGAGTACCACGTACTGCTGCCCTGTTTTCCCCTGCAGGCTAATTTCCTGGTTTGTAATACCGCCCTTCTTGTACAGGGCCTTTAGCATATTGTGGAAGTCCTTCGGGTTTGGAATAAGGTTCAGGCTGGCCACCGTATTGTCCGCTATTTCACTGCGGCTGTACCCGGTAATTTTTTCAAAGCTGTCGTTAACCGAGATGAAATGCCCGTCTCTGAACCTGTTAATGGCCATCGGGTTGGGGCTGGCGTTAAACATTTTGGCAAACCGTTCCTCCGCCATCTGCAATGCCATATCTGCCTGCCGTTTGCTGTTGAACAAGCTTATTTTTTGAATGGCGATGGTCACCAGTCCGGCCACCGAACGCAAGAAGTCAAACTCCTCTTCCCGCCAGCGGCGAGTCTTGCGTTGGCTGAAAACCAGGCAGTAAAAGCCTTTGTCGCTGAATATAAATGGATAGCAAAGCATGTTTAATGCCTTTGCCTGCCGGAAGAATAATTCGGCGGATAAATCCATAGAAGCGGAGGGTATTTCCAGCCAAATTTGCTTTTCCCACATAAATTTTATGCCTTTACCGAAAGCATCAAGGTTGTACATGTCCGCCGACCCGGCAGCATTTTCTAATTGCGGGTCAATCCATTCACACAGCCCAAGCAGCAGGTTCCTTTCCATGTCCACATCATAAATCAGGCAGCGGTCGGTTGCCAGGGCATTCCCGGCTGTAGCGGCTATGGCCTGCATTATTTCCCGGGTGTTGTCTTTATTTATAATAGCTTCGGTAATGGTGTCAATGGCGCGGGAAAAAGTAAGTCCCGCATCTTTATCTGCTATTTCCATAATAGTTCCCCCTTGGGAAGAAGGCTAAAGTATGTAAGTAAAGTTATATATTATGCAGAATAAAAAAATATCCTTCAATTTTCTAAATTTGGCAGAAATATTATACATTAAAGTGGCCTGTAATACTCTTATTGCCATATTGGAATTTTTTTCTATCCCCAGACGCAAAATATAACAAAAAATCGGGGGGATGTAAATGACAGAAAAGGGCATGTATGACATAGCCATCGTGGGAGGGGGGCCGGCTGGCCTCTCAGCCGCCATCAACACTGCTGCAAGAAAGAAGAAGACAATACTTTTTTACGGGGACAACGATAGCCAGAAGATGAGTAAAGCCCCCAAGGTGGATAATTATCCCGGCATTCCCGGGGTGGAGGGAAAGGATTTACGGCAGAAATTTCTGGACCACGTTAGGGAGTTCGATACGGAACTGGTGCAGAAAAAAGTGCAAAACGTTTTCCCGTTGGACCAGGGTTTTCAACTGCTGGTTAAAGATGGTTTTTATAGCGCCCGGGTGGTAATTCTGGCCACCGGCGTGACTGTGCAAAAGATGCTGGAAGGCGAGGAGGGACTTATAGGCAGGGGGGTCAGCTACTGCGCAACCTGCGACGGGCTTTTATTCAAAGATAAAACACTGGCACTCATTGACCATACCAGAGAGGGTGTGGATGAGGCCGGGTTTCTGTCTAAAGTTTGTACGAAGATATTCTATTTTTGCATGTATGACGATCCCCCTTCTTTCGGGGAGGGCAATATAGAAGTGGTGACGGGCGAGGAGCCTATAAAAATAGTTGGTGACGGTTCCGTTTCAGCATTGCAGACAGACAAGCGAACCATTGCCGCCGACGGGGTTTTTTTGTTCCGGGAAACTTATCCTCCCGGCGAATTGGTAACGGGATTGGAAATTGACGAAAATGAAATAAAGGTGAACAGGCAACTGGAAACCAATATAAAGGGTCTTTTTGCCGCTGGTGACTGCACTGGAAAGCCATACCAGATGGCCAAGGCAGCGGGAGAGGGACAGTCTGCCGCACTGAACGCTGTAGCCTATATTGACTCTTTACAGGAATGCGGAGATTAATAAATTAAGGCCGTCGGCAACACCGGCGGCAGGCCGTTGATGTCATTAACCGGGCTATGCCTGAATGCTGATATCTGGCAGTATAAGAAACCATGTTCTTAAAGTAGAAGGACATGGTTTTTTGCATCAGGCTACTCGCCGCAGGAACAAGTAATACGTAAAATTCGTCCATAAATTATAAAGCATCTAGCCCCCCCTTCATAAAAAGTGGTATAAAGAAATTATTCAACAGTAGAAAGCCTTGTCCATTAACGGCTTAACTTATATATAATAAAATTGTAAGGAATATAATCCAGTAATTTGACGGAAATATTAAGCCATAATGCTTATGTAATATTTTAATAATGTTGTATAATATTAACATTATATAATCAGTATTACAAAACAAGCGGTTTTGCCGCAGGGAGGAATAGGGAGGAATTAGGAATGCATAATTTTGGAGCAGCACGGAGGAAGAAAAGATATTCGGCCTTGCTTTGGACGGGCCTGCTAATGCTGGTATTGCTAGCGGCGGGCTGCGGCGGCAGGGATGACGCCAAGAAACCGGCGGATGCCGATAAACCGCCCATCGTAGCTGCTGAAAAACCGGTTATGGTTACGCTTTATTTTGCAGATAGCCAGGCTGAAAAACTGCTTCCCGAGGAAAGGGAAGTACTAGTTGAGAATGGAAAAAGTTTGGGAGAAGTTGTGGTTAGTGAATTAATCAAGGGACCACGGCAAGAGGGGTTGACCAAAACAATTCCGGAAAGCGCAAAATTATTATCGCTTAATGTGGTTGATGGTGTGGCCAACGTGAATTTTTCCAAAGAAATACAGACCAAACATTGGGGCGGCTCCGCCGGTGAAACCATGACAGTCTATTCAATCACCAACTCCCTGGCGAAACTGGACGGTATTAAAAAGGTTCAGTTCCTGGTGGAGGGGAAAAAGGTGGAAAGCCTGCTGGGTCACATGGACACCAGCGAGCCGGTGGAACCCGGAATGGACCTGGTTGAAAGTAAATAAGACGGCTATTTGTACTCTTGCAGGGTGTCACCAGCGGCCTGAATAGATATGTTTGCATCAATACGCACGCATTATTTCGGGAGGAGTTTTCAGTCTGTATGTGATTCTGATGTCAAAGATATTTCAATAAAAGTGATTCGTAAAAAACAGAGGGCATGCTGAAGTGCCCTCTGTTTTTGCACCGTTGCTACCGGTTTGTTATGAATTTTGTAAAAAAAGGACGATAAAAGTATTTGGGATGATTCATAACGGTGAGTGTATGCCAGAGAGTGCGACAGCGAGAGCCGTCCCCTGTAACTGATATCGTATAATTTCTGCTATCTAAACTAAGAATAAAAGAAATCTGTTAATGGGGTGGGTTATAATGGCGCTTTTAGGCAATCCCTTTGTGGCAAACGTACCAAGGCAATTGTCTGCTGAAGAATTGGTACAGGCCCTTCGTGTTGATATGGCCGGCGAGCTGGAGGCAATAATTGGATATGAGGCACATGCGATGGCTACAACCGATGCGAGGGTTAAAAAGGTTCTTTATCATATTGCCAATGAGGAAAGACAGCATGTGGGCGAATTACAACAACTTATTTATTTGCTTGATCCAGAAGAGCAACAGTATGTTGAAAAAGGGAAGCAGGAAATTATTCAACAGCAGAATCAGGGGTTTCAACAACCAATGCAGTAAGGCTATAATGAGTGCGGCAGTGAATGCGACAGCGAGAGCCGTCCCCTGTCATAAAGATCTCCTGTCGCAAAGAAGCGCCGCAAGCTCCTTTGGAGGTTGCGGCGCTTCTTTGCTTTATAATTTACCACGTACCCATTTTGTTTCTCATTTTAGGTGCAGAGTTGATGACTACCGCCGCCAGTTCCTCCCAGGTGACGTTGTCCGAGGGCTTAAAAAGCCCTGTTTCATCGCCCCGCATAATGCCCAGACCCTGGGCCAGGCCTATATAGTTCCTGTCGGTTGCGGAAAGTGAAGCGATGTCCTTGTATGAAGATGTGATGTTATTGTTGATTTTCGTCACCTCGGCGTAGCCCATAGCGTTTACCATCCAGCGGGCCAGGGTCAGCCTGGTGACCGGCTGATCCGGGTTGAAATTTCCGCCCTTGTCATATACACCCTGTAAAGCTCCGGCCTGGATGGCGTTAAAATCGGGATCTTCCGGGTTTATGTCCTGGAACTGTTTGTCGATATTTTCGTCATTATCGTAATATTTGCTCATGGCAGCTGTCATCAGCCTGGCAGCATCCCTCTTTTTGACGGCGTCTGTGGGGCTGAATTGATCCGGAGGCGGCAAAATGCTGCTGCCCGCCAGTATTTCAAGATACTGGGTAGCCCAGCTCTGTTTAAAGTCATAACCGTTTCCGGAGGTTTTATTGGCCGGCAGGCCGTCGTAGGCAACAGGTTTTCCGGTTAGAGCGTCAATGGTGCTAAATCCGTTGTAATCCGGGCGGTAGACCAGTATGGCCTGGTTGCTCTGTTTTTCTTTTCCTTCCTCCCGGGGGAAGAAATAGGCCAGTTGAAGAGGTGAAAGCTCCAGCCATTTGCGGGCTGCATCCTCCGGAGTAACAACATTCTGGGTTTCGGGGAAAGTTACCTTGTGCCATTCGCAGTCATAGTGTCTGATTTTGCCGTCACTGCTAATTACTATGTGTATTCCGTCCTGGGGAAAGGGAATGCCGTTTACCACCCGGTAAAAATGAAAATTGTAACCCTGCTCTTTTTCGCCCCCGTACCATTCCACCGAAGATTTCTCCGGGGCCAGGTAAGGGCTGTATTCAGGGGCCACTTTTTTAATGAATTCGCCTGCTTTGGCCAGGGCTTCTTCCTGGGTGATTTTTGAGGATCCGTCGTCAGCCTGAATTTCAGGGTCGAATTCGTGATAATTTATAATCCGGCCGCTGATTTGGTCAATACCCACATCCGTTCCGTGGTAGTGCCTGCTACTGTCATTTGGTTCAATACTGAAACTCCAGAATTCCTGGTCTCCCAGGGGGCCGCTGCTGGAGCCGCCACCTGTCTTTTTTACTTCGCCTTCAACACTAAGGGAACGGAAAAATTTTTCAGCTGTTCCCCTGGCTTTTTCCATGGTTATCCTTTGCCCGGAGAAAGCGGGCGGGTTGTTAAAGCCGGTTATCTTCGGAATGTCTTCAAACATCCTGATATCTTTCATTTCCTTTTCCTTGCCATGGTAATCTACGGCCTTGCCGTTAGAGGCATTAAACATCAGTTCCTGGGTATTGAGCTGATATATAAGCTTGGCTTCCGGAGCCTTGCCGGCGTAATTGCGGTAGGGTACCTGGTATATCAATGCCATGCCCAGTTCGTTAGTGGCCTTTTCAGTAAGCTCCTTGACCGGAACCGGTGTTCCTGTAGCGGGTATTTTCACGTCAGGTCGCCAGTTCATGTCGTAACTGGTAACCTGGCCCGAAAGGGCGTCCACGGAAGGAATGTCTCCAATTGAGTCTTAATTGGTTCAATCATGGACATATTCTGCTGAATCATACACCTCCGTTCCGTGTGCGGGCATAAATATTCATATTAATAAGACGAGTGGGAAAAGATTTTTGTTGCACGTTCATAATAAAAATTTCATATTTTGCCATGACCTGACCAAAAACAAAAACGGGAGGCAGATCATGACTGATCCCTCCCGGAGAATAAAAAAGACAGTTCGTCCCGCTTTAGTAAACGGGACGGGAAAAATCAAGGTTTGTTTAAGGTGTTACTTGGGTGTAATATGAAAATATACCGTCATCTATTTGTATTATAGTTACAGGTTTTAATGGATCGCCGTTGGCGTCAAAACTTACTTTGCCGGACAGGGTGGGGAAATCTTTAATATTCATCAGGGTCTCGTTGATTTTGACCGGATCGGCGGAATTTGCATTGGTCAGAGCCTGCAGTAGTATCTTTGTGGCGTCGTAGGACAGCGCGGCAATGGCATCAGGTTCCGTGCCGTATTTATTTTTATAACCGTCAACCCACTGCTGCATCTCGGGACGGGGGTCGTCCAGAGCAAAATGGTTGGTAAAATAGCCCCCCTCCAGGGCGTCCATGTCCAGGTTGTCGGAATTCCAGCCGTCGCTGCCTAAAAAGACCGCTTTCATGCCCTTTGCCCTGGCCTGTTTGGCTATATCACTTACTTTTAGATAATAATCGGGCAGGTAGATAAGGTCAGGTTTTAACCCTGCCATTTTGTCCAGTAGCGCAGAGAAATCCGTATCCGTGGACTGATATCCTTCGTAAAGCAGTAACTGGCTACTGTTTTTAGTGAAATAATCCCTGAATTTTTCAGCCAGTGCAAAAGAATAGTCATTGCCCTTATCGTATAGTACCGCGGCAGTTTTTAATTTAAGGTTTTCCATGGCAAATATAGCTGCGGCTGTTCCCTGGTAAGGGTCCACAAAGCAGGCCCGGTAAACGTAGTCTCTGTGGGCGCCGTTATTAACCGTCACTTTTTCTTTGCTGGCGGTGGGGGTAATCATGGGTATTTTGTTTTGGCTGGCCACTTCCGCTACGGTTATGGCGCATTTTGAGGTAAGCGGGCCCACCAGGGCGCTGACCTTGTCGATGGTAATCAGTTTCTTAGCTGCAGCTGCGGCTTCCTGCGGGTCATTACGGTCATCGGCAGTGACAAATTCAATCTTGTAATCACCCGCTTTGTTATTGCTGTCTTCCACCGCCATCCGGAAGGCATTGAAAGCTATATTGCCATATGTACTCAAGTCGCCGCTGGATGACGCCTCTAACTGTGGTCTTCACTTCGGACATCTCCCCAAAACCTGTATAGCCTACCCAATAATTTTGTTAATTTAACCATTGACACCACTCCTTACCATTATTCTAACAAAACATGTGTTTGTGTCAATGGTTTGTTCGTATAATGTTTGTTGATAAATGTTTAGTTATATTTATCTATTTTGTAGCAGTTGCTAACCTCCTTAAAATAATAGTCATAACGACAAACAAAAACACTAATATATAGACGTTTGAACAGGCTTTTTTGTTGCAATTTTTTAAGTAATCAATCTATCTGCCCATAATGCTTTGATTGACGGGCAATAATGAGATGATATAATTATTGTTAATTATTGGAATTGGTTAAAACCGCAGTAGAAGGAGCGCTTGTTATGTCTCAGCTCGTCCGGGCCGACGTTGAACTGATAGCCCAGAATAGCACTGAACGACTTTTCTCAGGTGGCCGGCGCTTATCTTTTTGGTTCTATTTTAGGGCCGTGCCGCTTTGATAGCGATGTGGATCTGGGAATTATACTGGAGCAAGGGATTAGGCCTGACAGTACCGAAGCATATAATCTGGAAGCGGATATTTCTATCTTGCTGACTCACATTGACGGACATATTTTTGACATAGTAATGGTTGATTCGGACAAACCGCTTTTTGCATTTAAAATTATCAAGGGAAAACAAATATACTGTAAAAACCGGGAGCGGGTGTTGGATGTGGTTGAATTCGTAAGCAGGTGCTATGCGGATTTATATCCCAGGTACCGGCGGGCATTAGAAGAGGTTTTTAAAGAGGTGCTTATTGATGGGCATTGATACGGAAAGAGTTTTGGCAAAAACAGCTTTTATCCGTGAGCAGTTTGATGTGTCGGTTAGGTGGTATACAATGCCCGGATTATGGAAAAATGTTTGTAAACGGTGTAATAAACATCGAATGAATTCTTGAGCGCGTACACTGATTGAAATTATTCATGTTCTTATGAAAGGAAGCGAAAAAATTGAATTACATGCTAATAATACTGTCCATCGGCTTATTAATAACTGTACACGAACTGGGTCACCTTATCGCTGCCCTGCGCTGGGGCATACCTGTGAAAAGGTTCTCGGTGGGGTTCGGGCCCGCCCAGGCTTTTCGGTATGAAACGGGGAGGGGTTGATTATTGCGTTTCTCTAATCCCCTTGGGCGGGTACGTACTGCCTGCTGTTGAGGATGAAGACGAATTTTTCGCTATACCGCCTGGAAAAAGAATTATTTTCGCCCTTGGCGGGCCGCTGGCCAATGTTGTTTTTGGTATTTTCCTGTTTTCCCTGGCCAATGTGCTTAAAGCCGGCCCTTCATTATATGCCATATTTGTCCTGCCCTTTAAGCAGGTATCATATCTGATCGTGG
Organism: Peptococcaceae bacterium BRH_c4b; assembly: GCA_000961595.1. GTDB lineage: Bacteria > Bacillota > Desulfotomaculia > Desulfotomaculales > Desulfocucumaceae > Desulfocucumis. The sequence goes on from LADO01000018.1 coordinate 29,253, forward strand.
CTATTGTGGGGACCATTCCCCAGCTATTTACCCATACTGACCAAATGTCGGGCATTGTGGGCATTGTGGCCCAGGGGGGAGATATAATCCGGTCCGGCTTTGCCAGTCTGGTGGTGTTTAATGCCTTTATGAGCATTAATTTCACCATATTCAACTTTCTACCCCTGCCGGTGCTGGACGGCGGCCAAGTTTTGCTTACCATGCTGGAGAAGATAAATCCCCGGTTGACAAAAATAAGAATACCCCTGGCCATAACCGGCTGGCTGGTGATGATTGCCCTGATGATTTATGTGACCACCCAGGATATTATCAGAATTACTGCTGCTTAGCATATAAAATGAAACCATAAAGAAGGTACGGGGATGAAAAGAGAATTCCTGGGTAGTAGCGACCCCAGAGTACTGATTGCCTATATAACGGTTTGTATAGTCTGGGGTTCGACTTATCTGGCCATCCGGGTGGGAGTGACCAACCTCCCGCCCGCTTTATTTGCGGGCATCAGGTTTATTATCGCCGGGCTGATTCTTCTAGCCTTCGCCAGGCTCAGGGGCATGAAGATGCCGGAAACATGGCGTGATGTAATGGTTTCGGCCATTGTAGGTATTTTTTTGCTGTTTGGCGGTAACGGCCTGGTGGTGTGGGCGGAACAATGGATAACCTCCGGTTTGGCGGCTTTGCTGATAGCTACCGTTCCCCTTAATATGGCTATGCTGGATACGCTAATTCCCGGCGGCAGGGGCATCGACAGGCTGGGCTGGATTGGGCTGCTGGTGGGTTTTTCCGGGGTGGCGCTGCTAATGTCACCGGGCATTAAGGATGGCGGAAACAATTTAACCGGCCTGATAGGTATCTTATCCGCTTCATTTTTATGGGCCTGCGGTTCGGTCTATTCTTCCCGCAGACAGGTTACTGGCTCAATTGTGTATAACATAGCCATACAATCCATGGCCGGAGGCCTTGCCCTTACTTTGACGGGGCTGCTGGCCGGCGAAACCGCGCTTTTCCATTTAAACACCGCCGGTATTGGCGCTTTGTTTTATTTGATCGTGTTTGGTTCCCTGGCCGGTTACAGTGCTTACATATTTATTCTAAAAGCTATGCCTCCTGCCAAAGCAGCCACCTATGCCTACGTCAACCCGGTGGTGGCAGTGTTCCTTGGTTATATTATCCTCGGTGAGCCGGTCACAATAAGAATGCTGGTCGCGGCTGTGGTTATCCTTGGCGGGGTGGTGCTGGTGCAGATGTCCAGGACGAAGAAAGCGGTGTTGGATGTTACGGAGGACACCGGTCTCGTCGAATTGACTACGGGTCCTGCCGGTCGGGGAAGCTGACAACTAAACAACTAATTGTATGTATATTTCAGATGGGTGCCTTAGTCCACGAGTTTAAACGACAACAACTCGTTTTCACAGCAAAGATAAGCATGGCATATTTCTATGACATAATGTTTTGCGACCGTCCAGATCCCGGGACGGTCTTTTGTTAGGAGCACATCTGTTGTTCATTTTGTGCAACATTAAAACTGCGGGGGCGAGTATATGAAAAAGATATTTTTTATTATGATTGTATATGTGTTAGCCTGTATTGGTTGTTATATCCTGCTGGAAAAGGATAAAATCGTTGCAACTCAATATCTTAACAGCAAGAGATACAGGATTATCGCTTATGCAGGTAACTTAAAATTTAAACTGACCGAGGACATGTTAATCAAATCACCTCATATGGGCGGCTGGGTCGTACAAAATGAAGAACCTAACAAATACATTGGTAAAACAGTCGATGTTGAAAAATTCCTTGTAACCAATCATCCCCTGGATAAGTGGGAATCAAAAGCAAGAATAAGAGACATAAGGTCAAAGGGAAAGACCAAGCTCGTCGTATGGATTGTTGATGGTAAGGCAATTGGAGGGTTATCCGCGCCGTTTTTGGGTAAAGAATCGTTGATTGGGGCAATCTGGTCCCTGGATGGAAAAACATTCAAGGAAATTCATCCTGACTTGGATTATTATGAGTTCAGAGCTTACTGGATTAGCAGATTTTATAAGCCACCGGTTTATAACGATGAAAATTCTCTAACCTTCCAAAATGATTATGACGCGTTAAAAAAAGAATTGATCTATGCCCGCATCATTGTTGAGGAAAGTGATGGCACAAGTAAAACCGTCAGGATAATTAGAGATAAGGGGCGCTTGGTTCAAATGGTCCGGGAATTTGACAGGCTGAATTCCAGGGCCATAACAAAGGAAAAATATCCTGAACCGGACGAGTTTACCACATATACTATCAACATCTGGAGAGAAGGGACTTCTAAGAGTTATATTGTGTTAAATTATAATTCAACCTTTTACTACGAGGAAAGACCCATAATGATTGTAAAAAGGATGCCTGACAGTCTTATAGAACTGCTTGGATTTAGATGATTTTAACAATTTCAAAATTAATGTTTTGATAATTGGTCCAATATCATAAAACATTCTACAAACTTCTTTGAAATTAGCTGGAATGTCTTGGTGCTTTTTGATATATTTACATCATATACGTTAAACAGTAATAATACTCCGGGAGGGGATGTGTTTGTTTAATCCTGCCAGAACAGTTAAAATACGCAAGAAAAGGCTATCTACAAATCTGCTGGTTAATCAAGTGTATTCCAAGGAACACCTTATCGGCGAATTGCAAACACTCACGGAGGAGATCAGAAAGCGGTCAGAGGATCATTTTCTGGTTAGATTCAACATTATGCCGTGCCTGAATATAGAGCTTACATCTTACGAGGAGATTGGGAAGTAAAGAATGAAGTTATTAACGATGCCTGGGGATGACGCACCGGTTGTTTTATTGTTTTCATCATAGATTGTGCCAGTATGGGCATTGGGGTTTAGTGCGGGGTGAAGAACCGATAGTTCTGAGGGGCGGTAGCCCCTTTTTTTGTCTGTGAGCGGCTATATGATGGCAGGTAAGGTTTTAGCAATGAAGGAATCTTAGTAATGACGCAGGTTGCGGCGTTATTTTTATTCTGTTATAATATATGGACAGCCTTTGCAGGTAAAATATAGAAAAATAATGGGAGGCGAAAAGATGAATGGTAACGATGTCGTAATCCGGGAAGAACATACCAATCTCGGTTCGATTAGAATAGCTGATGAAGTAGTAAAAATAATCGCGGGGCTGGCCGCTACCGAAGTGCCCGGTGTTGCCGGCATGAGCGGCGGCGTGGTGGGCGGCATCACCGAGATGCTGGGCCGCAAAAACCTCTCCAAGGGGGTTAAGGTGGAGGTTGGCGAAAAGGAAGCAGCGGTGGACATGTTTGTAATCGTTGATTTCGGTTCACGCATACCAGATGTGGCTGCCAAGATACAGGAAAGCGTAAAAAAAGCCATCGAATCAATGACCGGGCTGACCGTGGTGGAAGTTAATGTTAATATCCAGGGGGTTACCTTTTCCCAGGAGCCAAGGGATGAGGAACACAGGGTAAAATAACAGACCAGCTGTAAAACGCATATGAGCAGGTTTGCGTAAGCAAAGTTTGTGAGACTATTCCTAAGGCTCGGGTGTCATATAAAGGCCGTTCAAAAGCAAGCATGGCGCGAACGGCGAGACTGACAAAGTCAGGTGCAGTTTTGGGAGCGGCATCCTGGGGGGTAGATTTTTATGAATCCTTTCGACCGGGTTTTAATGGTGGTTTATGCTCTAATTACAACTATATTATTGGTATTTTCCGTACTGCTGCTTGTAGGCTGGCAGCTATTGGCGTCAATTTTACTGGATATATACAGCCGCCCATTTTTCATAGAGACCATTTTTGTGCTGATAGGACTTTATATTTTGGTGGGACTCAGGTTTATCTGGTTTGGCATCCGTCCTGCAGCCAAACAGGCTGTAGTTAGTGATGGGAAACTGGGACAGGTGCGCATAGCCCTAACGGCCATTGAAGATTTGGTGGATAAAATTGTCTCCCAGAACAGCGGGATCAAAGAAGTTAAATCAAAGGTTGTCAGAGTTCCCGAGGGAGTTGGCATTAATGTAAAGGCCTCGGTGACACCGGATGTACAGATTCCGCAAATATCTGAAATTATTCAGCAACAGGTCCGGGAAAGTGTGCTGGAGGTTACCGGTATGCCGGTGCAGGATGTGCGGATACTGGTAAACAGTATAACAGCCCATAAACCTCGGGTGGAATAGAGGAGGCCGTGCATGGATCTCCGTTTGATACTGGAGCTTATTGAAAAAAACCGCGGCAAGGTTGCAGGCGTGGCGCTGGGGCTTATATTCGGCTGGTTCGCCATAACCTACGGGGTTATTAAAGCCATATTCGTATCGTTATGTGTTATTGCCGGGTATTACATCGGTAAAAAGTTGGATGAACAGGTTGGTTTTAAGGACATACTTTCCGGGTGGTTCAGGGAAAAATAGCGACAAAGGCGCTACGGAGGTAATCTATGGGCAGGAGACAGTCGCGGGAGGTTGCCCTGCAAGCACTTTTTCAGGTGGATGTGGGCAAGGCGGACCCGGAATATGCCGTAAATTATCTGGCCCTGGACGGTGGGGCCAGAAAGGATGACATTGATTTTGCCAGGGAACTGGTTATGGGCACCCTGGCTAATCTCCAGGAGATCGATCGTATCATTGCTTTATTCAGCAAGGACTGGCAGATGGAGCGCATGGCCCGGGTGGATCGCAATATTATGCGCATTTCCGTTTACGAGCTAATGCACAGGGACGATATACCTCCGGGCGTCTCGGTTAACGAGGCGGTGGAACTGGCCAAGTTGTTCGGCGGTGAGGATTCGGCTAAGTTCGTGAACGGCATATTGGGCCAAGTGGTTACATTGCCCGGGGCCACCGGGGATAAAGAAGATAGTGAAGTTGTACAGAGAACTGAAACATAGCAGTTCTCTTTTTTACGCGTTTACGTTTAATTATTTTTTCTGATAAAATGAATATTCCGTTTTGATATAAAATTTTGTCCATTATATGCTTTCGGGCAGGAATCGAGCCTGTTTTCGAGAAATAATAAGTTTAATATTTTATAAATATCAGAGGGATTTAGGGAGGGAGAAGGTTTTCTATGTTCAAAATCTTGGAGAAAGAAGTATTCTCTCCGATCATCAAGCTAATGGTAGTCGAGGCTCCGAAGGTGGCCAAAAGTTGCCAGGCCGGGCAGTTTATCATTCTTCGGATCCACGAGGAAGGCGAAAGAATTCCGCTTACCATTGCTGATTTTGACCGAGAGAGAGGCACCATCACCATCGTGTTCCAGGAGGTGGGTAAAACCACCGTGCAACTTGGCAGGATGGAGGCCGGCGACTATATCAAGGATTTCGTAGGCCCGCTGGGAGAGGCCACCCATATTGAGAAACTGGGCAATGTGCTGGTGGTTGGCGGCGGCGTAGGTGTGGCACCTGTTCATCCTATCGCCAGGGCTCTGAAGGAAGCCGGTAACCATGTCATCGGAATTATAGGGTCCCGCACCAAGGATCTCCTTTTCTGGGAGGATAAAATGAGGGCTGCCTGCAGTGAACTGCTGGTTACCACCGATGACGGCTCCTATGTCCGCAAGGGATTTGTAACTGACGTTATGAAAGAGGTTATTGAGGCCAAAGGCAAGGAAAACATTCCCCTTTGCATAGCCATCGGCCCGCAGCCCATGATGCGCGCCTGCAGCAACCTTACCAAAGAATACGGCATCAAGACCATCGTCAGCCTGAACGCCCTGATGGTGGACGGTACCGGCATGTGCGGCTGCTGCCGGGTATCGGTAGGCGGCGAAACCAAATTTGTCTGTGTGGATGGCCCTGATTTCGATGCACACCAGGTGGACTGGCTGGAACTGGGGCGCCGGGGTGCCTATTTCCGTGCGGAAGAGAATAAGGCTACAGAGCATCATACCTGCAAGTGCGGAGGTGGTAAATAATGACCGATACACCGAAAGCAAAGAAGGAAATTAAACCGACTAAAAACCCTATGCCGGCTCAGGATCCCTTAGTACGGGCCAGGAATTTCAGTGAGGTGGCCACCGGCTATACAAAGGAAATGGCCGTTGACGAAGCCAAGCGCTGCATGCAGTGCAAAAAGGAGCCCTGCCGCCAGGGGTGCCCGGTGGAGGTATATATTCCCCAGTTTATCAAGCTGGTGGCCGAGGGCAATTTCCCCGGCGCCGTTGCCAAACTCAAGGAAAAGAACGCACTTCCCGCCGTTTGTGGTAGGGTTTGCCCCCAGGAGGCCCAGTGCGAGAAATACTGCACCCTGGGCAAAAAATACGAGCCCGTGGGCATTGGACGCATTGAGCGATTTTGCGCGGACTGGGAGCTGAATAGCGGTGTAACTATTCCGGAAGTGGCTCCGTCCACCGGATTTAAAGTGGCCGTGGTAGGTTCAGGCCCTGCCGGCCTCACCTGCGCCGCGGATCTTGCCAAACTGGGTCATAAAGTTACCGTTTTCGAGGCTCTGCATGTGGCCGGCGGAGTGCTGATGTACGGTATTCCCGAGTTTCGTCTGCCCAAAGCAGTGGTGCAGGCCGAGGTGGAGAACCTCAAGAAACTGGGTGTTGAGATAGAAGTAAACTCTGTGGTGGGTAAATTCTCCACTGTAGATGAACTGATGGAAGAAGGCGGATTTGACGCTGTGTTTATCGGTACAGGCGCCGGACTCCCCTACTTTATGAAAATACCCGGCGAAAACCTTTGTGGAGTATACTCCGCCAACGAATTCCTGACCAGGACCAATTTGATGAAGGCGTACAAATTCCCGGACTGGGATACACCCATCAAAATAGGTAAAAAGGTGGCTGTGCTGGGTGGCGGCAACGTGGCCATGGACGGTGCCCGCACCGCGTTACGCCTGGGTGCGGATGAGTCATGGATTGTCTACCGCCGCTCGGAAAATGAGCTGCCCGCCCGTCACGAAGAGGTGGAGCACGCCCATGAAGAGGGTGTTAAATTTGCCCTGCTGACCAGCCCCGTGGAAATTGTCGCAGATGAAAACGGCTGGGTCAAAGGAATGAAATGTATTAAATATGAACTGGGCGAGCCCGATGCCTCCGGACGCCGCAGCCCCGTTGCCATCCCTGGCTCCGAATATGTGATGGACGTGGACACTGTGGTGGTGGCCATCGGCCAGGGCCCCAACCCGCTGGTGCCCAGGACCACCAAGGGACTGGAATGCAACAAGAAGGGCAACATTGTGGCCGACCCGGCCACCGGCGCCACCTCCAAACCTGGCGTTTATGCCGGTGGGGACGTAGTCACCGGGGCCGCAACCGTTATTCTGGCCATGGGTGCTGGCAAGGTCGGAGCCAGATCCATCAACGAGTATCTCAACAGCAAGAAAGCATAATTCAAGTTTACTATGCAGTCAGAATCAGGGGTTGCGGGTATTTCCGCAACCCCTGCCTGACGGTATATTGTCATATTTAGTGTTATAAAACGGCGGGGGTATTTTTCGGGAGTAATTTTAATGAAGCTTTTGTCTGTAAGGGAATTAACCCTTTACATAAAAGACATAATGGAAAATGACCGCCTGCTTACCAACCTGTGGGTAAAGGGCGAGCTGTCCAACTTCAAGCGGGCCTCCAGCGGGCATATGTATTTTACCCTGAAGGACGGTTACAGCTGCATCAGGTCGGTAATGTTCAGTTCCAGGGCCAGAACACTGGTTTTTAAGCCGGAAGACGGCATGTCGGTAAGGGTTCGCGGTTACGTTTCACTGTACGAGAGGGACGGCAACTACCAGCTTTACGTACAGGAAATGGAGCCGGACGGAGTGGGAGCATTATACCTGGCCTTTGAGCAGTTAAAGGAAAAGCTGTCCCGGGAGGGCATCTTTGATGCCAGGCATAAACAGAGACTTCCCCTGCTGCCGGGCTGCATCGGCATAGTGACCTCACCTACCGGCGCGGTAATCAGGGACATGGTGAACATCATCGGCAGGAGATGGCCGGGGGTGAAAATAGTACTGGTCCCTGTGGCGGTGCAGGGCAACGCCGCACCCGGTGAGGTGGCGGAGGGACTCAGGAAGTTGAACAAACTGGGCGGCGTGGACATTATTATCGCCGGCCGGGGCGGGGGTTCCCTGGAGGAACTTTGGGCATTCAACACCGAAATCGTTGCCCGGGCTATTTTCGCCTCCCGCATACCAGTAGTTTCTGCTGTAGGCCATGAAACCGACTATACCATTGCGGACATGGTGGCGGATCTAAGAGCGCCTACCCCTTCCGCAGCCGCCGAAATGGTGGTGCCGGTAAAAAAGGAAACGGACAGGTACATCAGCACCCAGCAGGACAGGCTGAGGAGAGCCCTGGATGACTATTTGACACGCTGTCGCGTCAGGCTGGACAGGTACTGCCAGAGTCCGGTATTTCGCAGGCCGGCGGACAGAATTACCGGCACCAGAAAAATGCACCTGGATTTTCTGAACCGGCGTTTGGAGGACATAATTAAGAACAATATTAATCGCCACAAAGGCAATCTGGCTACCATAGCCGGTAGGCTTAACGCGTTAAGCCCGCTATCCACTCTGGTGAGGGGATATTCCATCTGCGTGAGCGAGGAAACCGGGGAAGTTCTGAAAAATGCGTCGGATGCCAGGCCGGGTGACGGCGTAAAGGTACGGCTGCATCGGGGGACGCTGCTCTGCCATATTGAAAAGACATTGCCGGAAAGCGATTTATGAGAAGATATACATTATTACAGCCAAGTAAGGTAGACATTTAAATAAATATTTACTGGGGAGGAATGAGAAAAATGGCTACATTGATTGATGGCAAAAAAGTAGCTGCATCTATCAGGGAAGAGGTCAAAGCCGAAGTTGCCCAGCTAAGGGAGAAGGGGATCGCTCCCAAACTTTCCGTGGTGCTGGCCGGGGACGATCCCGCCTCGGTGGTTTATGCCAGATCTAAAGAGAAGTCCTGCTCCAACATAGGCATCGATTTTGAACTGTTCACTTTGCCCGGCACCGCTTCCGAAGATGAAGTGCTGGTACTGGTGGACAAACTCAACAAAGACGATAAAGTGCACGGAATTATGATTGAGCTTCCGCTGCCCAAGCACATGGACAAGAAGAAAATACTGGAAGCCGTTGACCCCAAAAAGGACGTTGACGGTGTTCACCCCATCAACCGCGGTTACATTCTTAGTGGCGGCGAGGGACTGTTCCCGGCCACCCCGGAAAGCTGCATCGAAATTATGCTGCGCAGCGGCATTGAACTGAAGGGCAAAAACACCGTTATTGTCGGCCGCGGCGAGACCGTAGGCAAGCCCCTGGTTTTCATGTTGCTGAATCAGAACGCTACCATCACCGTATGCCATACCAAGACCGTCGATTTAGCCTATCATACCAAACAGGCCGATATTATCGTGGCTGCAGTGGGCCGGGCTAAAATGATCAAGGCTGATATGATCAAGCCGGGCGCAGTTGTGGTTGACGCCGGTATCAACGCAGTTGAGGGCGGCGGTATCTGCGGCGACGTGGACTTTGAAAACGCCGAAAAAGTGGCCGGAGCCATTTCACCCGTTCCCGGCGGCGTGGGCAGCCTCACCACGGTACTGATTCAGAGGAACGTGCTGAAGGCTATCAAGCTGCAGCAAAAGAATAAATAAAGGGGAGTGTTTATATATGAGTGATATGTTCGATCAAACCTTTCGCAAGGTTCTGGCCGTGTCCGCCTCTGACGCTCCCACCCCGGGCGGCGGCAGCGTTTCGGCCATGGTAGGCACCCTGGGTGTAGCCATGACCGCCATGGTAGGTAACCTCACCATCGGCAAGCCCAAATATGTTGAGGTGGAGCCCGAGGTCAAGGAAATCACTGCCAAGGCCTACTATATTATCAACCGTCTGGAGAAGCTGGTGGCTGCCGATATCGCCGCCTTTGGTAAATTCATGGATGTATACAGACTGCCCAAAAACACAGACGAGGAGAAGGCCAAGCGTGAAGAGGCCATGCAAAAGGCCCTGAAAACCGCCACCAACGAGCCCATGGAAATCGCCCGGACTCTGCTTGAAGCCCTGGTGGTAACCGAGCAGCTGTCCAAGATAGGGAATACCATGGCCATAAGTGACGCCGGCGTAGCCGCCTACGTTTGCGAAGCCGCCATCAACTCCGTGCTGCTCAGCGCCGACATCAACATCCCCATGGTCAAGGATCAGGATTTTGTTAACGGCGTAGTGGCGGAGAAGAATAAAATAGTAGCTGAAGCCAAGCGGCTCAAGGATCTGGCCGTGGCAACGGTGAATGAGAGAATGAAATAAATTTAAAAGTAATAAGTCTGAACGAAAACAAGGGGCTCCCCGCTGGAGAGCCCCTTGTTTTTTAGTTTCGGCCCAACATATAAGAAGAAGCCATGAACCCCCCGGCCTCCTTTACATATTAACACCTTATGCCAAATCTTTATTTAAACGTAAAACTCAATAATTACAGGCTACTTACCAAAATATTACATTTTTATTAAAAGTATTTATTGTATTGAATTTAATAAAACCTTAAGCTTTTAGTAAATTTATGTTAAGATTTCTTTTCTATAATGCAACTATGATAATATAATTCAATATAGTTGGCTGGCGGATGCAGAGCTCCGGTTGGAGAAGTTCGAACTGGTGGATCTCTCCATGCTTGAAACGGACGAAGAGAAAACTGTCACAATTTGACCCATGAATACATAAAGAACAGCGGATTTTTTCGGTCTGTGTTCTTGCTTTATTTTTAAATCGACAAAATACGACAATATGTATAAAATAAGTATAATGCTTAATAAATATTTATGAAAGGGGGCAAATATAATGATTTCTATTTTTACCTCTGCTCATTCAAAAAGAAATGCTATTGAAGAAGAAAGCAAGGCGAGAGCTGATTTTATGGCTGCCATTGCTAGTTTCTCTCTTGCTCACAATGAACTAATTGCATTCAGTGCTTCTTTACAAGTTCAGGAGATTGCCCAAAAGGCAGCTGATTTAGCGGCCATGGCCGAAGAAATGTCCGCAACGGCTGAAGAAACATCAGCGTCAACTCAACAAATCAGTGCCGGAATGCAGATGGTAAAAGCGGGCGAGCAGGAAAGCTGTATAAAGACAAACACTTTTGCTGAACTGGCGAAAGATGCAGGATTAATTCTTAATAATATGGTAGGCACTGTAAACCAATTGGTGGATCAGATTGAAGTTATAGATCGCATAAGTAAGAATGTTTCTGAGATCGCCGACCAGACAAACCTATTATCTCTAAATGCTGCAATCGAAGCCGCACGCGCTGGCGATCACGGTAGGGGGTTTTCGGTGGTGGCAGAAGAAGTTCGTAAACTGGCTGACCAAACCAAGATTGCAGTAAAAGAAGTAAAAAGTATATCTGACCAGATGAATTCAAAAGCTATAAATACTGTTGAAGCAGTGGCAAGTGTAAAGCAAACTTTTGGGCAATATATAGCTGACACCACAATAGTTTCCGAGATAATGCATGAAAACATGAGGTTGGTTGAGGAATCTGCCAACACAGTAGATAACATAGCAAAGGCAACCCAGCAGCAGGCGTTAGCTACTGAAAATCTGGCGAAAGTTTCCGAAGAACTGTTGGCCGGCGTGGATTTCGGTGATGCTATAAAGGCTGAGGCAAAAAATTTGAGTACGGTCATTAACCCATACATAAAGTTATCAGAGAGTAACCTGCTTTTGAGTATCCTCGCTGCCAGACTAAATGATCACGCCAATTTCTTGAGAAACCTTACTGAAAACGCTGGAAAAGGCTTGAAAACAAACAACCACAAAGAATGTGCCTTTGGTAAGTGGTATGAGAAAGAATATGAAAAATATAAAAATATTAAGGAATTTGTAGCTATAGACGAGCCTCACAGGCGATTCCATGATGCTGCTGAAGCCATCTCCAAGACGCCTAGCCTGGTTAATATCGAAAAAATTCTTAAAGCTTCAGTAGATATTCTAGACTCTTTCCTAAAGCTATCTATGGCAATCTAAATGCAGGGATGCTAGGTCAATTCAGAAATTGTTCTTGAAGGGAGCAATCGGAAGTTTCGCTCGAAGAAAAGGCTCAACTCGGGATATTCGCTGCCTGTATAATAAGTCTTGCATAAAAACGAGGGCTCCCGCCGGGGAGCCCTCGTTTTATATTCGAGTGAAATCGGAATGACTAGCACGACAATAATATACTACCGGTTGCGGAGGGAAAATGTATTCAGCTTGGAGAGGGCTTTTTCTACCATATAAACATCACCTGTTTACTGATTCTATTTTTTTCCTGTCCATCCTTCTTTCATCCATTCATCCAGGGTTAATTTTTATATCTTTAATTATAACTCATACCATCTACTTTGCCGCGCCGCTGCCTTTCACGCATACGTAAACATTAATGCAGTTTTCCATCTGATATATATTTTCTATAACAAAACCTGCCCTGGTGAGCATGCCTTCCATAACCCAGTCAAGGGTGGAGTATTCGTCCCGAATGTGCCTTTCGACGTTGGCAGCAAATCCCTCGTCGGCCATTTTTTTTATGCCGTCTATCCAGCTGGTAAAATATTCTTCATAGTTTTCCACCGCAGAGGAAAAGACCACATCCCGCAAATAAAATTTTCCGCCTGTTTTCAGCATCCCGTATATGTTGCGCAGGGCCGTGAACTTCCAGAAGTCGGGTAGATGATGAAGGGCCAATTGGGTAACCACGGCATCCAGTGGTTCATCCCGGTGTTCGTAGGTCAGAAATCCGGCCTGATGATAGGTTATATTGCCCTGACCCCGGGATTCAGCTTTTTGCCTGGCGTAATCCAGCATAACTGCTGAAATGTCCAGGGCGTAAATTTTTTTGCATTTTCCGGCGGCGGCTATGGCGAATTCTCCGGTGCCAGTGCCAAATTCCAATACAGTATGGCCGGGACCTGTATTAATGGCGTTCAGAATATGTTCAATTTCCTTTTTGACGTCCCTTATTTTCTGCATGCGCCGGTCGTATTCCCGCACCTCATCGATGCTGAAGTAGTCGGTGCCTATTTGGCGCATTTCATTATATACCCATGGCTGGTTCAGCATTTTATAACCCCCTCATATTTAATATAGATTAACAGTATTACCTCACAGTAAACCTGTAGGGTATAAAAATCACGGGCATATTATGGATAGGTATTCTACCTTTTGCCCCGGCAAAGGGAGCGGGCCGTGGATATTTTCCGCATTGAAATATAGGGCATCACCTTCGGAAATAAAGTGCTTTTCATTCCCGTAAAGATAATTCATACTTCCCTCCAGCACCAGGATAAATTCATGACCCGGGTGGTTGTAAAATTTGCTTTTATAGCCGCCATTACCGTCTATGGTAACCATCAGCGGCTCAATTTTTTGCCTGTAATAGCCGCTAACCAGTGATTCAATAATCGGCCCGCTGGTGTGGCTTTCGGGGTTTAAGCGGATTCTCTGTTCCTTCCTCACAATTTTAATCTGGTAAGTATCAGAAGGAACAAAAAGGTCACCCAGGGATACACCCAAAGCCCCGGCTACCTTGACCAGGGTGGAAACCGGAGGGGAAACTTTATTGTTCTCAATCTTGGAAATAAGCCCCTTGGTGAAGCCCGTCCTGTTAGCCACTTCTTCCAGGGTGAAGCCTTTTTCCATCCTTATTTTTTTAATCCTCTGAGCGATTAGCGTCTCTTCCATGCCAGCACCTGCCATGTATTTATAGGAAACATTGTAAACCGTGAATAAACCAGGCGTCAAGTGGCAATTTAGTATTTGGAATAACATTCCGTGGCAGGGATAAAAATATTACCATTTATAAAGTTGTTATTGTATAATTTACCATAATATAAACGAATTTCACCGGGGTGCAGATTATGATGACAGGGGCCCGCTATAACGTTTATTCCGAACATCTCGCCCGCAAATTTGGCGGCAAGGTTTACAAACTTCCAGTTAATTTGCCGGGAACCTGCCCGAATCGGGACGGCAAAGTGGGCCAAGGCGGGTGTATTTTTTGCGACGGGGAAGGCTCGGGCTTTCAGTGCCTGCCCAATTCATACTCAGTAAGCAGGCAATTGGAGGAAAACAGAGAATACTTTAAGAAAAGATTTAACGCCAATAAATATATCGCCTATTTTCAGGCCTTCACCAATACCTATGTTTCATTTGAGCAGTTTAGGGAGAACATACTGGCCGCTTGCCGGGAGGATATAGTTGGTATTTCTGTATCCACGCGGCCGGACTGCCTCAACGATCAATACCTTGACTTTTTACTGGAAGTGAAGAATGAAAAAGAACTGGACATAAATATAGAACTGGGTCTACAGACGGTCAACTACCATACCCTGCTAAAGATCAACCGTGGACATACCCTGGCGGAATTTGTGGATGCGGTGCTGATGACCCACCAGAGGGGATTCGATGTCTGCGCTCATTTGATACTCAACCTGCCCGGGGATGATAGGATAGACGTGGTGGAAAATGCCAAGCTACTATCCGCCCTGAGAGTGAAGTATGTGAAACTGCATTCCCTCTACGTGGTTGAAGGCACCGTGCTGGGAGAAATGTTCAAGCGCGGTGAGATAGAAATGATCACCATGGATGAATATGTCCGGAGGGTTATTACCTTCATGGAGTACCTGGACCCGGGCATGGTTATACAGAGACTGGTGGGGAAGGGGCCGGCGGAAAGCCTGCTGTTTTCCAACTGGGGCGTTAGCTGGTGGAAAATTAAACAGATGATTGAGGAAAAGATGGAGGAAATGGATATTCGTCAGGGTAGCCGGTTTAATTACCTGAACGGCAGCGCCCTCAGGTAGAGTTCCTTTTTATGTAAAATTGTTCATACTGCGGAGGTTTTATGAAAACCAAAAAGCAAACCTTTGAAGACGCCCTAACCAAGCTGGAAGAAGTTGTCCGCGAACTGGAAGACGGTAACATCACCCTGGAGAAATCTCTGGCGCTGTTTGCCGAGGGCATTACTTTGAGCAAATTTTGCCACCGGGCGCTGGGAGAGGCGGAAACCCGTATAGCGGTGCTCACAGAGGATAAAAACGGCGAGCTTTTCTTGAAAGAATTGCCGTCCAGGGAGTAAAATATCAGGTAAATGCTAAAATCATTTCTTACTATCCTTGTAGTCAGAATTCAGCAGTCAGTATCTTTTAAAGTCCAAAGTATAATGTTTCAGGCTTTCATTGACTTTTGACCTTTGACTTTTGACATTAGACTTTTATGCGCAGTCTGGAGGGACCAAATTTGGATTTCATCAGGGAATTAAAAGCAAGGGCCGCCCTGGTAGACAGGGCGTTGGAAGAATACCTTCCCACTGACGGAACTCATCCCGCCGTTATACACGAAGCTATGCGCTATAGCCTATTTGCCGGCGGTAAGAGGTTGCGGCCGGTGCTGGCACTGTCTGCATCAGAGGTGGCCGGGGGCAGCGTGGAAAAAATAATGCCTGCCGCCTGCGCACTGGAACTCATACACACCTACTCCCTAATTCACGATGACCTGCCCGCCATGGATGATGATGATTTCCGCAGGGGCAGGCCCACCTGCCATAAAAAATATGGTGAGGCCATGGCCATACTGGCCGGTGACGCCTTGCTGACCATGGCCTTTGAGTTGCTGACCAGTGGAGCCCTGACAGGGGCACTGCCGGCACGTGAGTCTCTAGCGGTTATTTCAGAAGTGGCCGTAGCAGCCGGCAGTAGGGGACTTGTCGGCGGGCAGGTGGTGGACATAATCTCCGATGACTCAGTGGATCCTGCCACCCTGGAATATATACACAGGCACAAAACCGGGGCACTTTACAGGGGGTCCGTGAGGCTGGGGGCCATATTAAGCGGGGCAGAGCGGCACACTCTGGACCGGCTCACTGTATATGCGGAACACCTGGGGCTGGCCTTTCAAATTGCTGATGACATACTGGATGTAACCGGGGATGAAGAAAAAATAGGCAAGCCGCTAAAGAGCGATGTGAAAAACAAAAAAGCTACCTATCCGGCGCTATATGGACTGGCGGCTGCCAGGGCCAAGGCGTATGATTGCCGGGACAGGGCTTTGACTCAGTTGGAAGCATTTGGTCCGGAGGCTGATTTTTTACGCGAGTTGGTAAGGTTTGTGGTTGACAGGGACCACTGAGAGGCCGTTGAAAAACTGCGCCTGGCTTTGTCAGGCTCGCCGTCCAGTGCTCACGTACTTCCAGTACGCTCCGCGCTGTCCGGCTTCTCCTTCCGCGCCATGCTTGTTTTTGAACGGCCTCAGGATATCTCTCGAAACTAATGCGGAGGCTCATTAAATTTGTATTCGTAACCTAGACTGACCTAAAGTCGGGCGAAGATGAGAGATTTTGTCTATTGGTTCGTATAACGCAGCCAGCCAACGATTCTGCATTATACTCTTTAATAGTCATCTTATCCTGGCTGAGGGTGATTAAACAAGCACAGACAGCGGTTTAACACGCTTATAATAATATGATATAATATTCTCTCGGTGTAAAAGTTTTTGTTCGGTGATACAGTATCCTAGTCGGGAAGGGATTTTCTGAAGGCGGGCCTAAAAATCCGTCAAAGGGCACAGCGATGAAGTTCCTGGTGCTGGCCTTCAACGCCCAGTTGGGGGCTGGTACTGGGAGTTAAGGGGGTGGGGCGACCTGCAATGGCATGTGGGCGTTGACCCCGCCCCCGTGGAGACCCAAGTGCGTGGGGAAATTCCAATTGGGATAAACTATGGCTTGGGGTTAAAACCTGCTCGTGGTGAAAAGCTGCGTGCAGCGTAGCCTGCCTTGAGTGGTGGCGGTGGATTCCGGAATATTGCCCGCTTTTTACATGGGCCCGTGGATTAAGCCGGCAGGTTGAAACCGTTATTGCAAAAGAGGCTAGGAAAAACCCGCACCTGTTGAGGAAAACTCCTAGGCTGTCCTATTTAGGGGCGGCCCGGGGATTGCAGTGTGGACTAAACGGTAATCCAGTCCCGGTACCGGTAACGGTCCGGATATATCTTTAAAGGGAAACCGCCGGTTTGGCGACAGCCGGTGGGTATATGGGAAAACCAACTGGACCTAAGCCACAATATTTACCCGGGCAGCTGTCACCGGCATAAAATATATTTTTGAGGTGTCTATTGGGTAATAACAAATCTACCGTTTCCAGCAAGTACGTTTTAGGGGTGTCGCTAACCTCATTCACCCTGGCTGTGTTTTTCTTTTGGTTATCAGATATAGTGGCCGATAAAATACAAAGCCTAGTGATATCCTTTGTTTTTTTATTGATTATTATACTTGTAGGCATAATGGCCGATATCATAGGTGTTTCGGTAACAGCAGCCCATGAAGCCCCCCTGCATGCCCGGGCCGCCAAGAAGGTGGCCGGCGCCCAGGAGGGTGTATATCTTATAAGGAATGCGGACAGGGTGGCTAATATAATGAACGATGTGGTGGGGGACATTGCCGGTACTGTCAGCGGGGCTCTGGGTATAGCCCTGGCGTTGCAGTTAATGACCCGCTGGAAAGATTTCAGCCACCTGATTTTAAATATGGTTATTACAGCCTTAATTGCCGCACTGACAGTGGGTGGCAAGGCGGCGGGAAAAAGAATCGCCCTTACCAGAGCCAACGACGTAATTTTTGGTGCCGGCAAGGTTATGGCCGGTTTTAGCAGGATTACCGGCATCGATATAACTGGAAAGAATAAACGAAACAGCTCCAGATAGGAGTGTGAAGCATTGAGCCTGCTGGCAAATATCAGCTCGCCTGCCGATATCCGGGGGTTGGACAACTCCCAGATGCAGAAGCTGGCTGAAGAGATCAGACGGGAGATAATTGAGACTGTAGCAAAAAACGGAGGGCACCTGGCCCCCAACCTGGGGGTGGTGGAACTCACCCTGGCCCTGCACAGCGTTTTTGAAACCCCCCGGGATAAAATTGTCTGGGACGTGGGACACCAGTGCTATGTGCACAAGTTGCTTACCGGCAGGCGGGCGAAATTCGGCACACTCAGGAAGTACAACGGGCTGAGTGGCTTCCCCAGACCCGAGGAATGTCCTCACGACTCCTTTGCTACCGGTCACAGCAGTACCTCCATCTCGGCAGCCACGGGCATGGCCCTGGCCAGGGATCTAAAGGGAGAGCATCATTCCGTGGTGGCGGTTATTGGCGACGGCGCCATGACCGGGGGGATGGCTTTTGAAGCGCTCAACCACGCTGGTCACCTGAAAAAGGACATGATCGTGGTTTTAAACGATAATGAGATGTCCATTGCGGAAAATGTTGGGGGGATGGCCAGATACCTGGGGAGGCTCAGGACTGACCCCAAATATTCCAGGGGCAAGGAAGAAATTGAGCAGATACTGAAAAAGATACCATCTATAGGACCCACAGTTTTGAAATTTGCCGACAGGCTTAAGGATAGCTTTAAATATCTGGTGGTTCCGGGCATGTTCTTTGAGGAATTGGGGTTTGTGTACCTGGGGCCCATAGACGGGCACAACGTTCAGGATATGATTAAAGTACTGCGTCAGGCCAAATCGATCAAAGAACCCGTAATCGTACACGTTATTACCAAAAAGGGCCTGGGTTACGCCCCGGCGGAAAAAAACCCCGACAAATTTCATGGTATCGGACCTTTTGATATAAAAACCGGTGAAACAGTGAAAAACACCATCAAGCCATCGTACACGGAGGTTTTTGGCAATACCGCTGTAAAGCTGGCTGCCCGGGACGATTCCATCGTGGCCATAACTGCGGCCATGCCCGGTGGGACAGGGCTTAACCTTTTCGCCAAAGCGTTCCCGCACAGGTTTTTTGACGTGGGGATTGCCGAGCAGCATGCGGTTACCATGTCCGCCGGACTTGCCGCCAGTGGCTTGAAACCGCTGCTGGCCATATACTCCACCTTTCTGCAGCGGGCTTATGATCAGCTACTGCATGATGTTTGCCTGCAATCCCTGCCGGTCACCCTGGCCATTGACAGGGCAGGCCTGGTGGGAGATGACGGTCCAACTCATCACGGCCTGTTTGACCTTTCGTATTTGAGGCAGATGCCCAATATGGTGGTAATGGCGCCCAGGGATGAAAATATGCTGCAGCATATGCTGCATACCGCTCTGGAGTATCCCGGGCCGGCCGCATTACGCTACCCCAGGGGTATTGCCACAGGCTGCCCGCTGGATGCTGAGCCACTAAGCATACCAATAGGGAAGGCGGAGGTATTACGCGAGGGTAGAGATATTACTCTTCTGGCCATTGGCACCACGGTGGAAATTGCTTATAATGCCGCCACTGCCCTGGCTGCTGAAGGTGTTTCGGCCACAGTAGTCGATGCCCGGTTTATAAAACCGCTGGATGAAGAATGTATCATCAATCAGATATTGCAAACCAGGACGGTTATTACCCTGGAAGAAAATGTGCTAAGCGGGGGATTCGGCAGCGCTGTAATGGAATTGCTGAATGCCAGGGGCATATTCGGGATAAAGATACTCAGCATAGGCTTTCCCGATTCCTTTGTGGAACACGGGGATAAAAACCTTTTGCTGGCTCGCTACGGTTTAACTGTTGACAACGTTTGCAGCAGCGTTTTAACAATGCTGGGGGCCAGGAGAAAAGGAAAAAAAATGCCGGCGGCCAGGAGCAGCTAGAGAGTCAAATGTCAAATGTCGAAAGTCCTTTTAGATGAATATAGCTTTGGTCTTTAGACCTTTGACTTTAGACCTTAGACTTTAGACTGTTATTTTAGCGGAGGTTAATAATTTGTCCGGTACTAAAACCAGGCTGGATGTAATGCTACACGAAAAAGGGTTGTTTGAGAGCAGGGAGAAAGCCCGGGCCGCCATCATGGCCGGGCAAATAACAGTGGACGGCGCAAAGGCACAAAAGCCCGGCCAGGCAACTGATCCCGAAGCGAAAATAGAAATACGCGGGAGCCTGCCCTATGTAAGCCGGGGCGGGTTAAAACTGGAAAAAGCAATCAAAGTTTTTAACATAGATCTTTCAGACCTGATGGTGCTGGATGTAGGGGCATCCACCGGCGGTTTTACAGACTGCGCTCTGCAGCACGGTGCTGCACGGGTTATCGCAGTGGATGTGGGTTACGGCCAACTGGCCTGGAAACTAAGGTGCGACCCCAGGGTCGCCGTACTGGAAAGGACCAATATAAGAAATTTAACACCCGGCTCCATATCTGAAAGGCCGGATTTTTTCACCGTGGACGTCTCCTTCATCTCACTGACTAAGGTATTGCCTCCCATTGCTGCCCTGGTGGCCCCAGAGACCAGGGGAGTCGCCCTGATTAAGCCGCAATTTGAGGCGGGCAGGGAAAATGTGGGGAAGAAGGGCGTAGTCAGGGAGCCCGGGGTGCACAGGCAGGTGCTGGGTGCTATTTGTTCCTTTATCCACAAATCCGGATGGGGCCTAGCCGGCCTGGATTATTCCCCGGTGCGGGGACCGGAGGGCAATATCGAATACCTTGCCTATATTGATTTAACCGGCGGCGATATTCCCGGCGAAAACGAAATAGCAAACCTAGTAGAAGATGCCAGGGGGGTAAAGGTATGAACGCCGTCGGGATAGTGGTAAATACCGGGAAAGAAAAGGTTTCCGGACTGATTGAAATAATTATTAAATGGCTACATAATAACGGCGTCCGGGTAATGATGAACCGTGAGGCTTCTCAATTACTGGACAAGCCCGAATTTTACCGTCCCATGGAAGAAATAACGGAATCATGCGGCTGCATACTGGTGCTGGGCGGTGACGGCACCATGCTGAATACCGCCAGGGTGGCAGCACCCTCCGGGATTCCGCTGCTGGGCATAAATCTGGGCAGACTGGGTTTTTTGTCGGAGTTGGACATACCGGATATTATTCCCGGACTGGAAAAACTTGTGAGCGGGAATTACAGGATAGAGGAGCGCATGATGCTAAAATCCCAGGTTATCCGGCAGGGCAGGGTCATGGAAACGGCCATCGCCTTGAATGATGCGGTAATAACCAAAGGAGCCTTTGCCAGACTGATCAGGCTGAAAACCAACATTGACGGGGAGCATATCGGCACCTATCCTGCGGACGGCATCATTGTGGCCAGTCCCACCGGCTCCACGGCCTATTCACTTTCCGCCGGGGGTCCGGTGGTTACGCCTGAGATGGAATTGATGCTGATTACGCCCATCTGTCCCCATTCCCTGTGGGCCAGGCCGCTGGTTATTTCCAGCAGGAGCGGGGTTGAGGTCGAACTTTTATCGGACAACGCAGAAGTCATGTTGACAATGGACGGCCAGCACGCTTTCAGACTGGAGAAAAATGATGCCGTGCTGATTACCAGGGCGCCACGTACGGCCAGGTTTATCAGACTTAACAAGCGCAGCTTTTACTCTATACTGCACAGCAAACTAAATGAAGGTGATTTGAGAAATGGTTAACCGTCCCGCCAGCGCTGTGGAATGGGCCAGATCCTTCGTCGCTCCCGCCCTTAAGGAAGGATCCGTGGCGGTGGACGCCACTGCCGGCAAGGGAAATGACACCCTATTCCTGGCTGAGTCGGTGGGCTCCACGGGAAAGGTATTTGCTTTCGACATTCAGGAGCAGGCTCTGCAAAAAACCAGGGAAAAATTGCATTTGGCCGGTGTTGCGGACAGAGTAGTGCTGTTGATGGAAAATCACCGCCAGATGAAAAATTTTATATCTCTTCCTCTGGATGCAGTGATGTTTAACCTGGGTTATCTGCCCGGCAGTGACCGGTCCGTCGTAACCGAGCCTGCCAATACTGTGGAGGCTATGGTGTCGGCGCTGGAAATGCTGTCTGCCGGGGGCAGGATGAGCGTAGTAGTTTATACCGGCCACCCTGGAGCTGCCGCCGAGGCCAGGTCGGTGGCAGTGCTGGCGGCAACACTTGACAGTAGCTTCACTGTATTAAAGACCACTTTCTGGAACGGTCCTTTACATTCACCGAAGATTTATTTTTTTGCCAGGGCGGGTGAAGCTTTTGAAAATCTACCGGCAGAAAAAAATAGCTGAACTGATCCGGAGCCGGAGCATAGAGACTCAGGATGATTTGGCCGCAGCCCTCAGGGAAGCGGGTTTTTCCGTTACCCAGGCCACGGTATCCAGAGATATCAAGGAAATGGGCCTGGTTAAAATACCCGGCGAAAACAATACCTCCTATTATGCTATACCTGGCAGGGAGACTGTGCGTTATAGCGAGGACAGAATGAAAAGGCTGTTTGCAGCTTCCGTGCAGTTTATAGATTCCAGTGAAAATTTGATTATCATAAAAACCCTGCCCGGCGAGGCCCAGGGTGTGGCTTCGGCCATAGACCATTCCGGCTGGCCGGAAATAATCGGCACTGTGGCCGGGGATGACACCATCATAGTAGTGGTTAAGCCCAAAAGCATGACTGCGGTGTTGCAGAAGAGATTTCACCATATGGCCGGAGGTTAGTCTATGTTAATCAACCTTTTCGTGAAAGATTTTGGCCTTATTGAACAGACGGAAATCAGTTTCGGAATGGGTTTTAACGTACTGACAGGGGAAACTGGCGCCGGCAAATCCATTATTCTGGAGGCGCTGCAGGTTGTTCTTGGCGGAAGGGCGTCCGGGGATTATATACGTACCGGCTCGGACCGGGCCATCATTCAGAGCACATTTGACATCAGCGGACTTTCCCAGGTGGTGGAAAAACTTAATGGAGCGGGTATGATACCTGACGAGGACGGCATGCTTCTGCTGTCCAGAGAGATCAACAGCAGCGGCAGAAACATATGCAGGGTCAATGGACAAATAGCACCTCTGGCCCAGTACAGGCTAATAGGAGGTTTGCTGGTGGACATGCAGGGCCAGCACGAACAGCATACCCTGCTGCATGCCGAACATCAGCTTGACTTGCTGGACAGCTTTGGCGGGGCAGGACAGAGGGACGCGTTGGAACAACTGGCCAGTACCTACCGGCTCTGGAAAAATATTGGCAACGAACTGTCCGCCTGCCAGAGCCGGATAGCCGGTATGGAAAGGCGTCTTGAGTTCATTAAATATCAGCTGGAGGAGATAGACTCGGCCAACTTAAGCCCCGGGGAATATGAAGAGCTGTCGAGAGAGCGCAGCATACTGGCCAACGCAGAAAAAATAAAGCGCCTGACTGCCGAATGTCATGCCGTATTGCACAGCGGGGAAGGTGGGATAGTGCCGGCAGTGGATTTGCTGGCCAGGGCCTGCCGTGCCGTGGAGCAACTGGCTGGCATGGATGCCGGGCTTGTATCATTGAAGGATACCCTGGCGGGGTGTCTTTACCAGGTAGAGGATGTGGCCAGGGAACTGTCCGGTTACCTGGACTCGCTGGATTTCAATCCTGCACGCCTGGAGGCCGCCGAGAGCAGACTGGCGAAAATTGAGAGTTTGGTAAAAAAATACGGGGGTTCAGTGGAGGAGGCAATAAAATACCGTTCGGAAATTGCAGCGGAGATGGATGACTGCGAAAACAGCGGGGAGAAGATTGCTTTACTGGAAAGGGAAAAGGCTGCTTGCCTGGACCAATGGTCAAAGGCGGCAGACATGCTGACTAAAATGCGCCAAAATACAGCGCAACAACTGGAAAAGGCTGTGGCCGGGGAACTTGCCGAATTAGAAATGGCCAAAGTAAAATTCAGGGTGGAATTTAGCAATACCGTAGAAATATCTGAAAAGGGCAGGGAAAGGGTGGAATACAATATCTCGCCCAATCCCGGGGAATCTCTCCGGCCGCTGGCCAGGATAGCCTCCGGTGGGGAACTCTCCCGGATTATGCTGGCTTTAAAGACCATACTGGCGGAGAATGAGGATGTGCCAACCCTGGTCTTTGACGAGGTGGAGTCCGGTATCGGCGGCAGGGCGCTCCAGGCGGTGGCTGAAAAACTGGCTGCCCTGGGCCGCAAAAGACAGGTTATCTGCGTGACCCACGCTGCGGCTGTGGCTGCCCGGGCCGATATCCACTATCATATCTATAAAGAGGAATACCTGGAGCGAACCGTCACCAGGGTGAAAGGCCTCACCGGGGAAGAACGGGTTGAGGAACTGGCCCGGATGCTGGGCGGGCGGGATTATGAGGGTGTTGCGATGGAACATGCCAGGCAAATGATTAAAAACGCCTGATTTGTTGAAGTAATGATAAGTTTTTTTAAAATTTTTAGTTTGTTTATACAAAAGAAGTAACATTTTTGTTACTTCTTTTTTTATTCTGCAAAACCATATAACTTTTTTCTAAATCGATAGAAGTATTGTTGTGATTGATAATGGTAATGTGAGGCATAGTTAGGCAGAATAAAAACATTCAATCGGGGTTAATTTAAGATAGTACAGATAAGTAAATAATATTACCACAAAGTGAACATTAAAAATTTAAAACAGGAAATGGGGGTGTGTTATTGGAAAAAGAAGCTTATAGCAGACCCATGGTAATTCCATTTATAGTAATGGTATTTGTGGTAATGCTTATAAGTTTCGTTTTAAAAACAAACATATATGAGCCGGTACTAAATATCAGCGTCGGTGATACGGTAAGTCCGGAAATGTTTTTTCCGGGTTTTATGACCGGAAATATTAGTTACAGCGTAGGTGAAACAGATGCTGTCAGCGGTGATCATAAAGCGGTCAACGAAATGAGCTGTGACGCAGGCAGCAGCTCCGCAGTATTTAAATATCCCGGCAAGAGGCTTTTGGAATTTAAGCTTTTCGGATTTATCCCCTTAAGCAATATAGTGATAAATGTGGTGGACCCGGTTAAAGTTATACCTGGCGGCCAGTCTATCGGTGTCATGCTACACTCGAAAGGTGTCATGGTGGTGGGCATGTCTCCTGTAACCGACAGGGCAGGGAAAAGAATAAATCCTGCAGCGGATGCAGGTATCATGGTGGGAGACGTAATACTTAGCATCGACGGTATCATGGTAAAAAGCGATGAACAGGTCAAGGCACTGGTTAGTTTGGGTAAGGAAAATACCTTGACAATAGTTCTAAAGCGGGGCAGTAATAATATAAAGGTTACGGTCAAACCAGTTATTTGCAGTGAAACCGGCAGCTATCGAATTGGCCTGTATGTTCGCGACGGAACTGCCGGAGTTGGCACCTTAAGCTTTTATCACACGTCGAGCAGGTGTTACGGAGCCCTCGGGCACGTAATCAACGATGCGGATACAGCCATGAAAATCGACATGGCCGAAGGAAAAATTGTGGGGGCCAGTGTAAAGGGAATCCATCCAGGCCGGAAAGGCAAACCCGGGGAAAAGGTAGGCATGTTTAACGGATCCAGGGATATAACGGGGAGCATAGTAAAAAACACGCCTTTTGGAATTTTTGGTGAACTGGATAAACCCGTGGTCAACCCTTTTTACAAGGAAGCGCTGCCGGTGGCTTTTAGTTATCAGATCAAAAAGGGCCCGGCTGAAATCATGACCGTCCTGGAGGATAACAGGGTGGAAAAGTATAATATTGAAATTCAGGAAATACTGAGTCCCCCTGTCCGGGACGGAAAGGGTCTGATTATAAAGGTAACGGACAAAAAATTGTTACAGAAAAGTGGGGGCATAATACAGGGCATGAGCGGCAGTCCCATAATTCAAAACGGCATGCTAGTGGGCGCAGTTACCCATGTAATCGTAAACGATCCCACCCGGGGCTACGGTGTTCTGGCGGAATGGATGCTGCAGGAAGCCGGAATCTTGCATGCGGATGTTAATCAAGGTACAGGAATCAGGCAAAAAGCGGCCTGATTCCTTTTTTATAAATTTTTTTCGAATTTGTTTGCAAATGTTCAAAAAAACGTCAGAAATGGCGATATATTTATGGTTTTTATAATTTTTTGAATAAATCAAACAGTAACAATATGTAAATGATGGAAAAAATTAATTTTTTTGATAGAAGGACTTTTATAAAGTACCGTCGAATGAATTGGGTATTAATTCCTATATAGATAAAAAGAGAAAAATATTCAGGAGGCGGGAATCTAATGATGCGAAAGTTAATTAAATTGGTTATCGCGGACGATAACCGGGAATTTTGCGAGTTGCTTAAAGAATTTATTGCCCAGCAGGATGATCTCGCGCTGGCGGGAATTGCTGGCAATGGTCTGGAAGCACTGGATCTCATCGAGCAGCATAATCCTGATATTGTGGTCTTAGATATCATTATGCCCCATCTCGACGGGATTGGCGTACTGGAAAGACTTGCTTCCGGCAATATGCCTCAGCGGCCTAGGGTAATCATGCTTACTGCCTTTGGGCAGGAGACAGTGACTCAGCGTGCGGTGGAACTTGGGGCGGATTATTATATACTTAAACCATTTGATTTTTCCGTTCTGGCTACCAGGATTCGCCAATTGGCTGAAGGTCTGAACGTTTCCAGTTATATTAATACGGTAAAACCCAAAAATCTGGATGTAGCTGTAACTAATATTATACATGAGATGGGCGTGCCAGCTCATATTAAAGGCTATCATTACCTTCGGGACGCTATCCTGATGGTTGTAAACGAGGTAAATCTATTGGGCGCAGTAACCAAGGAGCTTTATCCCATGATCGCCATGAAATACCAAACTACCCCCAGCAGGGTGGAAAGGGCCATCCGCCACGCCATTGAACTGGCCTGGGACAGGGGCAACGTGGAGATGATGACCAAATTTTTCGGCTACACTATTAATCTGGAGCGCGGCAAGCCCACCAACTCGGAATTCATCGCGATGGTGGCGGACAAGCTAAGGATTGAGGCAAAAGTAAGCTAGCCCCAAAGGATTTGGTACACATAGAATTCTTTTAATGCTGCTTAACACCGAGAGTTTATTGGTTTATTATAATCAATAAGCTCGGAGGTGTTTTTTATTTAAAACAAAATACCGCGTAGGTGAATAAATGATCATTATCAACAACGGAAATTTTTTTACTAATGAGCAGATAGAAAAGATTATCAAGCTTTTAGGCCGGGATTATAAACCGAATAAAATGGTAATTTATGAAACCAGGCTTGACATGCTAAGGCATTTCTTTAAATGCTATAATTTTTCATTAGAAGAATTCCGGGGCAAACTGGAGGGCAGTTACGATGAATCTACTGATACCGTTTATGTTTGTATATTCGCGCAAACTGACGACGGCGACGATTTCCACAGCAAACAGCTGTATTCATTGCATGCCATGGTTCATGAGTTAAGACACAGGTACCAGGCCGTGCGGGACATGTATACCTCCAGTGCTGCTGAAGAAAAATCCGAAGACGACGCTGACAGATATGCAACGGATATAGTCAACCGTAAATCCGCTAGGATTAAAGAAATTATGGGCTGGCAGGAGGAATGGTTTGTTGAAGAGGAGGACTAAAATTTTTAATAGCTGTGAATTATAATAATGGTTTTAAATATAAAAATCTGATTTAATTAATGATCTTTATATGCAATGGCGAGATTTGTCGAGTGGACCTTTGTTAAGTTGCGCACATGTTATAATTCGCCGTTTATCACGTCTTTATACGACAGGAGTTATCTTGACTGCCATTCACAATAAATGTAAAATGTTTAGTATGTGTAAAGGCGGTGTTAAAAATGCACTATAAAGGCACGGTTAGGGTGGACAAGCGCACCAAGAATCTGGTTAAACGTCTGTCTCCCAACGAGATAGCCATCATCGACCACAGTGAACTGGACGATGTGGCGGCCCGGGCGCTTCTCGCCGGCAGGGTCAAAGTAGTGGTAAATGCCGCCCGGTCCCTCAGCGATAAATATCCCAACCCCGGCCCATTGACCCTGGTAAAGGCCGGGGTAGTGCTGCTGGACAATGTGGGTGAACAGGTGATGGATGCTGTCCGTGAGGGGCAAACGGTGGAGATAATTAATGAAGAAATATATTGTGAGGGCCTCCCGGTGGCCTCGGGCAAGTTACTGACCCTTAGGGAAATTGAGCAGAAAATGGAACAGGTCAGAAGTAATATGCAGGAGGTTATTTCTGATTTTGTGGTCAACACCCTGGATTATGCCAGGACTGAAATCGGCCTGATTAACGGTGAATATAAAATCCCTCCGGTAACCACCGCCTTTCAGGGAAGACATGCCCTGATCGTGGTGCGGGGGCAAAACTATAAGGAAGATTTAAACGCTATTAAATCATACATCGATGATGTCAGGCCGGTACTGGTGGGTGTGGACGGCGGAGCCGACGCATTGTGGGAATTCGGTTATAAACCGGATATCATCGTGGGTGATATGGACAGTGTATCGGATAACGTGCTACAGGACGGTTCCGAACTTGTGGTACATGCTTATCAGAACGGCAAGGCGCCGGGACTGGAAAGGGTCAAATCCCTTGGTCTTAGTGCCAGGGTTTTTGCGGCTCCGGGGACCAGCGAGGATATCGCCATGCTGCTAGCCTATGAATATGGTGCCGAGCTGATAGTGGCCGTGGGTACCCACTCCAACGTGCAGGATTTTTTAGAAAAAGGCAGAAAAGGTATGGCCAGTACCTTTTTAGTCAGGCTAAAGGTCGGGACGAAGCTGGTGGACGCCAAAGGCGTGAGCAAACTATACCGGAACCGGGTTAAGGCCCGCTATCTGGCCCAGATTGTACTGGCCGCGCTCTTACCGGTGGCGGTGATTGTAATGATTACCCCATCTACCAGGCAGCTTTTCAGGTTATTATATTTGCAATTTAAACTTTTATTCGCTACATAATCCCGGGGACGGGCAATCCCCGCTTTTTTCTGGGGGTGCTAAAGTGTTTTTCAACCTAAGGTATCATATAGCTTCGCTAGTTGCCGTATTCCTGGCCCTGGGCATAGGTATACTGATTGGCAGTACACTGCCTGGCAACGATGCCCTGATGAAACAGCAAAAACAGCTCAGTGACCATCTGGAGGTCCAACTGGATTCGTTGCTAAAGAGGAACGAGGCAGTGCAAGTAAGAGCCAGCAGCCTGGAAATGGATAACAATATACAAAGGCAGTTTGAAAAACAGATTTTACCGGCGCTTATAGCCGGAAAGCTTCAGGGCCACAATATAGCCCTCATTGAAACCAACGGTTACGGTTTTCCCGAGGATCTTACCCAGACGCTGCAGGCCGCCGGCGCCAGTGTGCAGTCGGTTACCACCATACTGAACGGCCTTGAGGTGGGGGATAAAAATAAGTTGCTTACTGCATTGAACTGGCAAGACATGAAAGATGAAGACATTGCTCCGCGCCTTGCGGCGGAAATGGCCAGATCGGTGGCAGAGGGGGACGGGAAAAAGATTTTGGCTACACTGGCCCAGTTAGAAATGATTAAAACCCAGGGCACATATGGCATACCCCTGAGCGATGTGGTAATCGTCGGCGGCAGCGTGGACGAAAGTATGATTAAAGCCGAGAGTGTTGACATTCCCATCATAGATTATTTTCAAGGCAAAAAAATTACCGTTTTCGGTACGGAACAGTCCGGGGTCATGCATTCCTATATGAAGGATTACCAGAAAAAAAGGATTAGCACGGTGGACAATGTTGAATCCATCCCGGGCCAGGTGGCCCTGGTGCTGGCCATATCCGGCAAGCCCGGCCATTACGGCATAAAATCCACCGCCCAGAAATTGCTGCCCGCGCTGGATGATGCGGAGGGTGTTGTAAGTGGAGGAAAGACAACCAAAGCGGGTGTCGGTACTAATACCCGCTCATAATGAGGAAGACAGTATTTTTGATACAGTAACCGCTGCTTTTGCCCTGCCTGGCGTAAGTCAGGTGGTGGTGGTGGACGACGCCTCATCCGACCGTACATCCGAAATGGCGGAAAAAGCCGGTGCAACGGTGAAAGTGTTGCAGGTCAACGGTGGTAAGGGGGCTGCCATGAACGCTGGAGCCTCGCTGGTGGATGGCGACGTAGTGCTCCTGCTGGACGGCGACCTGGGGTCTTCCGCTGACGGGGCTGCTCCATTACTGGAACCGGTGTTGGACGGAGAGGCCGACATGACGGTGGCGGTTTTTCCCAGGACTGGTAGAAAAGGCGGCTTCGGCCTGGTGAAGGGCCTTGCCCGGGGTGGTATCAAGTATTATACCGGGCTTGAAATGACGGCGCCACTTTCCGGGCAGCGGGCTATGAACCGTCAGGCCTTTGAGGCGGTCCTGCCCTTCGCCGAAGGTTACGGAGTTGAGGTGGCGCTTACGGTTAAGGCCGCCGCTAGTGGTTTCAGGGTGAAGGAAGTTCCGGTTATCATGACCCACAAGGAAACGGGCAGGGATTTGAAGGGCTTCATACACCGGGGCAGGCAGTTTAACGATGTATTAAGAACCCTGCTAAGTATAAGGAAATAAAACCAAAAACAGTATAGCTACATATGGAAATCTAGGGACGGTTCTTGAATTGAATCTAGATTCAATTCAAGAACCGTCCCTAGATTTCCGATTTCCAATAATATTTTCAATAACACTGTAGCTACATATTAAACCGGGGTGTGCGTTGATTGAACAGTTACCACTTGCAGGATAATGTTCTCCTGTATACCGCAGTATTTTTTGCCGGGGGCTGGCTGTTCTGCCGCCTGACTGTAAAGGCAGTAATGAATATGATAGCCGAAGCCGGATTTGTCCGGCCCAATTACAGGGGCGATGAAATTCCGGTGGGGGCAGGTCTGGTTTTTTTTCTGAGCGCCCTTGCCGTGTATACAGCGGCCTTTATTTTTCTTCCAGATGATTTTCAGTACAAAATATTTAGCAACCTGCTGGCTCTGGCCTGTTTTACCCTGCTGGGGCTGATTGACGATGTTTGGGGCAGCAGGTCGGTAACGGGGATCAAAGGGCACCTGCTGAGTTTGTGCAGGGGACGGCTTACCACCGGGGGGTTGAAAGCTGCAGGCGGTGGTGTGATGGGTCTGTTGCTGGCGGCTTCCGCCGGTGATTGGACTTTGATACCGCTAAATGCACTGATTATTGCTTTATCCGTAAATAGCATCAATCTGATGGATCTCCGTCCGGGCCGGGCGGGGAAGGTGTTTTTGCTGTTGTGGCTGGTGTTGCTGGCGGCCATGCCCGGCAGGGTGGAAATGATCCTGACGGCGGTTGTAGCCGGTGCTCTAATGGCCTATTTGCCCTATGACATGAAAGCCCGTGCCATGATGGGCGACACCGGCGCCAACGCCCTGGGCGCTTGCCTGGGTATGGCCGTGGTCTGGCTGCTGGAAACCCCTTATAAGGTTGTTTACCTTTTGCTGCTCATTGCTTTTCATATTTTCACCGAAAAGTATTCTCTCACCAGGATTATCGCCGAAAATCGCTTGCTTAATTATCTGGATGAGCTGGGCAGGGGTTAATATACTGAATAAATTAATAATTTAGTGTCAAAACATTTATAAAACAAGGCCAGAAATGATTTCTGGCCTTGTTTTATGTTTAATAAAGGCGGGCTGGTCAATAATATTAATCTAGGCAGGGATACAGATATACAGAAGGTACTCTACGCTCAAAATTGTATCGGAAGGCAACAGATAAACCGTTTTATCAGGGGAGGGACTTTGTTGGGACGTGTAACATTCAGGGAAAACCGCTGCAAGGGCTGTGAGCTGTGCAAGGCTTTTTGCCCCAAGGGAATTATTGTTATGGCTAGCCGGATTAACAGTATGGGTTTCCACCCGGCCACAGTGGAGGAAGAAGATATGAACAAATGCACAGGGTGTGCTATCTGCGCCCGGATGTGTCCCGACCTGGTGATCGAAGTGGAGAAGGAGGAGAAAAAGGTTGGCTAAGATGTTGATGAAAGGTAATGAGGCCATCGGCGAGGGCGCCATCAGGGCCGGCTGCCGCTATTTCTTCGGCTATCCCATCACACCTCAGAGTGAACTGCCCCACTATCTGGCCAAAAAGATGCCGGAAGTGGGTGGTCTTTACCTGCAGGCAGAGAGCGAGACTGCTTCCATCAATATGGTCTTCGGCGCGGCAGGGGCCGGGGCCAGGGTAATGACCTCTTCCTCCGGACCGGGCATCAGCCTTATGCAGGAGGGTATTTCCTACCTGGCCGGGGCGGAACTGCCCTGTGTAATTGTTAATATTATCCGGGGTGGCCCCGGGTTGGGCAATATTGCCCCCGCCCAGTCCGACTACTTTCAGGCTGTTAAAGGCGGCGGTCACGGGGATTACAGGTTAATAGTGCTGGCCCCGGCCTCGGTGCAGGAAATTATCGACCTCATGGGGGACGCCTTTGACCTGGCGGACAAATACCGTAACCCGGTAATGCTTATGGGTGACGGGGTGCTGGGCCAGATGATGGAGCCTGTGGAACTGGCCGGAGAAAAGGAAATTACCATTCCTAAAAAGCCCTGGGCCTCCACCGGACGCATGGGACGTAAGGATAAAAGGCTGATTAGCTCGTTGCAAATCGTACCCGAAAACTGTGAAAAGCACAATATAAAACTCTTCGAAAAATACGCCGTGGCCGGGCAGAATGAGCAACGCTGGGAAGAATACTGCCTGGAAGACGCGGAACTGGTACTGGTGGCCTTCGGCACCGCGGCCAGGATTTGTAAGGCTGTGGTAGATACCTGCCGGGCAGAGGGCAGGGCGGTGGGCCTGTTAAGGCCGGTTACCCTGTGGCCGTTCCCGGTAAAAGCTTTTGAAAAAACCATTGCCACAGCCAAACGCTATCTCTCCGTGGAAATGAGTATGGGCCAGATGGTGGAAGACGTCAGGCTGGCGGTAAACGGGCGCAGGCCGGTGAGTTTTTACGGCCGGGTGGGCGGCATGCTGCCCGTGGCCAGGGACATATACAATGAGGTTCAAAAATTATTAGCCCGGGGTAAAGCATAATGGAAAAGGTATTCACACGGCCTAATTCGCTTAAAGATATGCCCATGCATTACTGCCCGGGCTGCACCCACGGCATTGTGCACCGGCTGGTGGCGGAAGTGATAGACGAAATGGATATGTTTGACCGGGCCATTGCCGTGGCGTCGGTGGGCTGCTCCGTTTTTGCCTACGAGTATTTTTACTGCGACGCCTACCAGGCTTCTCACGGCAGGGCGCCTGCGGTGGCCACGGGTATCAAGAGGGTGTTGCCGGACCGCCTGGTATTTACCTACCAGGGAGACGGCGATTTGGCTTCCATCGGTACGGGCGAGGTTGTGCATGCCGCTGCCCGGGGCGAAAAATTTACTGCTATTTATATAAATAATGCCATATATGGCATGACCGGCGGGCAGATGGCCCCTACCTCACTGATGGGACAGGTTACCATCACCACCCCTTATGGCCGGGACAGGGAAAATAACGGCTTCCCGGTGCGCATGAGCGAAATGCTGGCATTGCTGGACGGCAGCGCCTACGTGACCAGGGTGTCGGTGCACAGCCCGGCCAGCGTGGGCAAGGCCAAAAAGGCAATCAGAAAGGCCTTTGAGGTGCAAATGGCGGGTCTGGGCTTTTCCATTGTGGAAGTGCTTTCCTCCTGCCCCACCAACTGGGGCCTGCCTCCACTAAAAGCACTGAAGTGGCTGGAGGAAAACATGATACCCTATTACCCGCTGGGTGAATTAAAAATAGCTGCGGAGGTGGTATAAATGTTTGAAGGTATACTGATTGCAGGTTTCGGCGGCCAGGGTGTGCTTTCCACAGGCCAATTGCTGGCCTATGCAGGCATGCTGGAGAACAGGCACGTGGCCTGGATACCGTCCTACGGCCCGGAAATGAGGGGCGGCACCGCCAACTGCGGCATTTCCATATCGGATAAACTCATCAGCTCGCCGGTGGTCAGTGAGCCTACGGTGCTGATTGCCATGAACAGGCCATCCCTGGAGAAATTTGAAAAGACCGTAGAGCCCGGCGGTATTATTTTTGTCAACAGCTCTCTGATAGAAATTAAAGCCACCAGAAAGGATGTAAGTGTGTTTTACATTCCGGCCAATAACATAGCCGAGGAACTGGGTAACGCCAAGGTGGCCAACAACATAATCCTGGGTGCCCTGCTGGAACTCACCGGGGTGGTGACCCCTGACACGGTGGAGGAGTCCCTGCGCAAGGTGCTGCCGCCGCATTACCACAAACTCATACCCATCAACCGGAAGGCCCTGGAGACCGGTGCCGAGTTAGTGAAAAACGGCAACTCATCCAGTATGGCGGGGTAAGAATGCACGCGCCACCTTGGCTATGCCAAGGACAGGACCAGGAAACTTGCTAATAGGCCTGATCCGTCTTCTCACGTCTGAGTTGCTGCTCAAGCTTGATATGAGTATATTCGCGTCATCTGGTACGATTAGTCCAGTCAGCTCTCAGCGCACAATAAAAAGCCTTGACAATCCACATGTGTTGTTTTATAGTATACAATATTAAAATATAAACTATTGGGTAGTGATCTAATTTTGGCAGAGTTCATGAATTTGATGTGCTTTAAAATCGGTTTAGCAGCTAGAAAAATACAAAAATATAATAATAACAAATTTGCAGAATATGGAATAACTATTGCCCAGTCTTTCATTCTTTTTTCTTTATTAGAAAGCGATGGATTAAATGTTAAAAATCTCGCTGAATGCTTATGTATCGATAGTTCAGCTATAACAGCTTTAGTTGATCGTCTTGAAAAAGAACACCTTATAGAAAGACGTATTGATCCTGAAGATAGGAGAGCTTTGCGTATTTTTTTAACAGATAAAGGAAGAGATTTGGCAAAAGTAGTTTATCCTATTGCTATAGCATCTAATGAAGAGCTGAAACACAATTTAAAACAAGAGGAAAGAGATACTATAGACAATTTCCTGAATAATTTAAAAAATAATGGGAACATAAATGAAGGATAATCATGAATGAAATTTATAATAGAGGGCGTATCATAAATTTTTTTTGAATTTATAGTTCAATAGTCAATAATTTAATATAAATTAAAGGTATATAAAATTATTGACTATTGAAACATCTGAGAGCATTTGATCGGGGTTAAAAATACCTTGTCTTTCTCTATTATTTTCACACCAGGAAATCATGTCTTTTATGGCATGTAAAACAAATAAGTTATTTATTAGGAAAGGAGGAGTTATCTGCTCGCATTCAAAAATTATTTTAAAAAAATTTCCGTGCTTACCGAGTTTAAGTTGAAACAATTTAAATTATCAAAAAGGGGTGTTTAAAGGTGTCGGAGCTTACACTAGAAAGACTTGAATACTTAGCAGGCCAGTTTGACAAGCTACTCAGACTAGCTAGTTATCCCGTAGCAGTAAAGCTTTTTAAAACCAAAGAAGAATTAGCAGAAGTCAGGGACAAGAAAAACAAACCGATAAGATTGATAGAAGATAAGTGCTTAGCTGCTTGCCAATTAATTGGACAATCACGTTATTTAGGCCTTACCAAAGCAGCGGTAAAAGAGAGAGCCTCAGTATGCATGTACGGTTCGGCAGTATTGGGATTTGAGAAGCTGCCTGTAGAATATATGCATGGCTACGTTAGAGCTTATTTTACTGATGAAGAAGTAGCGGAGAGGAATTTTGCCAATACGCCGATGTTTGAACCGGGCAGTTATTCGGCCATCTTAACCGCTCCCCTGGAAAAGACGCCGGTAATCCCCGACGTAGTTTTAATATTCGGTAATGTCTCACAAATCTACCGTATCATACATGCCTACAACTACAACAAAGGAGTTCGTCTGGAATTCAGTTGCAATGGCGAAGCGGGTTTATGTGCGGATGCTTTAGTATTAACTATGCAGTCAAACAAGCCAGTCGTAGCTTTACCCTGTAACGGCTCTCGCTTAGTTAGCTGGCCATCCGACGATGGACTTGCCTGTGGAATTCCAACCCACATGCTGGAAGAAATAGTGGAAGGCTTGCAGTTTACCCATGATGGCATGGTCCGCTATCCCTTAACGTGGGTACATATGGATTGGGAACCCCCGGAAGGAAGTATAATTAGAAATGTCATGAGCGCTAAAGGTTTCTTTCCTCCTGACCAAAGACATCCTAAGAAATAATAAAAAACGAGAGAAATGAGGAACGTTGTTGAAATGTTGACAAGTTAATGGGTAAAGCATTTCAGTATCAACAACGTCCTCATTTTTAGCAAAAGTTCCGCAAGGATATGTGAACAGCACGTGTATATGCAAGCACCGGCCCGATGCGGAGCTTTCTGCTTTGGACAGCAGAAACCGTCCCATGTTGCAGTCAAAAAAGTCGCTCGCCGGAAAGAGAGCGGCTTTTTTTAGTTTGTAATGCAGGGGTTTATTAAATAATTATTGAAAAAGGAGAACATAATGGTTTTGGGAATTTGGTGCAGGTTCCATGAACTCCTGCTGGCATCAATTGTCCTGGATTTGTAGAAAAAATCGGAACAAGAAAAAAATTGAGTATAAGAAAATCCTTGAGGGTTGATCATGTTTAGATGTTTTCTCATAGGGGGCAAAATATTTTTATTACGAGAAAATCTTGTGGTAGGAACATTCCAAGTTTAGCCGTATACGTTGCATGAACGTATTAAAGCGTCTAGATTGAGCCGTCCGTAAGGATGGTTTTGGAAGTAACTCGAATTTGTTGACGGTAGTATTTTTAATAAAAACGTAAGATATTGGAAAGAAGCCTGTAATTATTGAGTTTTACAATTCAACTAAAGAGGTTGACATAGGGTGGAGTTAGTAAAGTCCAGCGGTTAAATGTCAATAGCGAATTGGAAAAAATTTTTAAAAAAAGTGCAGGTTTTAGCGTAAAAAAGCAAAAAGAATGAACACCTCAATAAGCCTACCAAAAATGATTGGGAAAAATGTTAGGACGTGGTATGCCAATTGGAAATTACTCTCCTCTTGGCGGCGTATAAAGCCGGTTGCTATGCAGCAGAGCATGGACAAGACGGACAAAGCTAACACCAGGCCAGGGGAACTGACTTAAATAGAAGCGACCCATAAGGTCCTACAGGAGAAAAACAGAACCAACCTCAATGGCCAATAAACATTGTCACACGGGCATTAGATAAATAAAAGTAAACAAAATAACGAGGAGATAAATTTAATGAAAAAATGGAAGTGTTCATATTTTTGACTTCATTATTTAACAATTAATTGGTAAAATTATTAAACTATTAAATAGAATGTGGAGGCGAAGTATGATAACGTCTTTTCTGAAAATTAAAACATGGCTTATTGGATTCGTGGTATTAACAATAACCTGTTTATTAGCTATGGGATTTTATAATTATACTGAGATAAATAAAATGCAGGAAAAGATTGATAGAATAGAACAACAGGTTACAATGAGTGTTATTAAAGCTAAAGACATGAGTTTTTCCATTATTCAAGTACAACAATGGCTTACAGATGCCAGCGCCACAGGGGATAACGAAGGGTTTGACAAGGCTGACGAATTTGCCAATAAATTCCGAACTAATGCAAAGTTTCTACAAGATAATGATACTGGTCATTCTAGCCAGATTGAACAAATATTAACAGATTTCGAGCCTTATTATACTACAGGTCAAAAAATGGCTAATGTTTATATCAAAGAGGGAAGAGAAGCTGGTAACGCTCTAATGCCTGAATTTGATGGTGTAGCTGAAAAGCTCTCTAGCGAAATAAATAAATATGTGGAAAATAATGTTCAGGAAATGAATAACACAATAAAGGAAACTGAAAGCCTCATGCAGATAATGAGAATCAGTTCAATTGTAATTTTTGGTATTATTTCTATTGTTCTTGTAATCGGCTGTCTTCTATTAATCAAAAAGATATTGCCACCACTTAAAAATCTTCAATACTCTATGGATGATATACACAAAGGAGAAGGAGATTTAACGAAGCGTATTTCTAGTAAAAGTAATGATGAAATCGCTGAGGTTGTAATGAGTTTTAACGGAATAATGGACAACCTTCAGGATATTATTTTAAAAATTAAAAATAATTCAGAAAGCTTATCAGAACAAAGTCAATTATTAGCATCCTCAAGCGAAGAAGTTAGCGCTACGATAGAAGAGGTAGCCAGTGTTACATATGAGGTAGCATCCATCTCCAGCCAGGGAGCCGAAAATTTAGAAACTGCGGTTGAAGAATCTAAAAATATGCACTTTATTGCTGGAGAAGGTAATATGGCGGTAAAGGAAACGGTAGAAAAAATAAATTCAATTGCTCTTGTATCACAAAAAGCTGCAAAAGTTATAAAAAACCTTGGTGAAAAGTCTAACCAAATAGGAGAGATAATCACTGCCATTACCAATGTTGCTGATCAGACAAACCTGTTAGCCTTAAACGCTGCTATTGAAGCGGCGAGGGCTGGTGAACATGGGCGTGGCTTTGCAGTAGTAGCAGAGGAAGTACGCAAACTTGCTGAACAATCATCCCAGGCATCAAACAAAATTACCGAACTCATAAAGCAAATCCAACTTGGCGTTAGCGAAGCTGTTGCTGCAATTGAAAGCAGTGTAGCGGAAGTTGATGAAGGAGTATTGGTTGCCAACAATGCCGGAACTGCTCTGGGAGAAATTATTAAAGCTGTCGAAAAAAATACTATTATTATTCAAGATGTTGCCAAAGGATCAATACAGGTTAGTGAAGGGACACAACAGCTTTCGACATCGAATGAACAAATAACTTCAGCTACTCAACAGGTATCCAGTACAGCTCAGGAGCTAGCAAATATTGCCAGTGAACTGTACAATACCGTTACTAAATTTAAAGTCTAGGCAAATGACTTAAAGCACACTCCGAATTCGGATGTCAAAAAATTTAAATACAATGTCTTGGCACCGGAAGGATTTTTCACTTGGAAGAAAAATATACTTTAGTAGCTGAATAACTGAATATTTAAAATTTTTTGATAGGGGGAGTTATATGCGAGTCCTTGTTATCGGACAGGCCCCATTTGGTAAGGAATGTCTACAGGCACTGTCCGCCCAGGGGGAAAATCTGGTAGGAGCCATAACCGTACCCGATGTTCCCGGTGCCAAAAAACCCAACCCCTTCAAGGAAATGGCTCTTGAGCTGGGTATGCCGTTGCTGCAACCCAGCAAACTGCGGGACCCGGAGGTTTACCAGTGGGTGAAGGAACTGGCGCCGGATCTCCTGGTACTGGTATTTGTCACGGATTTTGTGCCCGGGGAGATGATCAGGCTGGCTTCTCAGGGTGGCATTAATTACCATCCTTCTCTCCTCCCCAAATACCGGGGCGGCAGTGCCATTTCCTGGGCGATTATTAGCGGAGAGAAGGAGACCGGCGTTACCATTCACTATATTGACGAGGGCGTGGATACGGGTGACATAATATTGCAGGAGATCGTGCCCATTGATGAAGAAGACACGACCGTTACCCTCTACTTTAACAAACTCTATCCCCTGGGTGTACGAATGACCGCTGAAGCCGTACGGCTGATCCGGGAGGGCCGGGCTCCGCGTATTCCCCAGGATATACGGCTGGCATCTTACCAGCCGAAGCTAAAAGAGCAGGACACTGACATAGACTGGCGGCAATCCGCCCGGAATATTTATAACCTTATACGGGGCAGCGTACCCATCCCGGCGGCAGGCGCCACTTTCCGGGGTGAAAAGATAGCAGTGCTGGAAGCGCAAATTAAGGACGAGGGAACGTCATGGCCGCCCGGACCCTGCATTGCGCCAGGGGAAGTGGTGGAAATTATCCCAGGCCAGGGGTTGCTTGTTGGTACGGGTAAAGGGCTGCTCATGTTGAAAACTGTTCGCTCTGGAAAAGAAAAGTTGCCGGCTGAGCAATGGGCTGAGCAGTATCAGGTACAAAAGGGTGAACAGTTAACTTAACTGAAAAATGATAATAAATGCAGAAAAGCCGCCTCATGCTTATAAATCTAAGCATGAGGCGGCTTTGTAATCATGGACACAATAAAGAGCATGCTACGGATATTCGAGGAGTGCATACCATTTAGAAACTATTTTTCCCAGTAACTTAAGCCCACTTTATGCCGAAATGGATGCTCTTATTGTTAATGAGTTTTCGCACGTTTGTCGTCCCCCAACTTTTCCCAGTTTCTCCCTACAAACCAAACAATAAAAGATTTTGCTCCGTCAATTTTCGGTTATTTGATCATGATAAGCTATTTCACCGACTTTGTACGCTATCTCTAATATCTGCTTCAAACAAAACGCTTTTAATTCGGGATCTTTTTCTTTCTCATAGATTTTTCTTAGTGTTTCAAACTTATTTGTCAAATATCTAATATTAATCATAACTAGCACCGGATTCAAAAAATATTCACCGGGAAAGGTTTTGGTGGTAGCCTCTCCCTAATTCCATTTTGCGTATCGTCTAAAAGTATCAGTGAGTTCTTGATCTTTAAGAGCGGCAAGAGCTACAGTAGTGTCCACAATAATACAGAGTTTGTACATAAAAAAACCTCCTACTTAACAAAGATTTTTGTCTTCTCGTTAGTTAAGGAAGTCACTATCTACTAATACAAAGCTTAACACTTATGTTTTCTTCCGGCAATAGCTCTGCCGTGAAAACCCGGATCGAGGGATTGACGCGTATTATGTCGAAATATGTAAATTAATCATTTGGAAACTAAATCCAATTCATGTGCCGTTTGTTTCGCAATATAAGCTTCACATGCAGAATTCTTAAATTTTACCACATAAGAACATTCGCTAAAAAATGATACTCTTTCTATTTTAGTGATGTTAATAATATACGACCTGTTAATCCTCAATAACTTTTCTGAGCCTTTGAGCATTTCTTCAATTGAAGTCAATGATCCGGAAGTATTAATTTTTTTATTGTTACAATGGACTATAGTATTCTTTGTGTTTTTCTCCCGTTCAATCATTATTATTTCACCCGGGCTAAGATAATGGAAAATGTTGCTTTTATCTCTGATTTCTATCCTATTACCAGATATATATTTTGCCATTTTTAATAATACTCGTTCAACTTTTATCTTATTAAAGGGCTTGTCGATATACCCCAGGACTACAGCCTTTCTTTCCCATGCTTCAGACTTAAATTCGTTGTGAGCGGAGATATATATAATCATGATAGCCGGGAAATGTTCAGAAATTCTATCAGCAAGTATTAAACCGTTTACGTCTTTCCTCTTAAAATCAATATCAAGGAAAACTACATCGGGAAGTTTTTCTTTTACTATAGGAACGACATTGTCGGGGTCGGTAACTTCGTCGATAATTTCAATATTGGAACGCAATTCGGAAAGTATTTTTTTTAAATGCCGCATGGCAATAGGTTCATCGTCTGCAACAATGGCCTTAATCATTTTTCTTCACCCCGTCAACCATTTTCAGCCTTAACATAAAAGTTGGTTTTTCCCTGTTCAAAACAAATAAATCGCAATCCTCGTATTGCGATAATATTTCTTTAATTATCAACAGACCTAGGCCTCTATCTTTGCCTTTAATACTTTTCCCCTGAAATATTTCTTTTTGCCAATCGGCAGGGTTTTCCCCGTGAATGATTTCAATCGGCTTACCGTCGTTGGAGATTTTTAAGTAGAAGTAACCGCGAACAATTTCTGTTTCAACATATACGCAATCGTTTTTCTCGCAATTTTCCAAGGAGTTTTTTAGCAAATTTGACATAATAGTTGTTGTATGTATTGGTGATAAAGGGAATTTTGAAAAATCGCTAAATCCATAAAGTTCAAAACGGACTCCCTTTGTTTCAGCTTTCCTCGCGAAGGAACTTATAATAATACTCATATATTGGTTATTTATCTTGTCTATTAAAGAATTAATTTTAACTGATGCTTCAATTAATTCCAAATAATTTTTAGCTTCATCTGTTTCATTACAATCAATTAAACCATATATTACTTCTAAATGATTAAGGAAATCATGCCTCTGTTTTCGCAGGCTTAGATTAAATTCCTCCATTTTTTTGATAATATCTTTTTGATTTTCATGTTTTATGTATAAATAAAACATTATTAAGGTTATTAATGGGTACAATAAACTTAGAATAATTATTAATATAGATAACAAACTTTCTGTCAAATTCTTATAGGATAAAAAAATAGTAATGAAAAAAGTGGCCTGAATTAAGATAAAAAATAATCCATAAACATAGCTTTTGTTAATTGGATTATGTAACTTCATGATAATTATCCTCTAATACACATAAACAAAAGATCACTCCCCATGAAGAGGAGTGAAAACTGAATTTGTGAATATTATTTTAGCTCATCCGGTAATTCCTGCTGATAAAGGACTGAGCTACAAGTGGGATGAATGCCTATGGAAAATACAAACATTGAGAGAATAGCAATTAAATTAAAAATACGTTTTATCATTCTATATTCACCTCCTTTGTTTTTAATTTTAACTGATCAATAAAATTAAAAAACGTTTTGTCCCAACCAGTTAATGTTAATGTTAGTACTTGGAGGTACATAGCTAAAATAATTGAATTTTTAACATCAATTTCAATGGTAATGCTAGAAATATATATTAATAATATTAGTATGAGTGTAGATAATAATTTCATAATATATCTTTTTTGCTTAGTTTTAATTGGTTTTTCTGGTGGATCAACCGGAGACCTTAACACAATGATAATAAAACAAACAATATTTAAAACATAATATAAGTAATTATTAATTACCAAGGCTTTTGCAAACATACCAATAGATACAAGTAAGGCAGTCGAAACGAATAAACATCTAATAAATGTTTTGCAATGCGTACCACCTGAAGCGTATCTTAAAATTGCAATAGTTAATAATGCAATTAATGACTGTTTCAATACGCCAAACAAAAAAAATACAACTGGAAAAAGAACAATTTTTATAATTGCCCCTATTGTTGCTTCCAGACCATAACTTATTTTGGCTCTTTTCACGTTATCGAAGTTCAATTCCCGGGCAATGACTTTACTAAAAGTCACCGCTATTGAATGTATTGAAATTAATTTCATTATTATGCATCTCCGCACTGCGAATTGATTCATCTATTTCATCTTTTAACGACCAAAAATATTTTAAAAATATAATTGACAGAGTAAAATATACAAAACTAAATATTTTTGTAATTAATGAATGATTATTTATATAACCAAAATACATATTAAGAATTACTAAAATGATTCCCTGGAAGAGAACTATTGTTGTTACAATTAAAGGTCCTTTCATTTTTTCTTTAATATATTCAACATTGCTCACCCTACTTCCCTTAATTAAAAACCATTTCTTAAAATATATAACCAATGTAATTAGGCCCAATATGGCTAAGCTGGGATATGTATAAATAATTCGCCTAAAATTATCTTGCATAACTTCT
This sequence comes from Peptococcaceae bacterium BRH_c4b, assembly GCA_000961595.1. Classification (GTDB taxonomy): domain Bacteria; phylum Bacillota; class Desulfotomaculia; order Desulfotomaculales; family Desulfocucumaceae; genus Desulfocucumis. Next base: position 72,369 of record LADO01000018.1, read on the forward strand.
GTTACTGTTATATTTTCAAGTTCTAATATTGCGAATAATATAAAATCGTCCAACAATATAAGAGCGGTTAAACTTAGTAGCGAAGAAATTATTGATTTCCATGCTTTTAAACCTATTAGTTTCCGAAATAAAACAAAATAGACAAATACAGCAATGATACTATGAAGCCCAAAATACGGAACAAACCACCTTATTAACATCATTACAAAAGCATCTATAACAGCAGCAATTAAAACTTTTTTTATATTAATACGTTCTCCGACTATGGCAATACCAAAGCAGAATAGTATTATGCTCTCCGGTATTGAATTAAATATTACTGCTACTAAAGGCATTTTATCCATTTCCGCTTCTCCTATTAGTTGATCATAATACGGTATTTGCGTCTTGTCCCGGTATTAAACTTTTTTTGGTCTATCACCACCATATAAGCGTTTAAGAAATAAGATTGAGGCAATAAAATAAATTGTGCATACTAATTTAATTAACAGTGTGTATTTTCCTAAATAATTGAGATGTTCATTTATTACAAATAAAAATACACCCTGAAAAAGAATTGCTAATGACACCAAAAAACGTGCCTTATTATATGGTTCATCTTTGCCAATCCTGCTTCCTCTAATCAAAAATTTTTTCCTGGTGTACAGAAACCATGTCGTTAAGCCAAATATAATAAAGATTGGGACAGGATATATAATTCTTCTATAAGTATCTTTTAAAACTTCTTCAACTGTAATATTTTCTGCTTTTAATATAATTGACAATATTATAGTATCTAACAACAATAATACCATTAAACTAATTAGAGAAGATATTATCGCTTTCCAGGGTTTTAGGTTTAACAGTTTCCAAAACAATACAAATAAAACAAAAATGCCGATTATACTGTGCAGGCCAAAAATAGGGACATAAGCTCTAATTAACATAGATGTAAAAGCCGATATTATAGAGGCAATAAGGATTTTTTTAAAGTTAATGTATTCCCCGACTACAGCCATGCCAAAGCTAAACAAAAGTATACTTTCCGGTATGGAGTCAAATATTACGGCCGATAGGGGCATCTGATCCATTTGCCAAAAACCCATTTCATAGAAATTTAAACAATATATACCTCTTGACATTATTTATTAGATATGCCTATTTTACAATTTATTTCCTAAACAGGCAACTACAAAAATACAGAAAAATGCAAAAATTATTTTCTCTGGAGGTTAAAATGATGACAACTTGCCTCTCCCTTTATATTGAGGGGTGTCATCGAAGACTGACACTCCTTACAAAAAATGGTTGCCAAATAGCGAACCAGTTGCACTTGACGGATTAGAGCAGGAGGAAATCCAATGCAAATTCAGACAAGATTATGTAAGAATCAGACAAGATTACGCTGTTTTTTGACATTAAATATAGACAATCAGATTTAATATTGCTAACTTAGTAACTGTTGCTATCTGTTCTCTTTATTCCGTTAAAGGGGCTGAATTTTTTTTGAGGAAAGAAGTGAAAAACGAGTTTCCCTTCATACTATTTCTTTCTTTTATCCTGGCGGTATTAATTGTTATGGATGTAAATGGAAATGTGCGGTTTGCTTTGGGATTGCCTTTTGTCTTGTTTTTTCCCGGGTATACCTTAATAGCAGCTCTGTTTCCAGCCAGGGACAATCTCGACGGCATTGAACGGGTTGCCTTTAGCTTCGGTCTAAGTATAGCAGTGGTACCGCTTATGGGTCTAATCCTGAACTACACCCCATGGGGAATAAGGCTTTACCCCATACTGCTGACGCTTTTGGCTTTCACGATCATGATGTCCGTTATCGCAATCCACCGAAGAAATAAACTTTCTTTGGAAAAACGTTTTGTGGTTTCTTTAAACGTAGCAACAACCAAATGGGGCGACCTTGCGAGGCTGGACAAAATTCTCTCGGTGGCGCTGGTGGGAGCCATTATTTTTGCGGTGGGAAGCCTTTATTACGTCGCAACCACACCAAAAGTTGGTGAGAAGTTCACGGAGTTTTATATTTTGGGCAACGGCGGGAAGGCAGAGGGTTACCCCCGGGATATGAAGACGGGTGAGGAAAAGGAAGTTATCCTGGGAACCGTCAATCACGAATACCGCCCGGTCTCCTATACCGCCGAGGTTCGCATGGACGGGTATGTGAAGAAGCGGCTGGGACCTTTTGAATTAAACCATGAAGAAAAAAAGGAAGAGTCCGTTAGCTTCAGTGTTTACGAGCCCCATGAAAATCTGAAGGTAGAGTTTATACTATTTAAAGACGGGGAGAGCAACCCCTATCGCTCTCTGCACTTGTGGGTGAACGCCAATGAGTAGAATACAAGTACAAATCCAAAAATGGGATCCTGTTATCAAAAGTGCTGTTTCCAATAAAGATCACTTTTTTATCTGGTTGTATGCGGCTGCCGTCACTGCTGCGGAGATTGTCACGGCCTACTACAACCCGATTTACGGGATTGCCTGCCACGTGGTTCTGCTGGTGGCCCTGCTCGTACATGCTTCCCAGGCTTATAAGCAAGCTATAAATCTGGTCTATCTGTCTTTGTCCCTGGCTCCGATGATCCGGATTATGAGCCTTTCCATGCCGCTGATTAGCGTTCCGCCCATGTACTGGTACCTAATCATCAGTCTTCCGCTTTTTGCTGCCGCCGCTTTAGTGATGCGATATGCCGGTTTTAAGCCCCGGGAGGTCGGGCTGACTGTGGGTAACTTGCCCCTTCAGTTGCTGGTGGCGTTCCTCGGGGTACCGCTGGGTCTGATGGAGTACCTGATTTTAAAACCCGCTCCCCTGGCACCGGAGCTTGCCTTCCAGCATGTCTGGCTTCCGGCGCTGATCCTGCTTGTCAGCACAGGGTTTTTGGAAGAATTGATCTTTCGTGGGATTATGTATTGTGCGGCTGTAGAGACATTAGGCAAGTGGTACAGCATTATCTATATCAGTTTCATATTCGGGGTACTGCACATCACCCACCGTTCACCGGTGGACCTGGTTTTCGTTTTTGCCGTTGCGCTGCTTTTCTCAGTGACCGTCGGCTTCTTCAGATCCCTTTTGGGTGTCTCCCTGGCTCACGGATTGACGAATATCGGTTTATACATCATATGGCCGCATCTTTTAAGGTAGCCTTCCCCGCTTGTAGAAGCGGGTGCTTCAAGGAGCTTTCCGGTAGGAATTACAGGCGGCAACCTGTTCTGGTAGCCTCATCCACGAAAGATGCTCCCTTCCCGCCGATTCTCCCGGCAACAAGCAGTTATTGTTTGGTCATGCTAACATAAATGTCGAACTATACAAAAATATGTCGGGAAAACAAGAAAATTTTTCCCGCGACCCCCAAAAACCGGATGACATGAGCGTATTAATTAATAATGTTTTTGATCCAATTGCGGAAACGTTTAATTAATAACATATTCTCTTAACTGAAAAAGGCAAACTTACCGAAAGGTACGGGCGCAAAGCTACGGGTCTAAAGCCGGGCATTTTATTTTTGAAAAAGTGCCGGGTCATGATTGCCGGGCCGCTGAAGGGAAAAGCTGCTAATTTCTTTGAATAGCAAAGTTCCGCTGCCGGCGTTCCGGAAGCGGTTTTTTTATGGCTTAAATGTTCTATGCAAATTCAGACAAGAAAATGTAACTTTTAGACAAGTTAATGTAGCTTTTCGACATGGTGGGCAGGAGCAGGCTTTTTTTCAGATAAATAGATCCGATAAGGAAGGTAACCCTTTGGATACGATAACTCTCTTTTCCCTGTTAATGGTTTCGTTTCCGGAAACAATCCTGGTGGCTACCCTTGGATTTCTGCTGGTAGGGCTTAAGCCCAGGTGGCGCGATATACTTATAATCGGGGCCTTTCAGGCGGGTTTTGCTTATATCATCCGGCTCTTGCCGGTGCCTTTCGGGCTTCACTCAATCCTTGAAATATTTTTATTCATTCTAAATATTCACCTGGTTACCGGCCTGCCATACAGGATAGTTATACTTGCATCTTTATTTGGCCTGATCTTTTACGGCTCAGTAGAAACGGTAGCGATACAGTTCATGTTGCAGATCAAAGGTTTTTCACTGGCCGATGTTTGGAATTATTCTTTTATAAGAATTTTTTTCTTCCTCCCTCAGGCTCTGGTCATGCTGATATTTATAGCAGCCTGTAAAATTTTTAATATCTCTTTAATCGGTTATGCTCAAGATTATAGTCGTTCAGGACATTTATCGAGAAAAGAATTTCAAGAGAATTTGAAGGCTGACATTGTTAACAAACATAATCTTCTTGTATATGTAGTCGTTCTCCTGCCCGTACTATTACTGGCGATCTTAAACAGCGCTTTTAATGCTTCCAGGTTGAATATTTTTCCGGGAGAGCATTTTATTATCTTTAACGGGCTCATGGGAATATTCATTATTGTTTTAACGGTACTGTCCACTGTCGCCGTCAAAAAAATTGGACAGTACATAGAAAAGGAATACGAGGCTAAGAGAGCGGAGGAAAACTTAAAACAGATCAAACAATTGATTGACTCTTCCAGAAAGCAGAGACATGATTTCCACCACCAGCTGCAGACCATCTACGGACTGTTGGAAGGCGGCTCCTATGAGAGAGCGCGGGATTATATAAGCAGGGTGTTCGGCGACATATCCAAAACCGGGGAATTGATAAAAACTGACAATTTTAGTATTAGCGCCCTTCTCTACACCAAAATAGGACTGGCCGAAGCAAGGAACATAGAAATGGAAATAGCCGTTGAGTGCAGCCTCAAAGAAATACCTTTAACTCCTCATGAAGCAAGTTCCTTGCTTGGAAACATGATTGATAACGCTCTTGAAGCCGTGGCAGATAAAACCGGTGCATGCAGGCAGGTAAAAGTAAAAATGACCCGTAAACATGGGGCATACGTAATCATAATAAGCAATACAGGGGACCCTATCGTCCATGAAATCAGAGAAACTATTTTCATTCCCGATTTTACTACCAAAAAAGATCACTCCGGTTTGGGCCTGTCCATTGTTAAAGATATTGTAACCAAACACCGGGGCAACATCGAGATAAGCAGCGACACTGAAGAAACAATTTTTACCGTTACAATACCACTCAAAAAATGAGGTGAGGTTGAATGAATCTAAACCAACTGGCCGGAGGAACTGCAAACTACCTGTCTAAGGAACTGGCGCTGGATATTAGTAAAATCGATACCCTACGCTTCGGCCTGGAAATTATTTTTGCCGCTCTCATCAAAGGGATTACCCTTATCAGCCTGGCCCACTTCCTTGGAATACTTCCCGAAGTGACGTTTGCAATGGCTTGCGGGGCTATTTACCGGCTCTTAAGCGGGGGAGCCCACTGCAGTGGGTACTGGAGATGCCTTACACTGGGAGTTTTAATGTATCTTGGAGCCGGAGAACTGGGAATATATCTGGGAAGTTATTTATCAACCGATTTACTGGTATATTCACTGCTGGCCGGATATTTACTATCCTCCCTCTGCGTCTTAGCCTGGGTGCCGGGGGAAGTACCTTTTAAAAAGATTACAAATATTTCCGAAAGAATCATGTTTAAAATTCTTTCACTGATCTATCTAAGCTTATGGTTAGGGGCCAGTATAATTATTGTCCGCTATGCCAACTCATCCCTTGCCCTTGCCGGTCTTATTGCTGTCATTAACCAGACAATTAGTTTTTCTCCACCAGGCTACAAAATGATTCACCAATTAGACAACCTTTTGGCAGGATTATTTAAGGAAAGGAGGTGCCCGGCCAATGCTGCAGACCATTAAAAAACTAACGTTTACCCCTGTCGTTATGGTTGCCCTTTTCATCGCCGCCGTTGGTATCAAGCCAGCTTGTTTCTTTTGGTTTTACCAACCCGCTCCCCCCGTGAAATCTGAATAAGGACGGGCAAATTTCGTATGAAAATAACTGTCTTGATTGCTGAAGATGACCCGGACATGCGTCATGTGATCAGAAAAGTAGTTGAAGAAGTTGAAGGTGTAAGAGTCATTGGAGAAGCCGGGGATGGGCTGGAGGCAATAAAGTTGATTGAAAAACTATCACCCCAAGTTGTTTTTTTAGATATCGACCTTCCGGGGAAAAACGGTGTTGAACTGGCCCAGGAAATATTCGATATCAACCCCTTGACCTGTATTGTATTTGCCACAGCTTTCAGCGAATTCAGAGGTGAAGCCTTTGATGTCTATGCTTTTGACTACCTCGTCAAGCCCTTTAAAATGAACCGGCTCCGGCAGACAATGGACAGGATCAAAATGGTTCTGTCCGGAAAAGTTGCTGGCAGGCCAATACCTTACTCAAAGAATATGAATAAAAATGTTAGCAGAAAACAATTTTTTAGAAATGACAACAAACTTGTTTATTTGAACCTTGATGACATCATCTACGTCACCAGAGAAGGTCGCAAGTCTACGATCTATTTTATCGGCGGCAAAGTGCAAACAAACGATAAACTCTCTGTTCTTGAAGAGCAATTGGAAGGATATCCATTTTTCAGAGGCCATAGCGGGTTCATTGTAAATTTAAAGATGGTCAAGGAACTTATTCCAACGGGCAGAAGCAGCTATGAACTGGTTATGGAAAATACAAAGAATAGGCCTTTAATAACAGTTGAAAAATTCAAGGAACTTGAAGAATTGACAAATGCCAAAATTATAAAGAGAGTTGAAGGGTTCTAAGTGAACCCTTCTTTTTTTTGGGTCAATGCAAATCCCGACAGGATTATGTAAGAAGTAGACACGATTATGCTGCTTTTAGACAATAAATATGGACAATTAGCTTTAATATTGCTAACTTTAGATTGGTAAAATATAAAAATTTTTCTGGGGGTGAATACAAAATCATTACCACAAGAGTTAATAAAATTAAAAGGAGGTAAAAAGATGGTAATAGTACCGAGAAGGCGAATAACTGCGTTAATACTATGTACGATCATGGTATTTAGCGTAACTTTTACCCTGGCGCCGCCCCAGGCCAATGCCGATACCGTTAACGATGTAGTAAAACAATTAGAGAAGGTTGACGATCAACTGGATATGGATCCAGACGGCAAGAACGATGTGGCTGCGGCTAAGGCAGAGCTCGCCAACCTGAGCAGGGATCCTAATAGCGCCCCATGGCCGGATGTTTTTGCCATATTACTGACTAACGAGGTAATGACAAGGCTGGGCGGAGAGGCCGCAGCAAAGGGCAAAATAATCGATTTGGTTTGCGATTTTGCGGCTGTCCAGTATTCCACCAATGCAGGCGACTTAAGAGAAAATCTGGAAAATTTCAGATTACAGCATACCTCCACGGTCACGGCACTGTTAGGTAGCGACTTCACCATCGACGACCTGTATAACTATTTGCTGGCGGCCAAAGGGGAGGTTCCGAACGTTATTACCGGTGACGTGTCAGATTTGTTTGCCCTTGCCTCCGGAGACTACGGGCAAATACGTAGTGCTATGGAAAGATGGATCTTGTATGCCTTGAATAAAGCTGCCACCGGCCAATACACTCTTCTCCTGAACAAACTCGACGCAATAGGATGGAGCATCGACAAACTGATTGTTGCTAAGGACATTATCAGTGCCAATGTGGATCCGGGCTATGCCGGTGAGATCGCTCTGATAAAAGCATACGTACGGTCAGAAACCCACTTCCTGAAAAACGGGAAGGAGTGGGATCAAAACATTAATCTGAAAGCCGGCGATACGTTGCCATTAAAATTGTCGATTCTGGGCTTCTCCCTGGCCGGGTACTTTTTACACTGGCAAGTAGATGATACCAGTATGGCAACAGTGAATGATTCAACAAAAACTTTGACAGGGGTAGACAAGGGCAAAACAAAGCTCCGGGTATATATATATAACCCTGATACTGATTGGGTCTACCAGGGAACTGTTCATGTAACCGGAGGTGGCGGCAGTCACAAAAAATAGGTCTTTAATAACAGAAGAATAGGTCTTTAATAACAGTTGAGAAATTAGAGTAACTTGAAGAATTAACAAATACCAAAGTTTAAAAGAGCAATTGAAGGGTTCTAAGTGAACCCTTTTTTATTTTTTGGTCAATGCAAATCCAGACAAGATTATGCAAGGATTAGACATGATATTGCCACTTTTGTGCAACAAATATAGACAATTAGCTTAAAAATTGCTAAGTTTAGGTTAGTTAATATATAAAAATGTATAAAAAGGAGGATAAACCATGATTTCCACAGTAACCACCGTAACCACAACTGCAGCGAGCACGGTTACCACAGCCACATCTTTGGCCGGGTTCGGCCTGATTGCCACGATTACCTTGATCACGTTGCTTATTGCAAAGGAACTGGCGGGGGCGGTCTTGGATAATTCATCCGCTCCGGAAATTACCCTGCCTGACGCACTGAATAGGGTCTTGAATGTTGGTATCATCCCGCTGTCGATGGTTTTTATGTCCGTCGTGTTCGTCAAAATCGTAAATGTCCTTTAAAAAACCGGCTTCTTTACTAAGCTGGTGTAGAAAGGGAACTGTCATGTATGAATTATGACGTCATAGTGATTGGTGGAGGCCCGGCGGGTTGTGAAACAGCCCGACATATTGCTGAAAAAGGTTATAAGGTGCTGGTAGCAGAGGAGCACCGGAAAATTGGCGAGCCCATGCAGTGTGCGGGGCTCGTCAGTCCCAGAACCTTGAAGGCCGCAGCCATGCCGGATGGCCTAATCATCAACCAAATCCGCGGCGCTTTTGTCCACTCTCCTGGCGGGGAAGTGCTTTTTATCAGGGACCAAGGGGCATACGCCCTTGTGATCGACCGCTCGGAATTTGACCGAAAGTTATCGGAAAGAGCTCAGAGTGCCGGCGCGGAAATACTGACCGGGGTCAGGGCCAGTGTAGGTGAATTTTTTTCCGATGAGGCTAGCGTAAAGTTAAAATATCGCGCTGGAGAGTCTACAGCCAGAACCCGTTTGCTGATCGGGGCCGACGGGTCCAACTCCCGTGTTGCCCGCCGGATCAATGCTCCCGAAGCGGAGAATGTGATCCGCATGTGCGCAGCTGAAGTGGAGCTGAAGTGCCCGGAAAAAGATATGGTTCACATCTTCCTGGGCAGGGAAATCGCACCGGGCTGGTTCGGATGGGTTATACCGGTGGACGAAAAGCACGCAAGGGTGGGGATCGGCGTAAGCGGGAGGGACAAGTATCCCAGATTTTACTTTAAAAGGATGGTGGAGGCCTATCCCGGAATTTTTAAGGGTATGAATATTGTTCGCAGCACGGGTGGCGTTGTGCCCATCGGTTTGCTTTCCAGAATTTACGGCGAGAGAACCTTACTGGTGGGGGATGCTGCCTGCCAGACCAAGCCCATATCAGGGGGAGGACTGTATCTTGGGCTGCTGGGTGCGGAACTCTGCGCCAAAGTGGCAGTTAAAGCGCTCTCCAAAGGAAATCTATCCACGGAGTTCCTTTCAGAGTACCAGTGGTTATGGGAAAGGAAGATGGCGGACGAAATACAGACAGCACTCGGGTACAGGAATATCTTTCTGAGTATGTCCGACAAGGAAATGGACACATTACTCCGGTTTTTCAGCCGTCCCTTATGGCAGAGTATCATATCCAGGTACGGCGATATCGACTACCCATCGTGGCTGGCAGGCAGACTATCCTTTGCCAGGCCATGGGCAGAGAAATTCTTTATGGCAGGATTTAAGAAGGTTTTAATGTTGGGCTCAACAGCCCGGTTATAGAAAAAATGAAGGCCGCTTAATATCATGCGAGGTTCATTAGTCGTGGTTAATAAGCTAGTTGTTAAAATTATCTATTGAGCTTTTAGAAAAGGGGGTATTAATAGTGTCTATGGAATTACTAAAAGAAGTTAAACAAATAAGCTCTAGTAAAGAATTTAACTGTAATCAATATGCTAACAATAAAGGTGAAATAAATCCTAAAATTACAGCTCTTTTGTGTACTCTCAATGAGGAAAGAAATCTACCATATGTATTGCCTAAAATACCATCTGATGTGTACGAGGTTTTAATTGTTGACGGTAATTCCAAAGATAATACTATTAAGGTGGTAAAGCAACTCCTTCCCAGTGCCCGGATTCTTTTCCAGCCTGGTAGAGGTAAAGGTGACGCGCTCAGGTACGGTATTAGAGAAGCAAAAGGGGATATCATTGTTATGCTGGATGCTGATGGATCAATGGCTCCGGAAGAAATACCCCTGTTCGTTGAGCCTCTGTTAAAAGGTTATGATTTTGTAAAGGGATCAAGGTTTCTACCTGGTGGCGGCACTTCAGATATGTCTATGCACAGAATTTTTGGAAATTGGGTTTTTACTACACTTACAAATATACTTCATCGCTGTAGATATACCGATCTTTGTTATGGATATAATGCCTTTTGGAAAAAAGCTTTTGATGCGGTGAATTTCAATGGCAATGGATTTGAAGTGGAGACTGAGATTAACATAAGAATACGTAAAGCAGGACTGAAGGTTGCTGAAGTACCTAGCTTTGAGACGGAAAGAATTAATGGCGTAGGAAATCTACACAGCTTAAAGGATGGGTGGAGAATTTTAACTACCATTTTTAAAGAGGTTAGAACATCGGTATAGATGGTTTTTAAATTGCAATTTTGAGGCAGATGTATATATATACTGTTGTTATGAACTATTTTAACTACGCAAGGGAAAGGGAGATGCTTTTAGACATGGTATTAAAGTGGACGAAAAAGATATTAATGTAATGCTATATTGATGAAAAAGGATGGGCTACATTAAATGAAAGCGTCGGTTATTATTTGCACTTATTCCATGGAGCGCTTTGAGGATACCATTGAGGTTGTTAACTCAATTTTGCAGCAGACCTATAGTAACTATGAGATTATAATTTCAGTTGATCACAACGAGGAGGTATTGGTTGCTCTAAAGAAAAAATTGCCAGAAAGTATAATATTTGCTTCTAGCAATGGTGTCCGTGGTCTATCTGATAATCGTAATGCAGGCATGAAGAAAGCAACAGGAGATATAGTTCTGTTTATTGATGATGATGCTATTGCAGACAAATTGTGGCTTGAAACTATAGTATCTAATTATTTAGATCCGGAAGTGGTGGCTGTTGGGGGGAAGTTGGTGCCGATGTGGGAAAATAATAGACCTTGGTGGTTTGCTGAAGAATTAGATTGGATTGTTGGTTGTACTTACAAAGGGCACCCTCAAGATAAAAGAGAGGTCCGTAATCTCATTGGTTGCAATATGTCTTTTCGTAAAGAGGTAATAGAAAATGTGGGTTATTTTTCTACCGCAGTAGGAAGGTTGAATAAACTGCCGCTTGGGTGTGAGGAAACCGAGTATTGCGTTCGTGTTAAACAAAATTACCCTAACAATAAAATTGTCTATGAACCTAGGGCTATTGTATATCATAAAGTTTCAAAACAAAGAGAGAGAATAAAATACGTTATTAATCGTTCTTATGGCGAAGGTATTTCCAAAAAACAAGTTCGCAAAACTTTTAGTAAAGAGAATGTGCTAGCTTCTGAAAATAATTATCTTATATTTCTTTTACAACAAACTCTTCCCAGGTTAATTTTTAACTCCATAAAGTTTAAAAAGCCAGTTGAGAATACAGGTAAGGCTTTAGTTATATTGGGAGTAATAATAGCCACGGGGGTTGGATATTTCAAAATAAAAATCTGATGTTATTTTGTACGTAAATGCGCAAGTACGTATCCTCCAAAAAGTATTTGGCTTGAATATATTTTAGGATAAACCGTGCTTGTTTTTTTTGCCGGATTATCTTTGACAATATTATGTGGGGGGAAGGCCTTGTTTAATATTTTTATTCTACATGTTGGCACAATGGCCAACAAGGGTACTCAAGCGCTAGTGAAAACTGAGTTCAATCAGCTAAAAATAGCATATAGACAGGTTGAAATATCCGTGTCTACAACTGATGTGCCTGGAGTTAAAGAGTTTGGGCCAGCTTATAAAAATGTTACTCCGACCTTAATAGATATTCCTTACGAGATGGCCGATGAGCGAGCTAAAAAATATGGGTATGATAGAAAAACTATTATTTATCTTCTTCATTTGGCTTATAGAATGGTACTCGCCTTCCTTCAAATACCCGGTACTTTTATTTCGGCAATACTCACAAAAATAGGACTGCCTTCTTTCTGTAAGAAAGATACGTTGCTCTGTATGAAGGAATGCGATTTAGTCATTTCAACCAGTGATGAGAATTTTAAAGAAGGAAGTTCAAATCTTCCTCTAAAATTTTTTTGGCTGTTAACATGGTGGAATATATTATTTTCCCGCATGTGGGATTTAATAATTGCCAAAAAAATCTTTGGCAAGCCTGTAATATTGTTTCCGAATTCTGTTGGACCTTTTAGAACCGTAATTGGAAGATTTTTAGGAAGAAATATTCTTAATAATATTGACGCTGTAATAGTTAGGGAAAAATTTTCCGTAGAGGCAATTAATAAGCTCAATTTGAAAGACGTCAACTTAAAACTCACTTCTGATATTGTACTACTATATGAGACAAGTAAAGATGAAATGGCTATTGATTTAAAAGACAGCTGTATAGGAATTTGTCCTGGTTATTATAGCGGAAGTTTATCTGCTGAGAGCAATGAAAAATACATACAATCACATGCACAAGCTTTAGATAAATTTATTGATATTTATAAAGTTAACATTTTGTTTATACCACACTATAAATCTGGTTTTAAAAATGATGATCTAGATATTTCTAAGCAAATACTGAAAAGAATGTCTAATAAAAAAGCAGCAAGAATTATGATGGTTAACACTGTAGAGGAATTTAGTAGTATTTTGGGCAGTATGGAAATGGTTGTCACATCCAAGATGCATCCAGGCGTTTTATCAATAACTAATTTTGTACCTACACTAGCTGTTGTATATGACTATAAGCAATCAGGTTTCTTTGAGCAATTAGGAATAAGTGAACACAAGATATATATAACGGATCTAGAGCCAACGACACTTTTTAAAAAGATGGAAAAATTATGGCTGATTCGAGCAAGCATCTGTTATCACCTTTCTAAATGTGTGCCTTTTTTGCAAAAAGATATTAAGGAAAAGATAAATGAAGCCCTGATTGAACATGGGGGTTTGAGTTTACATGAAAAAAATTAATATTCTTCGAGAGATTATTGATAATCGTTTATGTGTTGGATGTGGAAGTTGTTTTTCCGCGTGTTTAAACAATGCAATAATGATTGATTTAAAGATGGATGAAGGAATCTTTATTCCTTCTATTAATGAGGATTTATGCGCTGACTGCGGGCGATGCGTGCAAGTATGTCCTGCTCTTGAATTTGATCATCTGAAGTTGTCATGTTTTGATATGAATTCAATAGAGTCTTCAGATAAACTAATTGGAAACTATATAAAATGTTATGTTGGTTACTCAACTGATCAAAATCTAAGAAAAAATTCTTCATCTGGCGGTTTAGTTTCAGAATTGACACGTTTTTTGCTAACCAACGAATACATTTCAGGGGCTATCCTTGCGAAAATGAATGCTTTAAACCCCTTAGTCCCCGAACCATTTATTGCTAAAAGTGAAAACGATGTACTTTTGGGTGCAGGCTCAAAATACTGTCCCGTTCCAATGAATAGCATTCTTAAAAATTTAGGTAAAAACAAAGAGAATTATGCTTTTGTAGGTTTACCTTGCCACATTAAAGGACTCCGAAAAATGCAAATTAATAATAGATTGTATGACAATATAAAATTTAGTTTGGGACTGGTTTGTAATCACACTCCTAATTTTAACAGCCTGAAGTTTATTATGAAAACTCTTTCAATTGATGTTAGTTCAGTAAAGAGTATTCAATTTCGTGGCAACGGTTGGCCTGGGCAGATGAATATTAATTTAAAGGATGGTTCTAATATAAGCGTACCATACTTTTCTGAATTGTATTGGGGATTTGTTAATGCCTGGTTCTTTTGGCCGTTGCGCTGCACACTATGTAAGGATAAGATTAATACTTTTGCAGATATATCTTTTATGGATGCTTGGCACCGAATTTTTAATTCTGATAATATAGGTACTTCCTTAATTATTGTTCGCAGTGAAATGGCAGAATCTATTGTTAATAAAGCAAAAATTCAGGGAAAAATTGTTTTAGAAGAAGTTGACTCCAAAATGGTTGTGGATTCTCAAAAACTACAAGATTATTATAGCACAGTAGAGAATAGGAGAAGTTATTTAGTATCAAGTAATAAGTCTTTAAAGGATTTAATACCTGTTGCAGAAAATTCGAGAAGTAACTTAAACTTATATTCATCATTGTTTTACTTTAGAAATAATTTATCTCAAAAGGAAAAGTTTTGGCCCACTATTAATTTCCTACGCCTTATAGCATCACAATACAAAAAAATTAAAGGACATAGTAATAAACTTTAATATTATGCCTCATCTTCTAATGCCACCCCTTGAGGCACTACTTTATGTGGCATAGCATCCATAACAATGGTGCCACAGCATCATCAGTTAGGAGGTCCCAATGTGGTAGTGCAAAAAATGGAAACAAGAAGCTTTGTATACGCATGCTTAATATTTTTTTTGATTGGCGTTGGCATTATAGTAAACACTTATAAAATATCATACACAAGCGCTTTTCCATGGCCATTGTATTGGGTTGGCTTTATCATTTGCGCAATGTCTGTTTTTATAGCAATCTCTCAAGAAAACGCAAGTGCAAAAATAATATGTGCTATGCTTTTTCTTTATGGACTCGTCTTTTACATTATTCAATACTTCGGTTCGGGCGGTTATTATGATTTCAGGGATGAATATTTATTCGACAATCTTACGAGGGTCATATATTCAAATGAATCATTGAATGTAGCGGATAAACTTGCAATCAATAAAATATTTTTATGCTTCCCCGGTTTTAGTATATTGATAGTATTACTACAAAAAGTGACCAGTGTTGTCATATCGTATCCTGTCGTTGCTACTATTATTGCAATATCTCATTCAATGGTGTTGGTAATAACGTTTTTAATGGTTAGAAATATTTCAAACACACAAATCGCCGCATTAGCAACTTTTATATATTCAACCAATATCGACTACGCATGGTTTAACACAATATTTCATTATGAGTCTATTGGACTACTGATGTTTTTCCTTGGGATTAATTTGTTTATATCTAGATCGACAAGTAAATGTACAGATAAATCTGCATTTGTATTTTTGTTTATAATAATAATAACATCGTTAACCATTACACATCATTTAAGTTCTTATGCAATAATATCTATATTGATAATATTTGTTGCCATGCAGTTTGCTATTACAGCTAAAAAGCATGTAATAGAAAAAAATGAAGGAATCTCCTACAATTCCCTTACCGTTGTTATAGTAATAACTTTATCCTGGATAATATATAGCGCTTCATACACAATTAGATATTTCAATTACAATATTCAATCAGCCGTCATGCAAATTTTGAATTTCTCATTTGTGGATAGTGTTAAAGATAATATTAGCGGCATTCCAAGTTGGGGTGTTGGACTTCCTCAATGGGAGCTCTTTTTATATAAATACACGTATATTCCGGCGCTGGTACTGATATTTTTGATTGGGCTATACCATATAAAAAAAGAATTACTAATAGACAAAAGCTATAAACAATATAAATATGGCCTTATCATAATAGGGTTCATCGCCTTTGGTTCAATTGCAATAAGCGCGACAGGTCTATCAAAGGCCACAGAAATAACGAGAAGGATTTTACCATTTTACTTTATAGGCACAGCCTTTGTAATAGCCCATGCATTTAATTTTAACAATGAAAAGAAGAGGTTTAAACAAATAGCTATACTTACGCTAATGATCCTGATAGTTTTTGGTGGCACCGGAATTGGTACAGTTCGTGTGAGAGGCGTTGAAGGCGGCAATCCTAAGTATTTGTACACAGATGAAATTGTAAACAAAGACATGGCGGCAGCGGGACAGTGGTTGAAAAATAATGGCGACCCGACTAATACTGCAACAGATAAAATAACTGCAGACATGCTAAACATAGGCAAAGAAAATATCAAATCTGCCAGCTCACTCTTTTTATCTCCAACTATTATTCCAACCGATCTCAACTATATCCTTGTGAACGATAAGATATTACGCAAAAACTGGGAACCAAGTAAATTGGTTGTATTTGATGCCAAAG
This sequence comes from Peptococcaceae bacterium BRH_c4b, assembly GCA_000961595.1. GTDB lineage: Bacteria > Bacillota > Desulfotomaculia > Desulfotomaculales > Desulfocucumaceae > Desulfocucumis. The sequence goes on from LADO01000018.1 coordinate 88,544, forward strand.
GAACCAAGTATATAGCTGGAGATCAGGTAATAGAAAAAGGTATGCTTGATAAATTCAAGGATGATCGACTGATTTCTCTATGCTATGACAATGGGTGCCAAGTCGTGTATTCAAAGCAATAATTAGGCAGTTAAGGGCTATAATATAAAATTACTTTCGAAGGATTGATGATTTTGACAAATCATGTTCACGGGACCCGTATAACGGGTTGTCGACTTTTCTTGGATTCATACTTCATGTGGAGAAATGCTCCTCTTTACAATAACGCCATTTATCTCATGCTGAGCAATGTTACAACATGCTTATTTGGCTTTGCTTTTTGGAATATTATGGCCCGGTTTTTTACTCCTTCACAGGTAGGTATCGGCGCCTCGCTGATCGCAGCATCAAGTCTTATTGGTATCCTCGCCGAATTGGGGTTGAGAATTGGTTTAATACGGTACGTTCCAGAAAGCAGAGAAGATGCGGGACTGTTAATCAACTCTGCATTCACTTTAGCTAGTTTATCATCATTGATTGGGGGATTAATATACCTCGTTGGCATAAAAATATGGTCGCCTGCACTCAGCTTTATTCAGGAAGACATATTGTATCTATTATTGTTCTTGACATTTACCTTAACTAATTCATTGTCCGGTTTAACTGATGGTTCATTAATAGCAGGCAGGGCTTCAAGATATGTTTTTTATAAAAGCGCATTGGTCGCTATGCTTAAGATTCCTCTTCCCATTTTTATTTTTGCCCACCTTAAAGGTTTTGGAATCTTTGCAGGTACTGGAATAAGCTTAGCCATTGCAGTTTTAGTTGCCTGGTCATTATTTCTACCGAAAGTATATAAAGGATATTTGCCGCGGCCGATCATAGCAAAAGGTATATTGCAGAAAGTATTGCCCTATTCATTTGCCAATTATATGGCAAATCTGCTTAACCTGTCTCCACAGTTTATTTACCCACTGATGGTGTTAAATGTGCTTGGTCCGGAAAACAGCGCGTATTTTTACATTGCCTGGATGACAACGATGGTACTGGTGATAATCCCTAATGGCGTATCGCAGTCTCTACTGGCTGAAGGTTCCCACAACCCAAATAAAATGGGTCGCGATGGGCGCAGAGTGCTGTATCTATCGTTGGCATTATCTGTTCCGGCAGTGGCGGCTATGATGGTTATGGCGCGTTGGCTGCTCCACTTTTTTGGCCCTGGATATGCCGAGCATGGCACCCCTGTGATTCGCTTTTTAGCACTCGCTATAATACCTCAGTGCATAAATACTCTTTATATCACGGTGAACCAGATAAGAAAGCAAGTATACCTCATAATTGCCCAGACTGGTTTTTTAGCGATTGTCGCCATTGGAGTCGCTTACTGGTGGTTTGGCCGAGTTGGTCTGCCCGGGGTGGGAATGGCTTATTTACTAGCCCATTCAGTTCTAGCTTTAGTTGTCATTAGGCCGTTGTTGAAGGTACTAAAAGAAAAAAGCAGTGAGACAGTTTCTGGAGCATAGTTATTGGTACTCCATGCCGCCGGACATTATTGACAGAAGGGGGTAGTGCATATGAATATCCTGGTTACTGGTGGAGCAGGCTATATCGGCAGCCACACTGTCCGTGAACTTGTTAATAAAAAGCACCGGGTGGTGGTGCTGGACAACCTTTCCAAGGGCCATGAGGCTGCCGTAAAGGGTGCCCAACTGGTACGGGGGGATACTGCCGGCCGTGAGTTATTGAAGAGCCTTTTTAGGGAGCATGACATCGAGGCGGTGATGCATTTCGCTGCCAGCAGCCTGGTGGGGGAGTCGGTCCGTCTCCCGTCCTGGTATTATCACAACAACTTGGTTAAGGGATTGTTGCTTTTAGACGCCATGGTGGAGTCAGGAGTACGTTACCTGGTCTTCTCTTCAACTGCGGCGGTATACGGGGAGCCCCGGGAGATCCCGATTCCGGAGAATCACCCTGCCGCTCCGACGAACACTTACGGGGCGACCAAACTTGCTCTGGAGGGGGCGATGCGCTGGTATGGTGAGGCCTACGGCCTGCGCTCCGCTTCACTGCGCTATTTTAACGCTGCCGGAGCGGATCCGGCGGGGGATATCGGGGAGGACCACGACCCTGAAACCCACTTAATCCCGTTGGTGCTGAAGGTAGCAATGGGGCATTTGCCCTACCTGGAGGTTTTCGGAACCGATTACCCCACCCCGGATGGCACCTGTATCAGGGACTATATCCATGTCAACGACCTGGCCGATGCTCATGTTCTAGCCATGGAAGCACTGGCTTCAGGGGCTTCTTCAGCGGTATATAATCTGGGCAACGGTAACGGCTACTCCGTTCTCAGAGTGATCCGGGCAGCCGAAGAGGTGGTGGGCAAGCCCATCCCTGTGCATTACGGGGCACGGCGGCCGGGAGACCCGGCGATGCTGGTGGCCGGTTCGAAAAAAATAAAGGCCGGGTTGGGCTGGCAGCCCCGCTTCACTGATTTGCGGGCTATCATCGAGACGGCTTGGCGTTGGCACAGGAGCCACCCCCGGGGTTATTAAAGTGTTGGCGAAGGGTCTTGTAATGGAAAAATAGGTTAGTAAATTGTTGGAAGCATATTCTCGGGTGTCTGAATTCTGCCCTGAAAATAAGTTTAGAGAAATGTCATCCTGAGCGTTAGCGAAGGATCTAGATTCTTCACTTCGTTCAGAATGACATAAAGTGTCCTGGATTTTCATGCTCTGAGGTGCCGCACTAGCGGCGTGGGGGTCTGAATTCTGAATACCTGAATAGTAACGAAACTTAAAATTATTACTAAAGAAAGGATGTGTTAAGTGCATGCCTTTTGTTGTAATTATGGCCGGCGGACGGGGGGAGAGGTTTTGGCCGCGCAGCCGGATGGCGGCGCCGAAGCAGTTTCTGAATCTCCTCGGCGACAAGACCATGCTTCAACTGACTGTGGAGCGGGTGGAGGGCTTGGTAGGGATATCCGGCACATACATAGTGGCGGGTTCTGATTTTAAGGATACCATCATGGAGCAAGTGCCGCACTTGCCGGAGGAAAACATTATCATCGAGCCCTTTGGGCGGGATACTGCGGCTGCTATCGGGCTGGCCACTTTGTTTTTAGAGCGTAAAGACCCCCGGGAGGTTATGATTGTACTGCCGGCGGACCACTTCGTCTGCGACGTTCCCCGTTTCCAGGAAGTACTGAAAAGCGCGGTGGCGGCGGCCTGGCGTGGAGAAGAGATAGTGACGCTGGGCATCACGCCCCACAGGCCTGAGACGGGGTACGGCTATATTTGCGAGGGGGAATTGTACGACACTTTTGCCGGCACGCCGGCATGGCGGGTCCTCCGTTTCCTGGAAAAGCCTGATTACGCGAAGGCTGTAAGATTTCTTTCAATGGGAAATTACCTGTGGAACAGTGGCATGTTTATCTGGCGGGTGGATTTGGTTCGTCAACTGATTGCAAAACACACCCCACAACTTGCCCAGGGCCTGAATAAGATTGGACAGGCCATCGGGACGGAACAATATCTGGCTGTTCTGGAAGAAGTCTACGCGGAACTGCCCAGGGTTTCGGTGGACTACGGTATTCTGGAAAAGGCGGACAGCGTTCTGGTGATGCGGGGGGATTTCGGCTGGGACGATATCGGTTCCTGGACGGCCCTGGAGCGCTACGCTGAAAAGGATGAGCGAGGAAATTTCATTGAGGGCCGGGGGGTGCTGCTGGACACAAGTGATACTTTCATTTATTCCCCTGGCAAGACGGTTGGCGTCATAGGGGTAGAGAGTTTAATCGTGGCAAACCACCGCGACAGCATCCTGATCTGTCGCAAGGACCGGGCCCAGGATATAAAGAAGGTCGTGCAGGCTTTAAAGGACAAAGGCCTGGATGAAGTGCTGTAGTGGTAGCTTAAAGGAGGAATTTCAATATGGTAACTGTTAATGAACATATTTTTCGCCAGTATGACATCCGGGGCGTAGCTGAACGGGACCTTACGGATGAGGCTGTAACGCTCCTGGGTAAAGCTTTTGGAACTGTAGCTATACAAAAGGGCTTATATAAAGTACTGGTGGGGAGGGACAACCGCCTCAGTTCCGAACGCCTGCGGGACGCCCTGGTAAAGGGCCTTATGTACGTGGGCTGTGACGTGATGGATATAGGCCTGGTAGTCACGCCCGCGCTTTACTACGCCAGGGTACACTTTGGTATTGACGCTGCGGTAATGATTACCGGCAGCCACAATCCACCAGATGAAAACGGATTCAAGATGGCCCTGCACGCCGGGACCATCTACGGAGATGATATTCAGAAGCTCAAAGAATTGATTTCGGCCGGGGAGTTTCCGCACGGTTCCGGAAGCCTTGAAAAGGTAGACGCCATCAACTCGTATCTAAATATGCTGAAAAGAAAAATACAGCTTGGTCCACGAAAGTTAAAGGTGGCTGTGGACTGCGGCAACGGCACGGCTGCCTTGTTTGCTGAAAAAATATTGGAGAACTGGGGCTGCGAGGTGATACCGCTCTATTGTGAATCCGACGGCTCCTTCCCGAACCACCAGCCGGACCCGGTAAAGACGGCCAACCTGGTGGAGTTGAGAAAAGTGGTACTGAAGGAGAGGGCGGATCTTGGCATAGCTTTTGACGGTGATGCAGACCGCATCGGGGTGGTGGACGAGACTGGGAATATTATCTGGGGAGATTTGCTGATGTGCATTTACTGGTGGGAAATTATGCCAAAGCACCCCGGAGCCGAGGCCATCATCGAAGTGAAGTGCTCCCAGGCCCTGGTGGACGAGGTGGAGCGCCTCGGTGGCAAGTCTTTCTTCTACAAGACGGGCCACTCCTTGATCAAAGCTAAGATGAAGGAAGTAGGGGCGGTCTTTACCGGGGAGATGTCCGGGCACATATTTTTTGCAGACGAGTTTTACGGTTTTGACGACGCCTTTTACGCTGCTGGCCGCCTTTTGAGGATACTCTCCAATTCCGATGTGCCGCTCTCAAAGATGCTCTTAAGTTTACCGAAGTATTACTCTACGGCTGAAACCAGGGTTCCCTGCCCGGACTGGGACAAATTCAAGGTGGTCAGCGGGCTGGCTGAGCGTTTTAAGCAGGAATACCCCGTAGTTGATGTGGACGGGGCAAGGGTGCTCTTTGGCGACGGGTGGGGCCTGGTGCGGGCTTCCAACACCCAGCCTGTGCTGGTGGCCCGTTGCGAGGCAAAAACTGAAGAAGGAGTGCAGCGCATTTGCTCCATTATGAAGGAAGCACTGATGGAGTTCCCGGAAGTGGAAGAATTTGAGTGGGAGTATTAATAAAATGGGGATGAGATTTTGTCTTTACTGTTCTTTTCAATTCAAAACGCCTTTCGTAAAAAAGCAGTTGTAGTCCTGGCCATACTCGGAGTAGCCTTTGGTATAGCACTTATGACTTTCCTTTTGTCCCTGGTTGCAGGAATGGAAAACCGTGCTGAGCGTACCCTTGGAGATCTTTCAAATAGAATCATGATTTCCGGCAGAGATGCGCTCTTCGGCGGCTTGTTCCTGGGTATGGGTACAACTTCTATACCGTCTTCTTATATGGAAACCATAAAAAACAAACCGCATGTGGAAAAGGTCTATGCACAGGTTTCAGCGATTATGCGCCCTTTTAACATGGAATACGACATGCCTTTTTATGGATACGGAGCTCAAGATATTTCAACTGTTTCTAACATACCTCACAACAAAATTATTCAAGGGACTGCTCCTGAAGATGATCAAGAGATTATCATTGGGGCCAGTCTTCAAAAGTATATGAAGTTTATTAATTCTCCTTATGAAATAGGAAATGTTTACCGGTTTATCGTCCCGGAGAAAGGACAGGCGAAGGTGTTGGAGTTGAAGGTTGTGGGTGTTTACCAGACCGGCAACGAAGTCTTGGACAGTGCTTTCAGCGGATCCGAACACCTGGCCAGGGATATTGGCAAGATACCGGCTGGAAAAGTATCCTCCATTAATGTAACAGTGGATGAAATCGATAATTTGGAATCTGTAGCGCAGTCCATCCGGAATGATCTATCCGGCAAAAAGCCGGAAGTTCAGGTAGTGTTGCCCAATGAAGTGCTGAATCCGGTTAAAGATGTACTGGACATCTTCGGCAGGTTTCTCATCGCGGTCTCCGTGGTGTCCGTAGTGGTCGGGGCGCTTTTCATCATGGTGGTGATGCTTTTATCCGTCATCAACCGGATGCGTGAGTTCGGCATCCTGAAGGCGCTGGGCTGGACCCCGGCCAACATCATCTTTTTGGTGATGGTGGAGTCTCTGGTTATGAGCATGCTTGGGGCCGCCTTGGGGGTGGCTCTGGGTTACGCCGGCCTGGTTTTGGCCAGGGATCTGATAGCTTTGGATTTTGCCAGGCTCACCTGGCGGACGGCGTCTTATGTATGCCTTGCCGGTATCCTGATCGGGGTGGCGGGAGGAATTTACCCGGCCTGGCGCGCCAAGAGCGCGGCGCCTGCGCGGATACTTCGGGGAGCATAGCTTGCGGAGGTGAGTTTTATTGGAGCCGGATGTGTTGATCTTTGTGAAAAACCTGACCAGGGTTTACGGGAAGAATAAGCTTGCGGTTAAAGTGCTGGACGTGACAAGCCTGGAGATCCGGAGGGGCGAATTTATAGCGCTGACGGGTCCTTCCGGGTGCGGTAAAACCACCCTGCTAAATCTCTTAGGTACCTTGGACAGGCCCAGCGGCGGAGATATTATTTTTGAAGGGAAAAAAATTTCTGGACAGGGCGAGGTGTCCCTTTGTAGATTTCGCCGGGAGAAGATCGGCTTTATTTTTCAGGCCTATCATTTGATTCCCACTTTGAGCGCCCTGAGGAACGTGCTTGCGCCGGCCTTCCCTTTGGGAAACGATTACCGGCCGCGTGCGCTGGAGCTGCTGGGGCTGGTGGGCCTGGCAGGCAAAGAAGGCCGACGCCCGGATGACCTTTCCGGTGGCGAGCAGCAGCGGGTGGCTATTGCCCGGGCGCTTCTGCTGGATCCGGATCTTATCCTGGCGGACGAGCCCACGGGCAATTTGGACTCGGCAACCGGTGCGGAGATCGCGGAATTACTGAAAAATCTAAATCATCATGGGAGAACTGTCCTTGTGGCAACGCACAACCCGCAGACAGCGGAGATTTGCGGCAGGGTGATCAGGATGGCAGACGGCAGGATTGCGGCACGCTGAAGAAGTAATGACGTTTTATTGCCGGCCGGCGAGGTTTACAGGCGCTTTTTCCGAAGCAAGGTGGACATAGACTAGAATCTCTTATAACCCGCCCGCTGGTCGGGCGTTCACATAGCGGCGGGAGCGTAGTGGATAAGCCTATAATTCATATTTATACGAGGAACGCAGGAAGAAAAACTTTGCTTTAGAGGAAGTTGCTGTGTCAAGCGATAAATAAAAGAACATTTAAGTTCCGTCATCAGGTCCACGTCAAACGTACTCGTTGAGATATTCAGCGGGTGCGTTTTCGTTTATCAAATCTGTGGTCGTTCGAGATTATAGATAGAAGTCAATATAATCATCTATGATCTGGTTGTAGTTGGTCGAATGTTTTTATATCATTAGGGTATATAGCTTCACACTTCAAATGCCCACAAGAAGACAACGGTACGAATACCGAAAATCAACCCATCGTTATTCCTGGGTTTGTGAAACCAGCATAAGGAGAAGAACATGAAAAGCCTCATTTTAGCCGAGAAACCTTCCGTGGCCCGGGACTTAGCGGCAATTATCGGTAAGTTTAACAATAGAGATGGTTACATGGAAAATAGCGAATACGTGGTCACCTGGGCCATAGGTCACCTCGTGGAACTGGCTGCACCTGAGGATTACAGCCCGGGACTTAAAAAATGGACCATTGGATCACTTCCGATTATACCGGAAAAATTCAGGCTGAAACCAAACCCCAAAACTGTAAAGCAGCTAAAGGTGATTAGGGAACTCCTGAGAAGGTCCGATGTTGATTCTTTGGTAAACGCCTGCGATGCCGGTCGCGAGGGCGAGTTAATATTTCGATATATTTATCATATAATCGGTTGTAAAAAACCGTTCAAGAGATTATGGCTATCAGAAACAACTCCAGCAGCAGTAAAGAAAGCATTTACACAGCTGCGACCGGGCAGCAATCTGGACCTCTTGGCCCGGGCGGCGGAGGCTCGCAGCCGGGCCGACTGGCTTATTGGCATTAACGCTACCCGGGCATTTACCGTAAGGCACAATAATTTACTATCCGTGGGCAGGGTACAAACCCCCACACTGGCCCTGATCGTAAATAGGGAGCAGGAAATAAACAATTTCGTATCTGTACCGTACTGGGAGTTATATGCAGTATTTAATAAAGACAATGGACAAAGCTATACCGGCAAATGGTTTAAAGAGGATCAGGACAGGTTTGATAACCCTGCGGCTGCCAAAGTGATTCAAGATGAAATTGCCGGTAAACCTGCAGTGGTGGTAAGCGTTGAGCAAAAGGCTGTAACTGAATTACCGCCGTTGCTGTTTAACCTGAATGATTTGCAAAAAGAGGCCAACAAAAAATACGGCCTTGCCGCGGCAAAAACATTGGAGATAGCCCAGGCGCTCTATGAAAAGAGAAAACTGATCACTTATCCCCGCACGGATAGCAGGCATATAACAAAAGAACTGGCAAGCACCATAGGGAGGCGCCTGGCTGCCCTTGCTGGTACCGATGAATACGCAGCCTTAGTAAAAACGGCTAAAGAAGCAGGGATGCCGGGGAAAAGATATGTAGACGACGGGAAGGTAACCGATCATACGGCGCTTCTTCCAACTGATACTAAACCTGACAAAAGTGCACTAACCCCGGATGAACGCAAAATATATGACCTGGTGGCCCGCAGGTTTCTGGCTATATTTTTTCCGCCAGCCCGATACAAGCAGACCAGGGTGATCACCAAAACGGAGGGAGAAACATTTCTGACCACCGGCAGGGTGGAACTGGACCCGGGCTGGAAAACGGTGTATACCCCTGCAGCAGAAAAACCAGACCAGGGCGAAGATACGGAAAGTGATGAAATTGCTGTGATACCGGAACTGACACGGGGCGAAAACGTTGTTACTGACAGTACAAAGATAAAGGAAAAGCAAACTAAACCACCCAAAAGATACACCGAAGCAATGCTGCTGGCCGCTATGGAGGGCGCCGGCAGGTTTATGGAGAACAGCGAGTTAAAAAAAGCCATGAAAGGGCACGGACTGGGCACATCGGCCACCCGGGCTGCCATAATAGAGCGCCTCATACAGGTGGGCTACATAGAAAGAAAACAAAAAATATTGTTGCCCACTACGAAGGGCATATCCCTGATAAACCTTGTACCGGACATAATAAAAAGCCCGGAAATGACCGGGCAGTGGGAAAAGTCGCTGGCAGACATAGAATTAGGCAAAGTAAATCCACGTGATTTTATGGCCGGAATTATAAATATAACACGCCAGACCGTGGAAGTGGCTAAACAGCAGGCCCCCACTTCTAAGCCAGGGCTACAGGGACGTGAATCACTGGGTAAATGCCCGGTCTGCTCCCGTGACGTAGTTGAATATCCTAAAAGTTACGGATGTACGGGCTACAAAGAGGGCTGCAAGTTTGCCATTTGGAAAGAAATATCCGGTAAAAAAATAACCCCAACCCAGGCTAAGTTACTCCTCAATCAAGGCAAAACCGGAATTATTAAGGGTTTTTTGACCAAGGAGAAAAACAAATTTGATGCGGTACTGGTAGTAAGGGAGGATGGTAAGATTATATTTCAATAGCATATCTTGCCAATTATAAGGTGCTTTTTTTTTGCTTACTAAACTTTTGACTAAAGGGCTACTACAATATAAAATATTTAAGGCATACGCTACATCAGTCATTAAGGAGAAGCAAATGAGTGTATTGACAGTAGAAAATGTGACCCATGGATTTGGTGCCAGGGCTATTTTGGAAGATGCATCCTTTCGTCTGTTAAAGGGAGAACATGTTGGGCTGGTAGGGGCCAATGGAGAAGGGAAAACCAGCTTCTTAAATATCATTACCGGAGAACTGATCCCTGATAAGGGAAAAGTAGAATGGTCAAACCGTGTTACAGTGGGTTACCTTGATCAAAAAACTGTTTTAACCAAAGGAAAGACCATCCGGGAAGTATTAAGGGAAGCCTTTAAAGGCATGTATGATTTGGAAACGGAAATGTTTCAGATTTACGAGAAGATGGGTGAAGCATCTGAAGATGAAGTAACCCGGATGATGGACGACGTAGGGGAGATCCAGAACATCTTAGAAGGTAACGGCTTTTATACCATTGAAGCTAAGATTGAAGGAATTGCCAATGGCCTGGGATTAACCGATATTGGTTTGGACAGGGATGTAGCTGATTTAAGTGGAGGTCAAAGAACCAAGGTGTTGTTGACTAAACTGCTGCTTCAGAATCCAACCATTTTGATTTTAGATGAGCCAACCAATAATTTAGATTTTGAGCATATTGAATGGTTAAAAAAATATCTTTTGAATTATGAAAATGCTTTTATTCTGGTTTCGCACGATGTAAATTTTATGAATGATGTGGTTAATGTTATTTACCACGTGGAAAATACTATTTTGACCAGGTACACTGGTAATTACGAACAGTTCTTGCAGTTACATGAATTAAAAAAGCGCCAGAGTCTAAAAGCCTATGAAAAGCAGCAGAAGGAAGTCGAAAGACTAGAGGACTTCATTGCCCGTAATAAAGCCAGGTTTTCTACCACCGGTCGTGCCAAAAGCCGCCAGAAACAGTTGGATAAAATGGAAATACTGGAAAGACCCAAGGAAAAAATCAAGCCAATTTTTAAATTTACCGAAGCCAGAACACCCTCCAGAATCATTTTTGAGGCTGAGGATCTGGTGCTAGGGTATGATGAACCTTTAACCAAGCCTTTAAATGTTATTTTAGAAAGAAATAAAAAGGTAGCAATAAGGGGTGTTAACGGCCTTGGTAAATCCACCCTATTGAAAACTCTTTTGGGCCTTATTAAGCCTTTTTCCGGGTCAGTGCTTTTAGGGGAAAATATCTTTCCAGGTTATTTTGAGCAGGAAAGCGCCCAGGATAACAGCAGCAACACAGCAATGGAAGAGATTTGGTGTGAATTTCCGGGCCTCAGTAATTATGAGGTTCGCCAGGCTTTAGCCAAATGCAGCCTGACAAATGAGCATATTACCAGTCAAATGATGGTTTTAAGTGGTGGAGAAAACGCCAAAGTAAGACTCTGCAAGCTTATGTTAAAGGATGTCAATTGGCTGGTGCTTGATGAGCCAACGAATCACCTTGACGTGGATGCGAAAGAGGAATTAAAAAGAGCACTAAAGGAATTTAAAGGGACAGTTGTTTTAGTGTCCCACGAACCGGAATTTTATGAGGATTGGGTCACTGATATATGGAATGTTGAAGACTGGACAACCAAGATAGTCTAGAAATATACCCTGACGGTAAAAACTGCCTGACCCAAAAGCCAGTATTCTCAAGAAATTGAGAGACTGGCTTTTTTGTTTTTAGCTTAAGTAGAAACAAATATGTGGCATAAAAGCAGCGCCGGAGAGAAATATATGCCTTCGCCAGAGCCATGAAATTATTTATATCCCTATGACAAACTGCTGTCCGGACAGGGTGTTACCATTTAAACTAACAACTTATTTAATTAACACTATGAAAACTATTAGTTGGGAGGGTAAATATTTATGGAATATTATGTTAATAGTTTCTAAACCGGCTTGATCCAGAGGTTGGATAGAAATGTTTTTTGTGGCTGAATTAGTAAATATATGGAGGTATATGTATCTTTCCGACGAAATAATAACCAATTAATGAGAATTAAACCGGGGGTATAGCAATGGCCGCAAAAGTAAAGAAATATGCCGTCTGGGGCCAGTGTCTGAACATGATTGTGTATCTCTACTGGAATTATTAATTTGGCTTGCGCTATGGAAGGACTACCTGGAATTTACGGTGTTATTTTTTATTGTAGTAAAGATGTGATAGAGTGATACACTCCATTGAATTGCAAAATTAAGCATGGACTGTGAGTCTACATACTTACACTTGGTAAAGGTGATGGAATTAAAGATTTGGAAAGAAGGGTTATCTTGGGTTATTATGCTCATTCGGACAGTGAAAAGGACAAGAGCCAGTGGCATTTACTGAGAGCCCATTTGCAGGATACTGCTGAGACTGCGGCTACTTTTGCAAAGGGATTTGGAGCAGAAAGAATTGCCTTTTTGGCAGGGCTTCTGCATGACGTGGGCAAATACGCTCCCGAGTTTCAAAAGCGCCTTGAAGGCCGGGGCATTAAGGTTGACCATTCCACTCCAGGCGCAGTGGAAGTGGAAAAAAGGTACGGCCCGATGGGTAAAATATTGGCTTATATAATATCTGGCCATCACTGTGGCCTTCCTGATTGGGGCAGCATGGCGGATGAAACGTCACTGGAAGCCAGGTTAAAAAAGCAATTAAATGACTATAGCGCGTATATTAAGGAAATAGTTTTGCCTTCTCCCCGGGATATTGCTTTTCTAGCCATAAGACCTGTTGTTGGTATGGGATTCAGCTCCCAATTTCTAACCAGGTTTGTGTATTCCTGCCTTGTTGACGCAGATTTTCTGGACACAGAGAAGGCGCTGGCTTCAGAAAAAGCGGGTAGCCGAGACAGGCAGTATTCGTTGAAAAGCCTAGCGGATACACTGGACCGGTTTCTCGACAATCTGTCCTCCAAAGCCACTGATACTGCCGTTAACAGAAAAAGGTCGGGAATTCTTGCTAACTGCAGGGAAAAAGCTAATCACATTCCGGGCCTCTTCACGCTAACTGTCCCCACCGGTGGGGGCAAAACGCTGTCATCTCTGAGTTTTGCACTGAGACATGCATTGCGGTATGGGAAAGAACGCGTGATATATGTAATACCATATACCAGCATAATTGAACAAAACGCAGCTGTATTCCGAGATGTGCTTGGTGAGGAAAATGTGCTGGAGCATCACAGTAATTTTTCATATCCGCAAGAAAAACAGGCAGAAACCGAAGCCGAGTATGCTTGGGGAATGGGGCAAAAATTAAAACTTGCAGCAGAAAACTGGGACATGCCCATTATTGCCACTACCAATGTTCAGTTCTTTGAATCTTTGTTTGCGGCCAGGAGTTCAAGATGCCGTAAACTACATAATGTCGCCAATAGCGTTATCATCATAGACGAGGCCCAGATGATCCCAACGGGCTTTCTTAAACCTTGCCTGAATGCGCTAGCAGAACTTGTTACCAACTATAATGTCACAGTTGTGCTGTGTACAGCGACGCAGCCAGCTATCAGGAAATTTTTGCCGGAAGAAATCAACCCTGTTGAGATTATTGATGAACCGGAAAGTTTATACGAGGCTTTTAAAAGGGTGCGGGTACGTAGCATTGGAGCGGTGTCTGATGATGAACTGGCAAAGAGGATATCCGGTCATGACCAGGTGTTGTGTATTGTAAACTCTAAAAAGCATGCCCGATTACTGTTTGAAAGGGTCCATGGCGAGGGGACCTTCCACCTGAGCACCAGAATGTGTCCGGCGCATAGGACACAAGTGTTGTCGAATATAAAAAGCAGGCTAAAAAAAGGGGAAGTGTGTCGGGTAATTTCGACCCAGTTGATTGAGGCGGGGGTGGACGTTGATTTCCCAGTGGTCTACCGGAGCATGGCAGGTATTGATTCGATTGCCCAGTCGGCAGGCCGGTGCAACAGGGAGGGTCTGAGGCAGACGGGAGAGGTAAATGTATTTTGGCCCGAAAAGCACGGGATGCCCAGAGGGTGGTTAAGCCGCACGGCTTCATTGGGTGGAATAATATTTGAACGTCATGAGGACCCTCTGGGACTGGAAGCGGTAAACGACTACTTTACCTCTTTATATGATATTGATGCCTCAGAATTAGATAAAGCGTCCATTCTGGCTGATATCAGGGAACAGGAAAAACAGTTGAGGTTTCCCTTAAGGACCATTGCGGAAAAGTTTAAGCTTATCGACGACAATGCCAACACGGTTATAATTCCCTGGGATGATGCATGTAGAAAAGCGCTGGCGGAAGCAGAACACAGTCAGTTTCCCGGGGCATTTGCCAGAAGATTGCAGAGGTATGGGGTTGGTGTATTTGAAAAGGAATTCAACGAACTGCTTGAACTCAGAGCATTGGAAGCAGTTGCCGAAAGGTATTATGTGTTACGCGAGGAGGTGTATGGCCGGTATTACAGTCAGGAAACAGGGCTCAATCCGTTTACGGAAAGTATGTTTTTGAATGATACTTTAATCATTTAGAGAATGGGGGAATGGTAATGGGTTATGGTATCCGGCTTTTTGTCTGGGGGGAATACGCATGCTTTACAAGGCCGGAAATGAAAGTGGAAAGGGTTAGCTATGACGTGATCACCCCTTCCGCCGCCAGGGGTATTCTGGAGTCCATTCACTGGAAACCCGCCATAAGGTGGGTGATTGACAGGATTCATGTGCTAAATGAAATAAAATTTGACAATGTGCGGCGCAATGAGGTGGGGGGCAAAATCTCTGCGGCTAACGTAAAGAGAGCCATGAAGGGTGAACCAACCATATTGTGCCAGTACGCATCGGATGACCGCCAGCAGAGGGCGACCCTTCTCCTGCGTGATGTGGCTTATATAATTGAGGCGCATTTTGAAATGACCGGGGAGGCAGGAAATGATGATACACCAGAGAAACACCATGCCATCATTTCGCGGAGGGCCAGGCAGGGGCAGTGCTTTCAGCAGCCCTACCTTGGGTGCAGGGAGTTTCCGGCCAGGTTCCGGTTTATTGAAGAAGACGAACCGGTACCTCATTCTCTTCACAAAGGGGAAAAAGACCTGGGGTGGATGCTGCTGGACATAGACTTTGCGGACGGGATGAGCCCTCTGTTTTTCCGGGCTACCATGAAAGATGGCTTGATTGAGATACCCCGGATGGAGAAAGGTGTGGTGGCCGGGTGATAGTCAATACCCTGTATAAATACTATGAGACTCTGCTGGATGACCGGGATTCCGGGGTAAGCAGACCGGGGCTCAGCAAGGCGAAGGTGGCATATTGCCTGGTGCTTTCCCGGGCAGGCCAGTTGCTGGATATAGTTGATTTAAGGGTGGAGCGCCGCAATAAACTGGTGTCCAGGGAGATTGACGTACCCGCACAGGTCAAAAGGGCAGTAAATATATCAGCGAATTTCATGTGTGATAACTGTACCTATGTGTTGGGGTTAAGTCAGAAGAACAAAGAAGAAAAGAAGGACAGGATTAAAAAATGTTTTGAGGCATTTGTTCAACTTCATGAAGAAATTCTTAATGGGTTGAATGATGAAGGAGCGATAGCACTATTACGATTTCTTAGGGGTTGGGATATTGCTTCGGCACCGGAGCAGCTCATTGTCGCCAGATACCTTGACGGCCTGACAGAAGGCAGTAACATCGTTTTTAAAGTTGAGGGGTCGGAGGGTTATATCCACGGACGAAAAGCGGTGATGGAGTTATGGAACGGGTATAAAACAGACCATGCGTCTGATGTGCAGATGCAGTGTCTGATAACTGGGCGGATGACGGGAATAGCTCGACTGCACCCGAGTATAAAAGGTGTGACCGGGGCACAGTCAATTGGGGCATCGTTAGTTTCTTTCAATCTTGACGCCTTTACGTCTTATGGTAAGACCCAAAGCTTTAACTCACCAATCGGAGAAGAGGCCACTTTCGGTTATACCACTGCGTTGAATTATTTACTGAGCAGCGAGAAACACCGTATTAGAATAGGCGACACAACTACGGTA
Organism: Peptococcaceae bacterium BRH_c4b; assembly: GCA_000961595.1. Taxonomy (GTDB): domain Bacteria; phylum Bacillota; class Desulfotomaculia; order Desulfotomaculales; family Desulfocucumaceae; genus Desulfocucumis. Next base: position 104,371 of record LADO01000018.1, read on the forward strand.
TTCTGGGCTGAAAGCTCAACCCACGGGCTGGAGGAAGACCTGCTGGGGGCGCTGTTTTTTCCGGTATTGGATGATAACGGCGAAAGCGAGAAAAAAGAGGGCGATACCTTCCGCCGGATAGTCAGGGATCCTCAGACGGTAAAACTACTGCATGACATATTTGCCAGGGTTAAAGCCGGCAAGCCTGTCAGCCAGGACCTGAAAGGAATTGACCCATACACCAACTTTTTCATACTTGGATTGGCCCCTAATGCCAGCAGGCTGGCGGTGAGATTCTGGCACGTGGATCAGTATGGAAAGTTTATTGACAAGATTGGGCAGCACTACGGCGATATGGCCATAGTTAAGAGATTTGAAAAAGAGCCTGACTTTATTTCCATTGGCATGATCTTAAAAGAGACGGCACCGCTTAAAGATTCTAAAAGAATCGCGCCGTTACTCGGTGGCGTCCTTATGCGGTCAATCCTGTCAGGCACACCTTATCCGATGGTTTTGTATAACTCAATCATTTCCCGGATAAGGGCGGATCAGGAAGTCAATTATGTGCGCGCATCAGTAATAAAAGCATGTCTGGTCAGAAATCGGCGTTTTTACAATAAAGGGGACGAGGTGGAGTTAACCATGGCATTAAATGAACAAAACCGTAATGCGGGGTATATGCTGGGACGTTTATTTTCCCTTCTAGAAAAGGCCCAGGAGGATGCCAGCCCCGGTATAAACTCAACTATTAGGGACAGGTATTTTGGGGCGGCTTCCGCTGCGCCCGGGTCGGTCTTTCCGATACTTTTAAGGCTTGCCCAGCATCACATTTCAAAAGCGGAATATGGCCGGTATACGGACAAGCGGATAGAGGACGTTATTTCCTGTATTGACGGTTTCCCGTCTCATCTGAATCTTGAGGACCAGGGACAGTTTGTTCTGGGATATTATCAGCAGCGTCAGAATTTGTTTAAGAAAAATGATAAAAAGGAGAGTGCTGAATAATGGCAGACGTGATTAATAAGAGGTATGAGTTTGTATTGTTGTTTGACGTGGAAAATGGTAACCCCAATGGTGACCCGGATGCCGGCAATATGCCACGCATTGACGCCGAAACAGGCTATGGACTGGTTACCGATGTGTGTCTGAAAAGAAAAATAAGAAATTATGTAGATGTAGCAAAGAAGGAAGCCGAAGATTACGATATCTACGTGCGTGAAGGATCAGTGTTAAATACCCAGCACATGAAGGCTTACAAGTCTTCCGGTATTAAGCACGAACCCAAGAAACTGCCAAAGGATAAGGAAGATGCAAAAAAAATAATTGAATTTATGTGCAAGAATTTCTTTGATATTCGCACCTTTGGGGCGGTCATGTCTACAGAGGTCAACTGCGGGCAGGTACGTGGCCCCGTACAGATTAATTTTGCCCGTAGCATTGACCCCATAGTACAGCAGGAAGTGACCATCACCAGGATGGCGGTAACGTCCGAGAAAGACGCCGAGAAGAAGGACAGGGAAATGGGACGAAAGCACATAGTACCCTATGCGTTGTACAGGGTGGAGGGATATGTTTCCGCCAATCTGGCGGAGAAGTCCGGATTCACCACTGAAGACCTGGAACTGATTTGGGAGGCATTAATCAACATGTTTGATCATGACCGGTCGGCTGCAAGGGGTAAAATGGCGACCAGGAAGCTGATTATTTTTGAACATGAGACTGCATTAGGCAATGCGCCTGCGCATAAGTTATTTGATTTGATCGCGGTTTCCAGAAAGGATGCGGCGCGTCCCCCCCGGGCTTATATTGATTATGAGGTGGCTGTTGATACGGCAGGAGTGCCAGCAGGAGTCAGACTTATTGAAAAGTAATGATGGATAAACTGTATAACGAAGATGAACTGCTGTCATTATCCGGCATACAGCATTTTGCCTTTTGCGAAAGACAGTGGGGACTCATCCATGTTGAAAATCAGTGGGTCGAAAATGTACGCACTGTTGAAGGGAAACATCTGCATCAAAAAGTGGATGATCCGTATTTTACGGAAACCCGCGGCGATGTGAAGACAGTGCGCTCAGTCCCTCTTGTGTCCAAAAAGCTGGGCCTGTATGGCGTGGCGGATGTACTTGAACTTCAAAAACTGTCCGAAGATAACTCCGGTGTCAGATATAGTATTGTTGAATACAAAAGGGGAAAGCCCAAACCTGATGACAGGGATGAGGTTCAACTGTGTGCCCAGGCTATTTGCCTGGAAGAAATGCTTGCCATTACGTTAGATTACGGATATTTGTACTATGGTGAGACAAAACACAGGCACAGGGTTGTATTTGATGATTCCTTAAGGACGAGGGTTAAAGAGCTTACAGTAAGAATGCACATGCTGTACGCGCAGGGAGAAACCCCATCGGCCTTAAAAGGCAAGCGATGCAAAAATTGTTCTATGGTTAACATATGTATCCCGAAGATTGGAAAGGGCGGTAATAAAACGGGAAAATACTTGGCCAGTGTGTTTGACGAGATGAAGAACGAATATTAGGGAGAACATGGCATGAGGAAAATGTTGAATGTTCTTTACGTTACTAATCCTGAGGCATATCTAGCAAAAGACGGGGAAAACCTTGTGGTAAGAGTCCAGGAAGCAGAAGTATTCAGGACACCTGTTCACTATCTGGAGGGCATAGTCACCTTTGGTTACATGGGTGCAAGTCCGGCTTTATTAGGTATGTGTGTCGAAAAAGGAGTCACCGTTTCATTTTTGACTGTACATGGCCGACACCTGGCCACGATACACGGTCCCCCTAAGGGAAATGTGTTATTAAGGAGGAAGCAGTATCGGTGGGCTGATTCCGAAAGCGATTCCGCAAAGCTGGCGTCAATGTTCATAATAGGGAAAATTGCCAACTGCAGGACGGCACTACGGCGCTATATCAGCGACTATGGAGATAAGCTTGAAACCGAGCAAGTCAAGGAAATAAGCAAAATGTTGGCGCGAAATGTGCTGCGGTTAAGTAATGAGCAGAGACTTGATGAGGTGAGGGGGGTCGAAGGGGATTCCGCGCGAAAGTATTTTTCAGTGTTAAACCAGTTAATTGTATGTCAGAAGGACAGCTTTTATATACGGGGAAGAAATCGCAGACCGCCTCTGGATAATGTTAATGCATTACTCTCATTTCTTTATAGCCTGCTTTTACATGAGACAAGGGCTGCTCTGGAGACTGTGGGATTGGACCCTTACGTAGGTTTTTTGCACCGTGATCGTCCGGGCAGGGCAGGATTAGCCCTTGACTTGATGGAGGAATTTCGGCCATATATGGCAGATAGATTGGCATTAAGCCTGATTAACAGGCGACAGCTAACCGGCGATGATTTTTTGAGGAAGGAATCAGGTGGAGTTATTATGAAAGACACTGCCAGAAAAACAGTAATTGAGGCCTGGCAGAAAAGGAAAAGGGAAGAAATAACTCATCCTTTTTTAGAGGAAAAAATACTTGTTGGTCTATTGCCATATGCTCAGGCGTTACTGCTGGCCAGGCATTTAAGGGGAGATTTGGACGGGTATCCCCCATTCGTCTGGAAGTAAGGGGGAAGAACGGTTATGATGGTACTGGTAACTTATGACGTGAACACCACAGATGAGGGGGGCAAAAAAAGGCTGCGTCGTGTAGCAAAACAGTGTGTCAATTATGGCCAGCGGGTGCAGAATTCGGTATTTGAGTGTATGTTGGACCCTGCACAGTTTGCCGCATTGAAGAACATACTTGAAGAGATAATTAATAAAGAAAAAGATAGTCTGCGTTATTATCTTCTTGGTAGCAACTGGAAAAGAAGAGTTGATCATGTTGGAACAAAACGTGCTTTTGACCCGGAAGGGACACTAATTGTTTAAGTGCGAACCATAAGCGAACATGAAAAACTGAGGGTATCGCAAGTCACTGTTCGTAGTGGATTGCACTGCACCCGCTGAAATACTGGAGTACAAAAACCAAGTGTAAATTTTAGGTTCGCGGAAACAGGCTTTAAAATCCTTTATATTTAAGGATTCAAGACGGGTGCAGTCGCCCCCCGCACGGGGGCGTGGATTGAAACTTGACTTGCCTGTGCCCATTGACATAAAAAGCGCTGGTCGCCCCCCGCACGGGGGCGTGGATTGAAACATGTTGCACAATTTAATCAACCTAAACAAATTTGGCTGTCGCCCCCCGCACGGGGGCGTGGATTGAAACATATGTATTAGACACTTTAATTTCTGCCTCCTAAGTCGCCCCCCGCACGGGGGCGTGGATTGAAACGCCGTACTTACAGCGACGGCAGCCGGGAGGATGTCGCCCCCCGCACGGGGGCGTGGATTGAAACAGCCGGAAAGCATTGGAGCGCACAAATAAGGAAGGTCGCCCCCCGCACGGGGGCGTGGATTGAAACGCCAGGGCTTGATACCTGGTCAACGTCGCGGCTGTCGTCGCCCCCCGCACGGGGGCGTGGATTGAAACCTCCGGGGTTATCCGCAGTACCCCAAACTGTTGGAGTCGCCCCCCGCACGGGGGCGTGGATTGAAACCTCAGGGGATTGTTGATCTGTATGCACAGATGAAGTCGCCCCCCGCACGGGGGCGTGGATTGAAACTTACGTATCCAACCTAACTGATCACCCCAGGCATCGTCGCCCCCCGCACGGGGGCGTGGATTGAAACCAGTTCCTTAGATAACAGCCGCGCCTGCTCCCTGTCGCCCCCCGCACGGGGGCGTGGATTGAAACGCTGGGCTATACAATCGCCATGTCAATCGTGAGGGGTCGCCCCCCGCACGGGGGCGTGGATTGAAACGCTTTTGGTGGTAAATATGCTTGAGAGGAAGGGGTAGTCGCCCCCCGCACGGGGGCGTGGATTGAAACCTGCCCCAGCCTTGCCCACGCTTCCAAGTTGTCCGTCGCCCCCCGCACGGGGGCGTGGATTGAAACTGACCCTTGCTGATCCAAAAATGACGGCTCATCCACGTCGCCCCCCGCACGGGGGCGTGGATTGAAACAAGGGGAAATTTGCCCCACATGGCACGAAGTTGGTGTCGCCCCCCGCACGGGGGCGTGGATTGAAACGTGGGTGGTAAGTCTGCCCATCAGATCGCCTCCCGCGTCGCCCCCCGCACGGGGGCGTGGATTGAAACTCAATGTTTGATATGTACGATGCTGAAGACCTGCTGTCGCCCCCCGCACGGGGGCGTGGATTGAAACAAATTTTTCCCGGCTGTGGTTTGTAAAAACTGTGTCGCCCCCCGCACGGGGGCGTGGATTGAAACAAATTTTTCCCGGCTGTGGTTTGTAAAAACTGTGTCGCCCCCCGCACGGGGGCGTGGATTGAAACAAATTTTTCCCGGCTGTGGTTTGTAAAAACTGTGTCGCCCCCCGCACGGGGGCGTGGATTGAAACAAATTTTTCCCGGCTGTGGTTTGTAAAAACTGTGTCGCCCCCCGCACGGGGGCGTGGATTGAAACAAATTTTTCCCGGCTGTGGTTTGTAAAAACTGTGTCGCCCCCCGCACGGGGGCGTGGATTGAAACCCTCTCGCTATACACCGCTACCCCTCTCCCCAACCGTCGCCCCCCGCACGGGGGCGTGGATTGAAACATAAGACTTCGGTCACTATGAACCCCCTTGTAAAGTCGCCCCCCGCACGGGGGCGTGGATTGAAACTGAAGAACAAAGTCGCGAAACGCATACACCCACCGTCGCCCCCCGCACGGGGGCGTGGATTGAAACAGAGCGCCTAAATGATGGTTCATTATTCTCGCTTGTCGCCCCCCGCACGGGGGCGTGGATTGAAACCCTACTCCATTAGGGCCGTTAACTGTAGCAAAGGGTCGCCCCCCGCACGGGGGCGTGGATTGAAACTATTACTTCGATGTAAGTAAGGATAATGTAATAACTGTCGCCCCCCGCACGGGGGCGTGGATTGAAACCAAGGTCGATACGGCTACTGCAAACTCTGTTATCGTCGCCCCCCGCACGGGGGCGTGGATTGAAACTTTGCTCGGTAGTTAATGTATCATCGTCTAAAACCGTCGCCCCCCGCACGGGGGCGTGGATTGAAACTCTAAAAGTATCAGTGATAACCCTAAATTGTTAGTCGCCCCCCGCACGGGGGCGTGGATTGAAACGTCGGAGCAGGTATAGTGAACACGGACTATGGCGTGTCGCCCCCCGCACGGGGGCGTGGATTGAAACTTTTTGAGCATCGCTCCTATGACGTTCTGCGGTCGTCGCCCCCCGCACGGGGGCGTGGATTGAAACATAAACCAAACCCAAACTGGAAAATAGAACCCGGCGGTCGCCCCCCGCACGGGGGCGTGGATTGAAACTCACGCTCCCGCATCATGCAACCCTCACAGCCTAGTCGCCCCCCGCACGGGGGCGTGGATTGAAACTCCAGCATGATTATCCCGGGCAAGTCGTCGGCAAAGGTCGCCCCCCGCACGGGGGCGTGGATTGAAACACTAAAAATGCTTGCCTAAAGCTAATGACCGCAGGTCGCCCCCCGCACGGGGGCGTGGATTGAAACGGAATGGCACCTGAGAGCGACGATAAGGGAAAGGCGGTCGCCCCCCGCACGGGGGCGTGGATTGAAACATATCTATCATGTTATCTGCTTGCGTCCCTAAAAATGTCGCCCCCCGCACGGGGGCGTGGATTGAAACACTTTCGCGGCTTTGGTGGTTTGTGCTGGGTTTTAGTCGCCCCCCGCACGGGGGCGTGGATTGAAACGGAAGGCTAGGGCGTAGTTTGTTATAAATGTGACACGTCGCCCCCCGCACGGGGGCGTGGATTGAAACTCCAGTTAATGGAGTTATTGGTTTCCAATCCAGTGTCGCCCCCCGCACGGGGGCGTGGATTGAAACTGGTAGACAGTCAGCTATATATAAAATTATCCCCTGTCGCCCCCCGCACGGGGGCGTGGATTGAAACAAGCAAGTCCTCAGCGTCATACATATCAAACATTGGTCGCCCCCCGCACGGGGGCGTGGATTGAAACATCTTTTCCCGCCCCGGTAATCCCAAGGTATAAAAGTCGCCCCCCGCACGGGGGCGTGGATTGAAACTGGTAGACAGTCAGCTATATATAAAATTATCCCCTTGTCGCCCCCCGCACGGGGGCGTGGATTGAAACTGCCTCTACCGTCTCCGGTTTCCACTGCCGATCTAGTCGCCCCCCGCACGGGGGCGTGGATTGAAACATGTCCGTGAAAGGCTATATAATCCTCCCAGGAAGTCGCCCCCCGCACGGGGGCGTGGATTGAAACCGGATCATATTTTTGCTCGGTAGTTAATGTATCATGTCGCCCCCCGCACGGGGGCGTGGATTGAAACACGGAGATTGGCCGGTATGTTGTCCCTGCTGGCGGTCGCCCCCCGCACGGGGGCGTGGATTGAAACTGAAAAAAGAGCCCAGTGAACAGCTCCAGGCTGGTCGCCCCCCGCACGGGGGCGTGGATTGAAACTGGCCAGGAGGTGCCGGCCAATTGAGGCATCGGTGTCGCCCCCCGCACGGGGGCGTGGATTGAAACCTGCATCCGGTATGCTTGCTAGCCCCCCACTGCCAGTCGCCCCCCGCACGGGGGCGTGGATTGAAACGGAAGGCTAGGGCGCAGTTTGTTATAAATATGCAGTCGCCCCCCGCACGGGGGCGTGGATTGAAACCGATAGTCCCATAAGGCTGTCCAGGGTAGCGGCCGTCGCCCCCCGCACGGGGGCGTGGATTGAAACTCCGGGGAGCAGAATTGTCCAGGACAAAATAAAGGTCGCCCCCCGCACGGGGGCGTGGATTGAAACAAACAGTTGTACGGCGTTATTTTTGTCCATTTTATGTCGCCCCCCGCACGGGGGCGTGGATTGAAACATGACGAGGTAAAAAGATGTGAAAGGCTTCTTGATGTCGCCCCCCGCACGGGGGCGTGGATTGAAACTCCAGCGCCCGGACTTCTTCGCCACCATAGAACGCGTCGCCCCCCGCACGGGGGCGTGGATTGAAACTTCGTCATTACCATCTCCACCTTGTGAATCGATGGTCGCCCCCCGCACGGGGGCGTGGATTGAAACCCCTTCTGTGGGCCATCTACCCTCCCTGTCTCTGGTCGCCCCCCGCACGGGGGCGTGGATTGAAACCAATATAGCCTCTACTACAGAGGGGTTGTTTAGGTCGCCCCCCGCACGGGGGCGTGGATTGAAACCCCACGGTCCTACCTTTACTTCAATCTCAATGGGGTCGCCCCCCGCACGGGGGCGTGGATTGAAACCCCTGAAGAACTGGAAAAGAAGAGAGCACCAGGTCGTCGCCCCCCGCACGGGGGCGTGGATTGAAACCATGACTTATCCCAGCAATATCCCGAGATAACTAAGGTCGCCCCCCGCACGGGGGCGTGGATTGAAACTTCTGGGAACCGATAAGCTGCCCGCTGGAGCACAAGTCGCCCCCCGCACGGGGGCGTGGATTGAAACATGGTGGGGTGAATTAAATGACCTCAACAACTCCCGTCGCCCCCCGCACGGGGGCGTGGATTGAAACAATGACTGCACGGACCTTGTCTACCTTTTTCTTGGTCGCCCCCCGCACGGGGGCGTGGATTGAAACCACTCGTCATTCCGGCCAGTGTATTTGTTCCAGGGTCGCCCCCCGCACGGGGGCGTGGATTGAAACTTAGTAGAGGATTCGCTAGTACCACTTTTGGGGAGTCGCCCCCCGCACGGGGGCGTGGATTGAAACATGTTGGAGCATCCCATACTTAGAACCGCCATGGCAGTCGCCCCCCGCACGGGGGCGTGGATTGAAACTAACGCCTCGCTAATCAACCTTTCGTATTCCGCCCGGGTCGCCCCCCGCACGGGGGCGTGGATTGAAACACATGTATACAGGCACACCTTCGCCACGTTAGCCCGTCGCCCCCCGCACGGGGGCGTGGATTGAAACAAATAAGGAAAACAAAATTTGGAGGTATCATAATGTCGCCCCCCGCACGGGGGCGTGGATTGAAACTCCCATCCCATCCGGTCAACCACTTAGCAAAAAACGTCGCCCCCCGCACGGGGGCGTGGATTGAAACAAAGGTATCGTGAACAGTGTACTTTCCGTAAAAAGTCGCCCCCCGCACGGGGGCGTGGATTGAAACAATTCTACTCATAATTTATATTCACCTCAATCAGGTCGCCCCCCGCACGGGGGCGTGGATTGAAACATCACTAGCCACCCTCTGAACAAATACCCTAAAAGGTCGCCCCCCGCACGGGGGCGTGGATTGAAACATTAGATAAACTCGGATATAACACTGAGGCCGGTGGTCGCCCCCCGCACGGGGGCGTGGATTGAAACATTGACTGGCGTACAGGGATAACATGGACAAGGAGTCGCCCCCCGCACGGGGGCGTGGATTGAAACTACGGTCGGTCTGGCACTGGTAAGACCTCAATTGTCGCCCCCCGCACGGGGGCGTGGATTGAAACTTATCACGAGCTACAATATCGTGGGGTGGAGAACCGTCGCCCCCCGCACGGGGGCGTGGATTGAAACTCTATGTGTTCTAGGGTTTCAGTGCCTATTTTATCGTCGCCCCCCGCACGGGGGCGTGGATTGAAACCAAATAGCCTCAAAACAGAAATTGAGGTTACTTTTGTCGCCCCCCGCACGGGGGCGTGGATTGAAACCCGAAGGATTGACTCATTTACCCGAAGGATTCAGAGTCGCCCCCCGCACGGGGGCGTGGATTGAAACGTACTACTGCCTGGAGCTGCCACAGGGGAAACTCTGGTCGCCCCCCGCACGGGGGCGTGGATTGAAACTGGTGAGTCCGTGTTCCCCACACCGGAGGTCCAGTCGCCCCCCGCACGGGGGCGTGGATTGAAACCACATGGCATTTGTTCTTCCCCAGGGTTAGTTCATGTCGCCCCCCGCACGGGGGCGTGGATTGAAACTATCAGGGGCGGGTTATGGGGATGCTGATGGTATTGTCGCCCCCCGCACGGGGGCGTGGATTGAAACACGTCACCCGCTGATGTAACTGGCTGACGGACAATAGGTCGCCCCCCGCACGGGGGCGTGGATTGAAACCTAACTTTAGGGTTGTTTGGACTAATCCGGGGTTGTCGCCCCCCGCACGGGGGCGTGGATTGAAACCGTATCCGGGTTAACATATCTATCAACATCTATCAAGTCGCCCCCCGCACGGGGGCGTGGATTGAAACTTGGCTATAGCGTTGATTTCATCCGCCGCATATGGGTCGCCCCCCCGCACGGGGGCGTGGATTGAAACCAAGAGTGGCCCAGGATCCCATTCTTCCTGTGGCAGTCGCCCCCCGCACGGGGGCGTGGATTGAAACTTTGAGTAATTTTTGGGGGTGTAATTTATGGAAAGGTCGCCCCCCGCACGGGGGCGTGGATTGAAACTAATTGGCTATCCAAAAGATACTTTTGAGAAGGCAGTCGCCCCCCGCACGGGGGCGTGGATTGAAACGTCACTGGCTGCTGTAGCTGATGTAGCATTGAGAGTCGCCCCCCGCACGGGGGCGTGGATTGAAACAGAGTTACCAGAAGCGAGGTATCCGGATTGGACCCGTCGCCCCCCGCACGGGGGCGTGGATTGAAACGTGAGGCCATCAGGGAAGCTTTGGATGAAGAAGATGTCGCCCCCCGCACGGGGGCGTGGATTGAAACCCAGCTGGAGCCAGGGCCGTTGGAATATCCGAGGGTCGCCCCCCGCACGGGGGCGTGGATTGAAACAACACCCCTTAGAGTAGGCACTGCAATAGTTTTAGTCGCCCCCCGCACGGGGGCGTGGATTGAAACACTACGCTATGATGTATATCCAGTATCAGACTCGTCGCCCCCCGCACGGGGGCGTGGATTGAAAC